>NZ_CP108006.1:6450788-6773003 GCF_036127095.1 Streptomyces sp. NBC_00335
TGTTTTCCGGGTCCGGCCCGTGCCTAGCGGACCATCTTCACCTGGAGCTTCGCCAGGGTCCGCAGGTCCAGGCCGAGGCCGTCGGTGAGGTAGCCGTAGAGGCTGCCGTAGTCGGCCTCCATCTGCGCGGTCGCCGCGTCCAGGTAGTCCTGGCGGACCTCCTGGAGCGGGATCAGCAGATCGGGGTTCTGCATCCGGCCCGACGCCTTGACGCCCGCCCGCACCTGGGCGTCGTACGCCGCGCGGAAGGTGTTCGAGGCCAGGTAGTCGCGCTCGGCCGTGGCCTTCGGCACGGCCAGGGCGTTCAGCAGGACGTAGCTCATCCAGCCGGTCCGGTCCTTGCCCGAGGTGCAGTGGTACAGCAGCGGGCCCTGGTTGCCGTCGGCGATCTCGCGGAGGGTGGTCGCGAACTGCGCCCGGTTCCCGGGGTTGGTCACGAACGCGCGGTACACGTCGCGCATGTACGCCTCGGCGCGGCCGCCGCCGAGCATCTGCTCCTGCTTCACGGGATCACCGCTGCCTATCGCGGACATCAGCAGCCCGTACAGGCCGTTGTCGTTGACCGGGCGTGCGGTGGAGGTCAGACCGGCGGGCAGCTTGTCGGCCCCGTCGTACTGGACCTCCATGGGGATGCGGAAATCGAGGACCTTTTTGAGGCCCAGACCGCCCACGGCTGTGATGTCCGAGGCGGTCAGCTTGCCCAGCGCGTCGGCGCGGTAGACCAGTCCCTGACGAACCTGGCCTCCCGTCCACGTGCGGTAGCCACCGAGGTCGCGGACGTTGACCGCGCCCTGGAGGGGGATCTGGCGGATCGTTTCCGCCGGCTGCGTGTGCGTGTGGTGACGCGAGGCGGAGGCGCTGTCGGCCGGCGCGGCGTACGCGGCGGCGGGCAGGGTGCCGATGGCGAGGGCGGAAGCGAGCACCGCGGTCGCCAGGCGGATTCTGGCACGGCTCATCTGGGGCAACTCCTGTAACGGAGAAGGGGAATCACCCTGGTGGTGGCAGGGTGCCGAGCGGGTGTGGGGGGAGGGGGAGAAGCTGTGGGGGCGCGAGGCCGGCCAGCCGGTCCAGCACGGCGTGGGCCTCGGCCATGACGCGGGTGACGAGCTCCGCACAGGACGGAAGATCCTCGATCACGCCCGCGACCTGGCCCGATGCCATGACACCGAGGTCCGTACGGCCCTCGACCATGGACGCCTTGAGGAGCATGGGGGTGTTCGCGGCGAGCAGCACCTGGCTCCAGGACAGGTCCTTGCCGTGTTTCATCGCGAGGCCGTCCCGGACCATCTCCGCCCAGGTCAGACCCGAAAGCTTCTTGAATCCGGCCGCGTGCCGCACCGCCTTGGCCAGCGCCTTCGCCCGCCCGGCCCGCTCCAGGGAGGCGACCAGCTCGCTGCGCAGCATCCGGTGCGGGAGCCCGTCCACGGCCGTGGTGACGGTGACGTCCTTCACGGTCGCCTTCAGGTACTCGGCCTTCACCGCGTCCGGGACCGTCGAGTCGGAGGTCAGCAGGAACCGGGTGCCCATGGCGATGCCCGCCGCCCCGTAGGCCAGCGCCGCCACCAGACCGCGGCCGTCGCTGAACCCGCCCGCCGCGATCACCGGGATGTCCACCGCGTCGACCACCTGCGGCAGCAGCACCGTCGTGGCCACGTCACCGGTGTGCCCGCCGCCCTCGCCGCCCTGCACGATCACCGCGTCCGCGCCCCACGCCGCGACCTTCTCGGCGTGCCGGCGGGCCCCGATCGAGGGGATCACGACCACGCCCGCGTCCTTGAGCCGCGCGATCAGCTCCCTGGACGGGGCCAGCGCGAAGGAGGCCACCCGTACGCCCTCGTCGATGATCAGCTGCGCCCGCTCGGCCGCGTCCCCGGCGTCCGCGCGCAGATTGACCCCGAACGGGGCGTCCGTACGGGACTTGACCTCGTGGACCGCCGACCGCAGCTGCTCCATCGTCATGGTCGCCGAGGCCAGGATCCCGAGCGCGCCCGCGTTCGCCGCCCCGGACACGAGGCGCGGACCCGCGACCCAGCCCATGCCCGTCTGCACGATCGGATGCTCGACACCGACCAGCCTGGTGAATGCCGTCTCCATCGGCTCAGACCCGCACTTCGCGGTCGCGCAGACCCTTGGGGTCGATGACCTCGCGGATCAGCCGCAGCTCCTGGGGCGTCGGCTCCCGCGTGTACGGGACCTCCGCGGGGAGGTCCAGCTCGAAGCCGGTCGCCGCCCGGACCTGCTCCACCGTGACCCCGGGGTGCAGGGAGACCAGGCGCATGGCGTGGTCGGGGCCGGAGAAGTCGAAGACGCCGAGATCGCTGACCACGCGGGGGAGCCGGTGGAAGCGGCTCACCCCGGCCGCCTCCGCGCGGTCGTAGCCCACGCCGCTCACCATGTCGACGCGCTCGACGAACACCCGGGTGGAGTGCTTGGGGATCCAGTAGCTCACCGGATTGTTCAGGGTGTTCACCGGGGCGCCGCGCACTCCGAGGAGCTGGCGGGCCGGCTGCTCCCAGTCCCCGATGCAGGAGATGTTCTGGTTGCCGAACCGGTCGATCTGGCTGGCGCCCATCATCACGTGCCGGCGGCCGCCGGTGACCATCGTCAGGTGACGGCGGTAGGGGAGCCAGCCCTCGGCCGAGCCGTCGAGCCCGACCAGCAGGGCTTCGCCGTCGGTCAGCAGCAGGTCGGGGGAGAAGGTCCGCTTCGCGAGGCGGGCCCCGAAGGAGGGCACCAGGCCCATCGGGCTGGCCAGCACCTCGCCGTTGTCCCGCCAGGCCTCGGCGCAGGCGATCACGCAGTACTCGGCGCGGGTGACCGCGGCCGTGGTCGTCGTGGAGGGCGTGCTCACTTCTGCTCCTCGTGCCAGGCCTGGACGGCCGACTGGTAGGCGTGCTCGCTGCCGCCGGAGAGGAAGCGCTCGGCGAACTCCGGCCAGGGGGTGGTCGCGTACAGCTTCTGGAAGGCCTCGTCGCGGTCGTAGTCGGGGGCGCAGGAGGTGAAGTGCGCGCCGTTCGGGGTCTCCACGACCCCGGTCACCGAGTGGCGGCTGACGAGCAGGGACTGCGGGGGCCCGGATTTGGCGAGCTCGGCGGTCTCGACGATCTGCTCGCAGGAGACGTAGGCGGCGTCGGCGGCCTCGCAGAAGAGGTCGTCGAAGTAGGGGTCCGGGCCCAGGTACTGGGCGTTGCCGAGCCGGTCGGCGCGGTTGAGGTGGACCAGGGCCGCGTCCATGCGCAGGGCGGGGACCGCCACGAACTCCTCCCCGTCGGCGTACGGGGAGGTGACGGTGCGCAGCTCGGGGTTGACGCGCATGACGTCGGAGCCGAGGCCGGCGCGGACGGGCAGGAAGGGCATCCGGTTGACGGCCGCGTGCAGGCCCCACATGAACATGGCCTCGTCGAGCTCGGTGAGGGCGAAGGCGCCGCTCTCGCGGGCGGCCCGGTAGTGCGGCTCCAGCGGGATGGAGTCGAGGGTGACGAAGGGGGTGACCAGCTTGCGGATCCGGCCGGCGGCGGCGAGCAGGCCGACGTCGGGGCCGCCGTACGAGATCACGGTGAGGTCGGTGATCTCGGAGCGGAGCAGTGCGCGCACCAGGGCCATGGGCTTGCGGCGCGAACCCCAGCCGCCGATGCCGATGGTCATTCCGCTGCCGAGGCGGCCGACCGCCTCTTCGGGGGTCATGCTCTTGTCGGTCATGCCGATTCCGCCTTTGCTCCGGTGGTTCCGGTCGGTCCGCTGCTGCCGAAGGTGTCGCGGACCCGGTCGGCCACGCCGCTGAGGTTGGCCTCGAAGGTGAAGCCCTGCTCGAAGCGGTAGCTGCGGCGCACGTCCACGGGGTCGATGCCGTTGATGGCCGCCTTGGCGAGCCGGATGAGGTACCCGTCCTTCTTCGCGATCTCGGCGGCCAGCTCCAGGGCGGCCGCCCGCAGTTCGCCCGGCGGGACCACCTTCCACACCGAGCCGTGGGCGTGCAGTTCCGCGGCGGTGGCGGTGCGCGAGGTGTAGTACAGGGTCCGCATGAGGTGCTGGGGGACGAGCCGGGCCAGGTGGGTGGCGGCCCCGAGGGCGCCCCGGTCCAGTTCCGGCAGTCCGAAGGTCGCGTCCTCGGAGGCGACGATGGCGTCGGCGTTGCCGACCAGGCCGATCCCGCCGCCGAGGCAGAAGCCGTTCACGGCCGCCACGACCGGGACCTCGCACTCGTAGACGGCGGCGAAGGCCTCGTAGCAGCCCCGGTTGGCGCCGATGAGCGAGGCGTGGCCGGTGTCGCGCTGCATCTCCTTGATGTCGACGCCGGCGTTGAAGCCGCGGCCCTCGGCGGCCAGCACCACGCACCGGACCTCCGGGTCGCGGCCGGCCGCGCGCAGGGCGTCGGCCAGGTCGTACCAGCCCTGCACGGGCAGTGCGTTGACGGGCGGGAAGTCGACTGTGACGAGTGCGATGCCCTTGTCGGGGCTTGAGGTGGAGACACCCATGAGCGGATCAGCTACCTTTCCACCAAACATTTGTTAGGTGAGGAAGGTAGCAGCCGATGGAGCTCAACGGGAGGGTTGTCGTCGTCACCGGCGGAACCCGGGGCGTCGGCGCCGGGATCGCGCGGTCGTTCCTCGCGGCGGGGGCCGAAGTCGTCGTCTGCGCGCGCCGGCCACCGGAGGAACCGGTCGCGGTCGAGGGCCGTACGGCGTCGTTCACCGCCGTCGACCTGCGCAATCCGGCCGCCGTGCAGGACTTCTTCGGCGCGGTCGCCAGGCGCCACGGGCGGCTCGACTGCCTGGTCAACAACGCCGGCGGAACCCCGTACCGGCTGCTGGGGGAGGGCGAGGCGGAGCGCCACGCACGGGTCGTCGAGCTCAACCTCATCGCCCCGATGACCGCCTCGGTCGCCGCGTACCCCTGGCTCCGGGAGACCCGGGGCTCGATCGTCATGATCGGCAGCGTCAGCGGGACCCGGCCCTCGCCGGGCACCGCGGCCTACGGGGCGGCGAAGGCGGGCCTGGAGAACCTGGCCCGCTCCATGGCCGTGGAGTGGGCCCCCGAGGTACGGGTCAACTCGCTGGTCCTGGGCATGGTGCGGACCGAGCTCTCGCACCTGCACTACGGCGACGAGAGCGGGATCGCGGCGGTCGGCGCGACCGTACCGCTGGGGCGGCTGGCGGAGCCCTCGGACGTGGGCGAGGCGGCCGTCTTCCTGGCCTCCGACCGGGCCGGGTACGTGAGCGGGGCGAGCCTGCTCGTCCACGGGGGCGGCGAGCGGCCGGCGTTTTTGGATGCGGCAACTGCGAACAAGGAGAGCTGACATGGGACTTGCCGAAGGCCGTGTGGTCATCGTGACGGGCGCCGGGCGGGGGCTGGGCCGGGCCCACGCGCTGGCCTTCGCCGAGGAAGGGGCGCGGGTCGTGGTCAACGACCTCGGCGTCGGCCTGGACGGGCTGCCCGGGCCGGAGAGCCCGGCGGCTCAGGTCGTCGCCGAGATCCGGGCCATGGGCGGGGAGGCGGTGGCGCACGGCGGCGACATCGCGACGGCACAAGGCGCGGCCTCACTGGTCGAGACGGCCGTCTCGACTTTCGGGCGGCTGGACACCCTCGTCAACAACGCGGGGTTCCTGCGCGACCGGATGCTCGTTAACCTCGACGAGGACGACTGGGACGCCGTGATGCGGGTCCACCTGAAGGGGCACTTCCTGCCGCTGAAGCACGCGGCGGCGTACTGGCGGGCCGAGGCGAAGGAGGGCCGGCAGGTCGCCGCGCGGGTCGTCAACACCTCCTCCGGGGCGGGGCTGCTCGGGTCCGTGGGCCAGGGCAACTACAGCGCGGCCAAGGCCGGGATCCTCGGGCTGACCCTGGTGTCGGCGGCGGAGATGGGCCGCTACGGGGTCCAGGTCAACGCGATCGCCCCCGCGGCGCGGACCCGGATGACCGAGCAGACCTTCGCGGACACCATGGCCGCCCCGGAAGCCGGGGCCTTCGACGCGATGGCCGCGGAGAACGTGTCCCCGCTGGTGGTGTGGCTCGGCTCCGACGCCTCCGCCGGGGTCACGGGCCGCGTCTTCGAGGCGGAGGGCGGCCGCATCACGGTCATGGAGGGCTGGCGGCCGGGGCCCACGGCCGACTGCGGAGCGCGGTGGACTCCGTCGGAGGCGGGCGAGGCGACGACGAAGCTCCTGGCGGAGTCGGAGCGGCCGCAGCCGGTGTACGGGGCGCGCTGAGACCGGGGCTGCCGAGGCCGGGGAGGGCGCTGGCTGCGGGCCCCGGCCCGCCGATCGGGCCTGTGGACCCCGGGTGGGAATCGCGGTCCGGCCCGCTCCGCGCCGACCGAGGCTGCGGGGCGGGTCGGCGCGGAGCAGGGCGGGGCCGCTGCGTCAGCGGGTGGCGGGCTTCGGCGACGGCGTCGGCGTCGGTGTGGGGGTCGGCTTCGGGGCGGGGGCGGCCGGTTCCACTACGAAGTCGTACTCGTGGATCGTCCCCGCGTGACCGCAGACGCCGTCCGCGCCGGCGTACCGGGCGAACTCGAAGGCGAAGCCGTCGCCGGCCTTCGACCGGCGGTCGGCCATGACGCGCATGCGGACGTCGGAGCGGGCGCCGGGCTTCAGGACCCCGGAGACGGTGGCGAAGTCGGACACGCGCGTGGGCGTCGGCCGCCACTTCTTCGCCGCCCGGTCGTACCACTGGACGGTGAGCCCGAGGCGCGCGGAGGGGACGCCGGCTCCCCACGCCGAGACGTCGACGTTCGCCCCGACGGCCTTCAGCGGGCTCGTGGAGACGTTCACCGTGCGGAACGTGAAGGTGGACCAGGTTCCCGCGACGAGCCGGGTGGGGAAGCCCAGCAGCTCGGTGGTGATCCGGTCGGCTTGGGTCCAGGACGTGCAGGACGCGAACGGGTCGGAGGCCGCGGGCGCCGGCACGGGCGCCGTCACGGCCGTCCGAGCGGCAACGGTGGCAGCAGCGACGGCAGCGTTGGCGGGTGTCGCGGTCAGGAGTACGGCAGGCGCCACGACGGTCGTCGCGGCCAGGGTCGCCAGGGTGCGGCGAAGGTTCATCGGTCTCTCTCTGCTGGTGGTGGCCACGGTGCCGATCCGGACGCTCCGGCGGCACCGGCGGCTCGCGCGCGGTGCGGTGGTGCGTGCGCGAGCCGTAGGCAAGACCCCGGAAGAGCCTGCGGGGTTGCCCGCGCCCCACGGATTTCCGTCCGGACGGGCCTTTCCCGGTGGCCGGGAAAACGCCCTCCCGGCGCCGGACGCGGGCCGTCTAGCCTCGCCGCACCGAACCCGCCTCCACCGCACGCAAGGACCCGCACATGCTCTCGGACCGCCACCGGCTTCAGGTCGCGCAGCAGCTGCGATCCGCCGAGCACGGGCGGACGCCCGTCGCACCGCTCGGCGCCCGCTTCCCCGGCATCGACACCGAGGACGCCTACGAGATCCAGCTCCTCAACATCCGCCACCGCCTCGCGGCCGGCGACCGCGTCACCGGGCACAAGGTCGGACTGTCGTCCCCCGTCATGCAGGCCATGATGGGCGTCGACGAACCCGACTACGGGCACCTGCTGCACTCCATGGAGCTGTACGAGGACACCCCGGTCCCCGCCGCCGCGTACTGCGCGCCGCGCGTCGAGGTCGAGGTCGGCTTCGTGCTCGGCGAGGACCTCCCCGGCGAGGGCTGCACCGTCGCCGACGTGCTGGCCGCCACCGAGCGGGTCGTCCCGGCCCTGGAGCTCATCGACAGCCGGATCGCCGACTGGCGGATCACCATCGCCGACACCATCGCCGACAACGCCTCCTCCGCCGGATACGTCATCGGTGAGGGACGCGACCCCCGCGCGCTGGACCTCAAGGCCGTCGACGCCACCTTGACCAGCGGATCCGACACCCTGGCGAGCGGCCGCAGCGACGCCGTGCTCGGCGATCCGGCCGCCTCCGTCGCCTGGCTGGCCCGCACCGTCGCCCGCTTCGGGGTCCAGCTCCGCAAGGGCCACCTGATCCTGCCCGGGTCCTGCACCCGCGCCGTGGACGTGGCCGCCGGGCGGACGTACACCGCCGACTTCACCGGGCTCGGCCCGGTGTCCCTCTCCTTCATCTGATCCATCTGAGGTGCCATGACGAACACGCCGAAAGCGACCGCCGCCATCGTCGGCTCCGGGAACATCGGGACCGACCTGCTCTACAAGCTCCTGCGCTCCCCGCACATAGAACCCCGCTGGATGATCGGCGTGGACCCCGACAGCGAGGGCCTGGCCCGCGCCCGCCGCGCCGGACTCGAAGCCTCCCACGCGGGCGTGGACTGGCTGCTGGCCCAGGACGAACTGCCGGACCTGGTCTTCGAGGCCACCTCCGCCTACGTGCACCGCTCCAACGCCCCGCGCTACGCCGAACTCGGCATCAAGGCCGTCGACCTGACCCCCGCCGCCGTCGGTCCCGCGGTCGTCCCGCCCGCGAACCTGACCGCCCACCTCGACCGGGCCAACGTCAACATGATCACCTGCGGTGGCCAGGCCACCATCCCCATGGTGTACGCCGTCTCCCGCGTGGTCCCCGTCGCCTACGCGGAGATCGTCGCCTCGGTGGCCTCCGTCTCGGCCGGCCCGGGCACCCGCGCCAACATCGACGAGTTCACCCGTACCACCTCCCGGGGCATCGAGGAGATCGGCGGCGCCGCCCGCGGCAAGGCCATCATCATCCTCAACCCCGCCGATCCACCGGTCATCATGCGCGACACCGTCTTCTGCGCGATCCCCGCCGACGCCGACCGCGAGGCCATCGCGGCCTCCGTCAAACAGGTCGCCGCGGACGTGGCCTCGTACGTACCCGGCTACCGGCTGCGCACCGAGCCGCAGTTCGACGACCCCTCCCCGCTCAACGGCGGCATGGCCCGGGTCGCGATCTTCCTGGAGGTGGAGGGCGCCGGGGACTACCTGCCGCCCTACGCCGGAAACCTCGACATCATGACCGCCGCCGCCACCAAGGTCGGCGAGGAGTTCGCGAAGGGACTGCAGGCATGACGGACCGCCCGAGCTACTCCGACACCCTCGACATCCGGATCACCGACTCCTCCCTGCGCGACGGCTCGCACGCCAAGCGCCACCAGTTCACGGGCGAGGACGTACGGTCGATCGTCTCCGCCCTCGACGGCGCGGGCGTCCCCGTCATCGAGGTCACGCACGGCGACGGACTCGGCGGGTCCTCCTTCAACTACGGCTTCTCCAAGACCCCCGAGCAGGAGCTCATCAAGATCGCCGCCGAGACGGCGCGCCAGGCGAAGATCGCCTTCCTGATGCTTCCGGGCCTCGGCGTGAAGGACGACATCCGCGCCGCCCACGCCAACGGCGGACAGATCTGCCGGATCGCCACCCACTGCACCGAGGCCGACATCTCCGTCCAGCACTTCGGGCTCGCCCGTGAGATGGGCCTGGAGACCGTCGGCTTCCTGATGATGGCCCACTCCACCACCCCCGAGAACCTGGCCCGCCAGGCCCGGATCATGGCCGACGCCGGCTGCCAGTGCGTGTACGTGGTCGACTCGGCCGGCGCCATGGTCATGGACGAGGTCACCGCCCGGGTCGCGGCGCTCGTCGCCGAGCTCGGCCCCGACGCCCAGGTCGGCTTCCACGGTCACGAGAACCTCGGCCTGGGCGTGGGCAATTCGGTCGCCGCCGTCCGCGCCGGCGCGCTGCAGATCGACGGCTCCACTCGGCGCCTCGGCGCGGGAGCCGGGAACACGCCCGTCGAGGCCTTCGCCGCCGTCTGCCGCAAGATGGGCATCCGCACCGGCATCGACGTCCTGAAGATCATCGACGCGGCCGAGGACGTGGTCCGCCCCGTCATGGACGACGAGTGCACCCTCGACCGCATGGCCCTGCTCATGGGCCACGCCGGCGTCTACTCCAGCTTCCTCAAGCACGCCTACCGGCAGGCCGAGCGCTACGGGGTCTCCGGCGCGCAGATCCTCCTGCGCGCGGGCGAACGCCGCCTCGTCGGCGGCCAGGAGGACCAGCTCATCGACATCGCGCTCGAACTCGCCGCCGAAGCCCGCTAGTCACCCCCCATCCCCGCGCAGCACACCCACAACGAAGTGGAGGGCCACCCCGTGACCGCAATCGAAGAAGAGCCCCGCGTCATCGAAGCCGCCGCCGTGCCCGCGAGGTTCGCCCGCGGCTGGCACTGCCTGGGACTCGCGGCCTCCTTCAAGGACGGAACCCCGCACGAGATCCAGGCCTTCGGGACCAAGCTCGTCGTCTTCCAGGGGGCCGACTCCGGCGAGCTGAGCGTCCTGAACGCCTACTGCCCCCACATGGGCGGCAACCTCGCCCACGGCACCGTCAAGGGCGACACCGTCGCCTGCCCCTTCCACGACTGGCGCTGGTCCGGGGACGGCCGCTGCGCCGCCATCCCCTACGCCCGCCGCGTCCCGCCCCGCGCCAGGACCCGCGCCTGGACCACCCTGGAGCAGAACGGCCAGCTCTACGTCTGGCACGACCCGGAGGGCAACCCGCCGCCGCCCGAGGTCACGATCCCCGTCATCGAGGGCTTCGGCGACCCGGAGTGGAGCGACTGGAGCTGGAACTTCCTGCGAGTCGAGAACTCCAACTGCCGGGAGATCGTCGACAACGTCGTCGACATGGCGCACTTCTACTACGTGCACTACGCCTTCCCGCACTACTTCAAGAACGTCTTCGACGGCCACGTCGCCACCCAGTACATGGAGTCCACCCCGCGCGGAGACGTGGACCTCGGCACCCTCTCCACCGGCGGCGGCCTGCGCTCGGACGCCTCGTACTACGGCCCCTCCTACATGATCGACAAGCTGTGGAGCGACATCGGCGGCGGCGTCGAACTCGAATCGGTCCTCATCAACTGCCATTACCCGATCGACGAGAACAGCTTCATGCTCATGTACGGCACCATCGTCAAGAAGCTCCCCGGCATGAGCGACGAGCAGGCCGCCGAAGCCGCCCGCCTCACCTCCGAGGGCCTCGCCGTCGGCTTCGAGCAGGACGTCGAGATCTGGAAGAACAAGACCCGCATCGACAACCCCCTCCTCACCGAGGAGGACGGCCCCGTCTACCAGCTCCGCCGCTGGTACGAGCAGTTCTACGTGGACGCCGCCGACGTCAAGGACGAGATGGTCCACCGCTTCGAGTTCGAGATCGACACCGCCCGCGCCACCGCCGCCTGGAAGGCCGAGGTCGCCGAGAACCTCGCCCGCCGCGCGGCCGGGACCCCGTGATGACCCCCGTGGTGTGCGGGGAGTGCGGCACGCAGGTGCTGTGCGAGAAGTTCAGCCCCGCCCACACCCAGGTCCAGTGGACCGACGAGGCCGCCGCGGTCTGCCCGCGCATCGCCGCCGCAGCCGGTGCGGGCCGCCCCAGCGGCCGCGTCCGCTCCTGCGAGGTCCTGCGCGCGGGCATCGAGGCCGCCGTCCTGGCGGGCCGCCTGGAGGTGCCGGCCGATGTCTGACACCGATGGTCGTACGAAGGACCGCGCCGCGGGAGTGCCCGGCCCGGCCCCGGCCGTCGCCCGGGGCGGAGCCACCAGCAGGCTGCTGGTCCGCGTCACGGACCGGATCCAGGAGACCCCCGAGGCGGTCTCCCTCGTACTCGACGCGGAACTCCCGTACCGCCCCGGACAGTTCCTCACCGTCCGGGTGCCCTCGTCGAGTGGGGCGGGCGGCGAGGCACGCTGCTACTCGCTGGCCGGCTCCCCGTACGCCGGGGACCCGCTGCGCATCACCGTGAAAAGGGTCCCCGGCGGCCTCGGATCCGGCTGGCTGTGCCAGGACGTGGGCATCGGCGACGCGCTGGAGATCCTGCCCCCCGCCGGCACCTTCACCCCGCCCGACCTGGACCGGGACCTGCTGCTCGTGGCGGGCGGCAGCGGGATCACCCCGGTGCTGTCGATCGCGAAGTCGGCGCTCGTGGCCGGCCGGGGCCACGTCGCGCTGGTGTACGCCAACCGCGACCCCGGCTCGGTGATCTTCCGCGACGAGCTGTGGGGGCTCGCCGAGGAGCACCCCGGGCGGCTCACCGTCGTGCACTGGCTGGAGACCCTCCAAGGACTGCCGACCGCCCCGCAGCTGGGCCCGCTCCTGGCCCCGTACGCGAGCCGCGAGGCCTACCTGTGCGGGCCCGCTCCGCTGATGGACGCGGCGGAGACGGCGCTGCGGGCCTCGGGCGGCCGGGGCCGGACGATCCACCGGGAGCGGTACTTCTCCCTGAGCGGGGACGTCTTCGCCCCGGCGGGCGCGCAGGACACCGCCTCCACGGGCGGCGCCACCGCCGAGGTGGAGTTCGAGGGGGCCGTGCACACCGTGGAGTGGCCCGCCGGGACCCCGCTGCTCGACGTCCTGCTCGCCGCAGGCGTCCGCGCCCCGTACTCCTGCCGCGAAGGCGCCTGCAGTGCCTGCTGCTGCCGGGTGCTGGAGGGCGAGGTCAAGATGGTCCGCAACGAGGTCCTGGCCCCCGAGGACCTGGCCGAAGGCTACGTCCTGGCCTGCCAGGCCCTGCCGCTCGGCGACCGCGTCCGCATCAGCTACGACGGCTGAACGGCTCCGCTGAACGGCTCCGCCGAACGGCACCGCCGCTGGACGATTCCGCCGACGGCCCCGACGAACGATTACGGGCCCGGCCCCCTGGCGAGGGGTCGGGCCCGTAATCGTTCACTCGTGCGTTGGGGTACCACTACCCACTACATCCACTCGCTGAACCGCAGCCACCCCATCATGTTGTCCATCGCCTGCGCCGAGACCGCCGGCTCCAGGTCCCGCGCCGGCGCCGCCGCGGCCCGCCCCGGCCGGCCCGGCCCGTACAGCTCCCGCCACACCGACCGCGCGCAGGCCAGTACCGCCGGCGCGAGACGGGCCGTCTCCCGGTCGCCCCGGCAGGAGGACACCGACACCGCGGCCACGGCCCGCCCGGCGCCCCGCAGCGGCGCGGCCACGCAGGAAATGCCCCGGAAGCTCTCCTCCCGGTCGTACGCCACCCCGCGCTCGCGGACCGCCGCCAGCTCCGAACGCAGCGCGAGCGGCCGGATCAGGGTGCGCGCGGTGCGCGGGCGCAGCCCCTGCGCGAGGACGTGTTCCACCGCGGCGGGCTCGCTGAACGCGAGGATCGCCTTGCCGGCGGCCGTGCAGTACGCGGGCATCCGGCCGCCGACCCGCGAGGGCACCGTGGTGGCCTCCGAACCGCCGATCCGCTCCAGACACACCACCTCGGCCCCGTCGAGCACCGACAGGTGCACCACCCGGCCCGTCTGCTCGTGCAGCGCGTGCAGCAGCGGCAGCGCGGCCCGGCGCAGCCGGTTGTGGTGGGAGGCGAGCGCGCCCAGCTCCAGCATGCGCATGCCCATGCGGTAGTCCCGGCCCTCACGGTCCAGCCAGCGCAACTGCACCAGCTGGTCGAGGATCCGGTGGGCGGAAGAACGTGGGATTCCGGAGCGGCGCACGACCTCGGTGAGCGACAGCCGCGGCTGTGGACCCTCGAAGGCGCCCAGCACCTTCGCGGCCTTCTCCAGCAGCGAAAGCGGTGCGAGCTCGGTCTCCGCGACCTGCTCCATGACCTGCTCCATGACCTGGTCGAGCACGAGAAAACCCCCTGCGTGAGGCGTTGGGGCGACCCTGCCACGCGCCCCCGGCCGGAGGGAAGCACCCGGAGAGGTCTATTTCATTCAGTAATACTTCAAGTAGTCGTTTCAGTGAGTTCGGAGAAGTTCCGAGGAGCTTCCCGCTCAGCGGGAACAGCTCGTTCCGCGCCCGGCACGGCCCGGCGTACGTTCCTCGCCATCGATCCCGAACACCCGAAGATCCTTGATCTGAGAAGGGGACACCATGAGTGACGAAGAGGTCCTCGCAGCGGTCCGCGCCCTCGCCCCCGCCCTCCGCGAGCGCAGCGCAGAGGCCGAAACCCTGCGCAAGGTCCCCGAGGCGAGCATCAAGGAACTCGCCGCCACCGGCTTCTTCCGGCTGCTCCAGCCGAAGGCCCACGGCGGGTACGCCGCCGACCCCGCCCTCTTCTACGCCGCCGTCAAGGACATAGCCAAGGCCTGCGGCTCCACCGGCTGGGTCGCCTCCGTCGTCGGCGTCCACCCCTGGCACGTCGCCCTCTACGACCCCCGCGCCCAGGAAGAGGTCTGGGGCCAGGACCGCGACACGCGGATCTGCTCCTCCTACGCCCCCACCGGCAAGGTCACCCCCGTCGACGGAGGCTTCACCCTCACCGGCCGCTGGCACTTCTCCTCCGGCTGCGACCACGCCGACTGGGCCCTGCTCGGCGGACTCGTCACCGACGCCGAAGGCCGCCCCGTCGACATGCGGACCTTCCTGATCCCGCGCTCCCAGTACCGCATCGACGAGGTCTGGGACACCGTCGGCCTGCGCGGCTCCGGCTCCAACGACATCGTCGTGGAGGAGGTGTTCGTCCCCGAACACCGCGCGCTGAGCTTCGGCCCCGTCACCGCCCTCCAGGTACCCGGCCACCGCCTCAACCCCGAGCCGCTCTACCGGCTCCCCTACGCCTCCGTCTTCACCACCACCATCTCCACCCCCATCGTCGGCATCGCCGAAGGCGCCTACGAGGACTACGTCACCGCGACCCGCGAACGCTTCCGCATCTCCTACGGCCAGCAGGTCGCCGAAGACCCCTTCGCACAGGTCCGCATCGCCCGCGCCGCCAGCGACATCGACGCCTCCTGGCTCCAGCTCCAGCGCAACGTCTCCGAGCTCTACGCCCTCGCCGAACGCGGCGAGGAACTCCCCACGCCGCTGCGCACCCGGGCCCGCCGCGACCAGGTCCTCGCCACCGAGCGCTGCGTCGCCGCCGTCGACCTCCTCATGGAGAACGCGGGCGGCAGCGCCATGCGCACCGGCCCCAACCCCGTCCAGCGCGCCTGGCGCGACGTCCACACCGGCCGCGGCCACGCCGCCAACGACCCGGAGCGGGCCCTGGTCCTGTTCGGGCAGGGCGCACTCGGCCTCGACATCCAGGACACCATGCTGTGAGCGCGCAGGGATTCACGTACGAGAACACCTCCCGCACCGCCAAGGCCGGCGGGATGACCCTGCACTACCACGTGGCGGGACCCGTCCAGGAGGCTGACGCCCCCGTCGTGATCATGCTGCACGGCGGCGGGCCCGGAGCCTCCGGCTGGTCCAACTTCGGCGGCAACCTGCCGCACTTCGCCGAGCACTTCCGCACCCTGCTCGTCGACCAGCCCTGCTACGGCCGCTCCGACAAGCCGGAACCCGACCGCGACTACTTCGGTTTCAGCGCGAACGCCGTCCTCGCCCTCATGGATGAACTCGGCATCGAGCGGGCGCACCTCATCGGCAACTCCCTCGGCGGAGGCACCGCCACCCGCCTCGTCCTGGACCACCCCGAACGCGTCGGCAAGCTCCTGCTCATGGGCCCCGGCGGGATCTCGCTCAACCTGTTCTCGGCCGACCCCACCGAAGGCATCAAGCGGCTCTTCGAGTTCAGCCTCGCCCCCGAGCCCACCCGCGAGCAGATGCGCACCTTCCTCACCACCCTCGCCCACGACCCGGCGATCGTCACCGACGCCCTCGTCGAGGAGCGCTACGCCCAGGCGATCGACCCCGAAGCCAGGCTCGGCAACGCCCGCATGGGCGCCTCCTTCGCGAAATGGCCCGAGGCCGCGATGCTCTGGCGCGAAGCCCACCGCATCAGCCGCCCCGTCCTGCTGACCTGGGGCCGCGAGGACCGCGTCAACCCGGTCGACGGCGCCTTCCTCGCGCTGAAGACCATCCCCGACGCCCGCCTGCACGTCTTCCCGCACTGCGGGCACTGGGCGCAGACCGAGGCCGCCGACGAGTTCAACCGCCTCGCCACGGACTTCTTCCTCCACTGATCCCAGCGCTGCTTCCCGCACCGATCCCCGTAGCGATTCCCGCACCGATCCCCGCATCCCACCGAGGAGTTCCCGCATGGACATCCGCGCACTCGGCTACCTCCGCATCGAGACCGCAGACCTCGCCGCCTGGCGCACCTACGTCCTCGACATCCTCGGCATGGCCGAAGCCGAAGGCACCACGGACACCCGCCTGAACGTCCGCATCGACGACCGCACGCACCGCTTCCAGTTCGTCGCCGGCGCCCAGGACCGGCTGCTCGCCGCCGGATTCGAAGTGGCGAACGCCCGCGCCCTCGAAGACGCCGCCGCCGAACTGGAGGCCGCCGGCCACCCCGTCAAGCAGGGCGACGCCGAGACCCTCGCCGACCGCCGCGTCCAGGGCCTCGTCCACTGCGAGGACCCCAGCGGCAACCCCCTGGAGATCTACTGGGGCCAGGCCCAGGACCACACCCCGCTCGCAGCCCGGTACGGCAACCGTTTCGTCACCGGTGGCCGCGAGGGCGGCCTCGGCCTCGGCCACGTCGTCCTGCCCGCCGCCGACACCGAGGCCACCCTGGACTTCTACGAGAACCTCCTCGGCTTCCAGCTGCGCGACTCGATGCGGCTGCCCCCGGTCGCCGTCCCCACCGGCAAGCCCGGCCGGGACTTCTACTGGATGCACTTCCTCAGCCCCAACCGCCGCCACCACAGCCTCGGGCTCTACCCCGGCGCGCTGCCGCCCGGCATCGTCCACTTCATGGTCGAGCTGGAGACCCTCGACGACGTCGGCTACTGCCTCGACCGCATGAACAAGGCGGGCATCCCCATCGCCTCCACCCTCGGCCGGCACTCCAACGACCACATGGTCTCCTTCTACGCCCAGGCCCCCGGCGGCTTCCAGGTCGAGTGCGGCTGGGACGGCCTGCTCGTCGACCCCGCCACCTGGACCGCGAAGGAGATCACCGCGGACAGCTTCTGGGGCCACCAGTGGAACGGCTGACCCCCGCGGACCCCGCCGCCGTCGACCCCGCCGCCTTCCGCGAGGTCCTCGGCGCCTTCGCCTCCGGCATCACCGTCGTCGCGGCCGTCGCGGACGACGGCCGCCCGGCCGGGCTGGCCTGCCAGTCCTTCGCCTCCCTCTCCCTCGACCCGCCGCTGGTCCTGCTCTGCGTGGGCAAGGGCTCCTCCAGCTGGCCCAAGGTGCGGGCCGCCGGCCGCTTCGGCGTCAGCATCCTCGCGGAGGAGCAGCGCGCCGTGTGCGAGGCGCTGGGCCGCCGCGGCGAGGACAAGTTCGCCGGCGTCGACTGGGAACTCTCCGTCCACGGAGCCGTCCGCGTCAGCGGCGCCCTCGCCACCGTCGACTGCGCCCTCGAAGAGGTCCACGAGGCGGGCGACCACTACCTCGTCACCGCCCGGGTCCTCGAACTCGGCGCCCGCGACGGCGGATCACCCCTCCTCTACTACCGCAGCGACTACGCCACGGGAGCCTTCGGATGACCACCGAGCACACCGCCGAACATCTCACCGAGCACCCCATCGAGCACGCCATCGAGTACGCCTACGACGTGGTGGTCGTCGGCTCCGGCGCCGCCGGATTCGCCGCCGCCGTCACCGCACGCCTGCGGGGCCTGAGCGTCCTCGTCGTGGAGAAGACCGATGTGTACGGGGGTTCCACCGCGCTGTCCGGCGGCGCGATCTGGGTCCCCGGCAACTTCCACCTCGACCGCGCCGGCCTCGCCGACACCCGCGAGAAGGCCCGCGCCTACCTCGACGCCACCGTCGGCGACCGGGTCCCGGCCGCCCGCAAGGACGCGTACCTCACCCACGGGCCGCGCATGGTCAGGGAGTTCCACGACCGCACCGAGATCCGCTTCATGTACACCCCCGGCTACTCGGACTACTTCCCCGAGGCGCAGGGCGGCATGGCGCAGGGCCGCTCCATCGAACCGTGCATCGTCGACTTCAAGCGGCTCGGCGTACTCGGCGCCTCCATGCGCCGGGCCGGACTGCCCACGTACGGGCTGACCATGACCTCGTACGACTTCCGCTTCCTGAACATGGTCAGCCGGACCTGGGCGGGCAAGAAGACCTCCGTCAAGGTGGGCCTGCGCGCGGTCAAGGCGCTGGCCACCGGCCGCAAGCTGCTCTCCCTCGGCGAGGCGCTCATCGCCCGGATGCGGCTCTCCCTGGACGCGCTCGGCGGCGAACTGTGGCTGTCGGCGCCCCTGACCGGCCTGGTCACGGACCCGGCCGGCCGGGTGACGGGCGTACGGGTCCTGCGCGCCGGGCGCGAGGTGACCGTAGCGGCGCGGGGCGGGGTGGTGCTGGCCTCGGGCGGGTTCTCGCACGACCAGGCACTGCGCGAGAAGCACCTGCCCGCGCCCACCTCCACGGTCTGGACGCACGCCTCGGAGGGCCAGACCGGCGACGCCCTGAAGCTCGGTGAGGAACTGGGGGCCGCCACCGATCTGCTGGACAAGGTCTGGGGCGCGCCGTCGGTGTGCCCGCCGGGGGAGAAGCCCTTCTTCCTCGTCGCCGACCGGGGCATCCCCGGCATGGTCATCGTCAACGAAGCGGGGGAGCGCTACGCCAACGAGGCCCTGCCGTACCACGCGTTCGTGGACCGGATGTACGCCGCCGACCGGCCCGACGCCAGGACGGTGCCGTCCTGGCTGATCCTGGACGCCCGCTCCAAGGCCCGGTACATCTTCGCCGGACTCTTCCCCGGCCAGCCCTTCCCCAAGAAGTGGCTGGAGAGCGGCTTCCTGAAGAAGGCCGACACCGTGGAGGAACTGGCCCGGCAGATCGCCGCCCCCGGCCTGCCCGCCGCGATCAGCCGCTTCAACTCCTTCGCGGAGGCGGGCACCGACAAGGACTTCGGGCGGGGCGAGAGCGTCTACGACCGCTACTACGGCGACCCGACGCTGCCCAACCCGAACCTGGCGCCGATCGAGAAGGGCCCCTTCTACGCGGTCCCCGTCCATCCCGGGGACATCGGCACCAAGGGCGGCCTCGTCACCGACACCGACGGCCGGGTGCTCCGCGAGGACTCCACGCCGATCCCGGGGCTCTACGCCTCCGGCAACTGCTCGGCGGCGGTGATGGGGGAGACCTACCCGGGGCCGGGCGCGACGATCGGCCCCGCCATGGCCTTCGGCTGGGCCGCCGTCAACGCGATCGCCGCCGGGCCGGAGCAGGGCGCCTCGGCCGTCTCGGACTAGGAGAGCTTGCCGCCGTAGTCCGGCAGCTTGACGGTGCGCTCGGCGTGGCCGCCGACCAGGTCGCTCTGGTTGTTGCCGATGTTGGCGATGATCGTGTAGCCGCGCGCCTCGATCTCGGCCCGCTTGGCCGTCTTGTAGGCGCTGACCTCGCCGAACAGGGCGGGCAGATCGCGGACGTACAGGCCCGAGACCGGGTAGCCGACCGCCTTGAGGTTGCGCTCGGTGAGGGAGTAGACGATCCCCGGGCGGGCGGTGACGAAGAAGATGGCGACCCCGCGGTCGCTCGCGTACCGGGTCAGGTCGCGGACCTGGGCGATCGCGGGGGTCGGGGAGGTCCAGAACCAGTGGAAGTCCGTCTCCAGCGAGGAGTTGTCGATGTCGAGGACGATCGCCGGCTTCTCGCCGGCCGGCGAGGCGGCGATGCGCTGCTCGATCCCGGGGCGGGCCGCGTCGATGACGGTGGACACGTCGCGCTGCCAGCCGGCGTAGTCGATCCCGAGGAACACGGCGTTGCCGCCGGGGGCGGAGGCGGTGACGGCGGAGGGGGCCGCCTGGGCCGAGGTGGCGGGAACCAGGGCCAGTACGGCGGCTGCGGCAATGGCCACCGCGGCGGCCGTGGTACGGGTGCGGGTGCTGCGCATGGGGGACGCTCCTCGATCACGTATTGGCATGTACGTGATCAGGTTGGGGATCATCCGCCGTCATGTCTACTGGCCGGTAAGTAACTTTTCATGGCCGCGCGGTGAACCTCCGTCACGCATCGCCCGCGACGCGTCCCGCATCGCGCCGGGTGTCGCGGTCCGGCATCGTGCGGCACGGCCCGCAGCGGGCCCGGAGGGGTGTGCGCGTCGCCGGCGGAGGGAGGTGTTCCGACCTTGCGTGCCGGGCAGAGCGCCCGTATGAGCGAAGGCGTCATTGCCCTGATCGTCGTGTTCGGGACCATCGTCATCTGGAGCGTGATCTACGTCGTGGCCCACCGCTCGACCTATAACGGTCAGAGTTACGGGACGGTCAGCCGCAGGAGCAACAGTGACAGCGGGGGTGGTGACGCGGGCTGCGGCGGGGGAGCGGGCTGTGGCGGCGACTCCGGGGGCTGTGGCGGCGGCGACTGACCGCTCAGGTGTCGCAGTCCAGCACCGTGCGGCACAGTCCGCAGCGCGCCCGGAGGGGGCCTCGGCCCGCGGGCAGTCGCAGTCGCTGTCCGCACACCGGGCACGGGAAGCTCACGCGCAGCCGGCCCGCGTGCTCCTCGAAGCCGTACGGGGCCCCGGGCGGGGCGGCCCCGCTCCGGCGGGCCGCCGCGTACCGCAGCCGCTCCGCCCGGCGCGCGGCCGCGAGGGGGGCCCGGCGCAGGTCCCGGTCTGCCTGGGCGCGGCCGCGCACGTACGCCTCGTAGGCCTGCGGACTGGTGAACCACGCGGAGAGGTCCTCGCCGCCGAGGAAGCGGCCGCGTCTGGCGAGCACGTAGCCGAACTCCTCCGGGGTGAGGTAGCCGAGCTTCTGGTGGGTGAGCTCGTCCTCCCGGTAGGCGTCGAGCAGCAGCCAGCCGGGGCCCAGGTAGGCGGCGGCGGTGTCGGTGAGGATCTCGTTGTCGACGGTCGCGGGGAAGCGCAGGTCCAGGCGGTGCAGCAGCACGTGCGCGACCTCGTGGGCGAGGGCGGCGGCCAGATCGCGGCGGTGGACGCGGAAGCGGTCGTTGACCTCGACGAAGTACTCGGGCCCGGCGGTCAGTTCGACGGTCGCCGCTTCCTCCATCGGCCGGAAGCCCACGATCAGGCGCGCGTCGGGCAGCCGCAGCGCGCGGACCATCGCGGAAGCCACCCGGTGGGCGCCGAGGTGCAGGTCCTCGGAGGCGGGGAAGGCCGCGTCGGCAGGGTCGAAGGCGGTGTCGTAGGCGCGGATCCCGTCGGCGGACAGCCGCCGGAACAGCGCGGTGACGGCCGCGCGGACGGTCTCCAGATGAGGAAATCCGTGCTCGATCGGGCTGCTGCGCCGCCCGTTGTGCGTCATGGGGCCCCTCCGGCCGGAAGTTGTCCGAAAACGCGTTCTTGAAGCCCTCCGTGCGGGTGGTGTGTCATGTCCCCGTCACCCGGACGGTCCAACCCGCCCGGCCCGGGGTGACGCGCACGGCCCAACCCCCCACGAAAGGCAGTGTGTCGACTGTGTCCAGCCTCGTCACCACCCTCAAGCGCGTCCTCGCCGTCGGAGCGGTGGCCCTCGCGGCCGTCAGCCTCCAGCCCGGCACCGCAACCGCCGGCACGGCCCCCGTGGTCGGCGGAACCCGCGCCGCCCAGGGGGAGTTCCCCTTCATGGTCCGGCTCTCCATGGGCTGCGGCGGCGCCCTCTACACCCAGCAGATCGTGCTCACCGCCGCCCACTGTGTCAGCGGCTCCGGCAACAACACCTCCATCACCGCCACCGCCGGAGTCGTCGACCTCAACAGCTCCAGCGCCATCAAGGTCAAGTCCACCAAGGTCCTCCAGGCCCCCGGCTACAACGGCACGGGCAAGGACTGGGCCCTGATCAAGCTCGCGCAGCCCATCAACCTCCCCACCCTCAAGATCGCCGACACCAAGGCCTACGACAACGGCACCTTCACCGTCGCCGGCTGGGGCGCCACCCGCGAAGGCGGAGGCCAGCAGCGCTACCTGCGCAAGGCCACCGTCCCCTTCGTCTCCGACGCCTCCTGCAAGGCCTCGTACGGCAGCTCCCTCGTACCCGCCGAGGAGATCTGCGCCGGCTTCGACGCGGGCGGCGTCGACACCTGCCAGGGCGACTCCGGCGGCCCCATGTTCCGCCGGGACAACGCCAACGCCTGGATCCAGGTCGGCATCGTCAGCTGGGGCGAGGGCTGCGCCCGCCCCGACTACCCCGGCGTCTACACGGAGGTCTCCACCTTCGCGGCGGCGATCAAGAGCGCGGCCGCCACGCTCTGACCTCCCCCCGGCCCTGCTGCCCTCCGCCTTCCGGCCCCTCCGACAGGGGCCGGAAGAATGAGGCGCGATGCCCCACATGTCCGTAAGGTCGACCGCAGTACCGTGAGGCCGGAACGATGCCGTTCCGGCCTTGCGGCATGCTCCCGGCGGTCTGCTGTGCGGTTGCGGGCCAAGGCGCCCGCAGGTCCCATGGAGAGATCCCACCGGGTGGGAATGCCGGAAATGCCGGGGAAGCCGGGACGGCGCAGGCAACGGGCGACAGTGGGGCAGGCGGCGCATGACGATCAGAGTGATCATCGCGGACGACCAGGAGATGGTCAGGACCGGCTTCCGGATGATCCTCGAAAGCCAGCGGGACATCGAAGTGGTCGCCGACGTCGAAGACGGCGAAGCAGCCCTCGCGGCCGTCGCCGAACACCGGCCCGACGTCCTGCTCCTCGACATCCGCATGCCCAAACTCGACGGACTCGAAGTCACCCGCCGACTCTCCGGCCGCGAAACCCCCCGCATCGTCATCGTCACCACCTTCGACCTCGACGAGTACGTCCACGCGGCGCTCCAGGGCGGAGCGTCCGGCTTCCTCCTCAAAGACGCGAGCCCGGCCATGCTGGTTGAAGCGGTACGGGCGGCAGCCGTCGGAGACTCCCTCGTCTCACCCGCCATCACCGTCCGGCTGCTGCGCGAAATGGCCCACCGCACCCCGGCCGCCGCCGCGGCCGCCCGCCGCCCGGCGGAACCCCTGACGGACCGCGAACGCGAGGTCGTACGCTGCCTCGCGCGCGGGCTGACCAACGCCGAGATCGCGGGAGAGCTCTTCGTGTCCCTCTCCACCGTCAAGACCCACCTGGCCAACGTCCAGGCCAAACTCAACGCCCGCAACCGTGTGGAAATCGCCGCCTGGGCCTGGGAAAGCGGCCTCGCAGGCACCCCGGCGTGACCCGGCCCCACCGGACGGCGAAACAGCCCCGACGGGGTTCGGGAGGTGCGTGGCGTGGCTGGCCGGGCCGGTCGCGTGGTGTGGGGCAGGACCAGCCCCCCCGGGGCTCGGGCGTAGCCCGGCCGTACCCGCGCTGCCTGTCGCGTGCCGCGGGGTTGAACCTGTGCCGTTGCTGTTGGGGTGCCGCGGGGTTGAACCCGTGCCGTTGCTGTTCGGGTAGCGCGGGGCTGAACCTGTGCCGTTGCTGTTGGGGTGCCGCGGGGCTGAGCCCGTGCCGTTGCTGTTCGGGTAGCGCGGGGCTGAACCTGTCCCGTTGCTGTTGGGGTGCCGCGGGGCTGAGCCCGTGCCGTTGCTGTTCGGGTAGCGCGGGGCTGAACCTGTCCCGTCGCTGTTCGGGTGCCGCGGGGCAGAACCCGCCCCGTCGCTGTTCGGGCACCGCTTGGCACAACTCGCCGAGCCGTTCGCTCGCAGCCGGGCAGGACCAAGCCCTTTGCCGTTCGGACGCCGACCGCCAAAATCAGCCTCGCCGGCGTTTGAGGCGCGGGGTCTGGGGCGGCGCCCCAGGAAGCCGGCGCACGCCGTTCCCGACGACACCGGGCCCCACGGGTAGGGCCGGCGCCCGTGCGAACCGCGGTCTCCGCCTGCGTCGAAGCCCGCACACCTCCGGCGGAGCCGCCCGGCCCACGGGCGGAGCCACCCGCATGGAGCCCCGCACCACCGGCGGAGCCACCCGCCCGCTCCGGGGCACCGCATGAGCCCCCTGGGGCCATGGGCCCGCCGCCACCCCTACGCCGCGGACTGGATCCGCATCATCCTCTCGCTCACCCTCCTCTCCCTCGTCACCTTCGAGGGCGTAGTCCTCGCCCGCCAGCCCAGCACCCCGCACGCCGCCGTCTGGGTGTCCGGCATCCTCGTCTGCCTCAGCGCCGCGCCCTGGCCGGGCATCCCGCTCCTCGCCCGCGCCTGGTTCGCCTCCGCCGTCACCTGGACCGTCACCCTCTCCCTGCTCTTCAGCAACCTCCCCCTCGTCGTCTGGGGCGGCGGCGAGGCCGTCGCCCTGCTCGTCCTCCTCACCCAGGTCCTGCTCCGCGCCCCCGCCCGCACCGCCGCCGTCCTCGGCCCCCTCCTCGCCCTCGGCTCCATGGCCGCGCCCGTCCGCGACGCCGACCCGGGCCGCTTCACGCTGCTCTTCTCCGTGCTCGCCGTCGTCGTCACCGCGTACTCCCTGCTCCTGCGCCTGCAGTCCGTCCAGCGCGTCCGCGAGCTGCGCGCCGTACGCAGCGCCGAGCGCCTGGAACTGGCCCGCGAGCTCCACGACCTCGTCGCCCACCACGTGACGGGGATCGTCGTCGAGGCGCGCGCCGCCCGCTACACCAACGTCTCCGCCGAACGCGCCGGCGAGATCTTCGGCCGCATCGAGACCGCCGGCGACGAGGCGCTCGGCTCCATGCGACGCCTGGTCAAGATCCTCCGCGAAGGCGCCGCGGACACCGACCCGGAGACGGGCAAGGCCACCAACAAGGCCGGCCCCGTCGGCACGGCCCCCGTCGCGGGCCTCCGGGAGATCCGCGGGCTGACGGAACGGTTCGCCGCCACCGGCCCGCCCGTCGTCCTCTACGTGGAGGAAGGCCTGGAGGCCCGGCTCCCCGCCGACGTCGCCGCCACCGCCCACCGCATCGTCCTCGAAGCCCTCACCAACATCGGCAAGCACGCCGCCACCGCCACCGCCGTCCGGATCGGCCTGCGCACCGTCCCGGCCGGCCTGGAAGTACGCATCGCCGACGACGGCGGCCGCCCCGCGAAACTCTCCGAGAACGCCCGAGGCGGCGGCTACGGCCTCGTCGGCATGGCCGAACGCGCCGAAGCCCTCGGCGGCTCCCTCACCGCAGGCCCCGCCCCCGAAGGCGGCTGGCTGGTCACGGCGGTCCTACCCCTCTAAACCATCGGACCGCACCGCCCGACACGACACGTCCCCGCACTGCGGGGCAGTACGCCCAGCCCCGTAAAGCCCCGGCAGCACACGGAAACCGGCACCGGACGCCCCACCCCTGCCCGACAAGATCCCAAAGCCCCAGCCGCCACCCGCCACCCCAAACTCCCGCCGCAACCACATGCCCCGCCCGGCCCCGCCCGGCCCGGCCTCGCCCGCCTCGCCCGGCCCCGGCCTGGCCTCGCCCCGCCTTGCCCGGCCCCGGCCTGGCCTCGCCCCGCCTTGCCCGGCCCCGGCTTGGCCTCGCCCCGCCTTGCCCGGCCCCGGCCTGGCCTCGCCCCGCCTTGCCCGGCCCCGGCCTGGCCTCGCCCGCCTCGCCCGCCTCGCCCGCCTTGCCCGGCCTTGCCTGGCCTCGCCCGGCCTTGCCTGGCCTCGCCCGGCCTTGCCTGGCCTTGCCTTGCCTGGCCTTGCCCGGCCTCGCCCGGCCTCGCCCGGCCTCACTCCGGCCTCGCCTTGCCCGCCTTGCCCGGCCTCACTCCGGCCTCGCCTCACTCCGCCTCGCCTCGCCCGGCCTCACTCCGCCCCGCCCTGCCCCGCCCCGCCCGGCCCCACTCCGGCCTCGCCTTGCCCGCCTGGCCCTGCCCCGCCTCGCCTCGCCCCAGCCCGCCGCGTGCCGCGCCGCCCCGCCAGCCTGGGGTCCTGCCTGCCTGCCTGCCGCTTTGCCTGCCGGGCCCCGACGCTCTGCCTGCCCCTACTACTGGCGCCCCACCCGGGGCCACCCGCGCGACCGCGCCACGATGCGCGCCCTGTCGGACCGAGCATGCGCACGCCCGGTCGCTCCCCGTACCCGTCTGCTCCGCCCGATCGTGCCGCTCGGGCGCCTAGGCCCAGCACTCGTCACCGCGTAGGGCCGGTACACGGCTACGCTCCTGGCCGCACCACCCCGGCGGCCCTGCCCGGTCGCCTGCCCGAGTCCGTACCCGGCGGGGCTGTCGGCGGGCTGCCCCGGCCGTCTTTCCCGGGCCCGGACCTGTCAGCCCTGCCCCCCGTGCCGGGTCCCCGTGCCGGGTCCCCGTACTCGTCCGCCCTGTCCTGCCCGGGAAGCAGGACCCGCCCAGCCGCCCCGACGGGCACCCGCCGCCGCAGGTCAAGGGCGGGCTCGGGGCACCGGGGACCGCGGAGCCACCCTCGGTGGGGCCGTGCGCCCCGTACCAGGCGAGCTCCCCCCGCCCTCGGCGCGCACCAGCGCGTCAGCGCGTCAGCGCCCCGTCTCAGTGGCCGATCGGCCGACGAACCGAACGTGCGCGCCAAGTATTCTCGTTGACCATGAACACCAGGGACATCGACGAGAACGTCACCGCCGAGCTGGCCCGGCTCAGGGACAGCATCGACAACATCGACGCGGCCGTGGTCCACATGCTCGCCGAGCGGTTCAAGTGCACGCAGCAGGTCGGCCACCTCAAGGCCCGCCACCAGCTGCCCCCGGCCGACCCGGGCCGCGAGGCCAGCCAGATCGCCCGGCTGCGCCAGCTCGCCGGGAACGCCAAGCTCGACCCCGCCTTCGCCGAGAAGCTCCTCAACTTCATCATCGCCGAGGTCATCCGCCACCACGAGACGATCGCCGCAGGCGAGGGCGAGGGCGAAGGCGAAAGCGACGGCGACGGCGAAAGCGAAGGCCGGGAATAGAAGCCGGGGCCCGGCTCCGGCACCACCATCCGGCAGCATGGGCCCCATGTCCGCACTGACGCGCAACGAAGCGCAGATCCGAGCCCGGCTCCTCGACGTCCGGCACTACGAGGTCGCCCTCGACCTCACCACCGGCGACGAGACCTTCGAGTCCCAAACCGTCATCCGGTTCACCGCCCGCGCCGCCGGCGACACCTTCGTCGAGCTGAAACCGGACGAACTGCGCTCCGCCGCCCTCGACGGACACCCCCTGGACCCGGCCTCCCTCGCCGACGGCCGCCTCCCCCTCACCGGCCTCACCGAGGGCCCCCACGAGCTCCGCGTCGCCGCCCGCATGCGCTACTCCCGCACCGGCGAAGGCCTGCACCGCTTCACCGACCCCGCGGACGGGGAGACGTACGTCTACACCCAGATGTTCCTCGACGACGTCCAGCGCGTCTTCCCGGCCTTCGACCAGCCCGACCTCAAGGCCGTCTTCGAGTTCACCGTCACCGCCCCCGCACACTGGACCGTCCTCGCCAACGGCGTCACCACCCGCATCGGCGAACGCCCAGCCGACAGCGGCGGCGACGACGGCTCGGGCGACGGCACCGCAGCCGCCTCCGAAGCCGGCATCTGGACGTCCGCCCCCACCCCCGTCATCTCCACCTACCTCGCCGCCGTCGCCGCAGGCCCCTGGCACAGCGTCCGCACCGAACACGCCGGGCTCCCCTTCGGCATCCACTGCCGCCGCTCCCTCGCCCCCCACCTCGACGCCGACGCGCAGGAGATCCTCGACCTCAGCACCGCCTGCTACGACCGCTTCCACGAGAAGTTCACCGAGCCCTACCCCTTCGACTCCTACGACCAGGCCTTCGTACCCGAGTTCAACGCCGGCGCCATGGAGAACCCGGGACTGGTCACCTTCCGCGACGACTACGTCTTCCGATCCGCCGTCACCGACTCCGAACGCCAGCGCCGCGCCGTGACCATCGCGCACGAGATGGCCCACATGTGGTTCGGCGACCTCGTCACCCTCAGCTGGTGGGACGACATCTGGCTGAACGAGTCCTTCGCCGAGTTCATGGGCTACCAGACCCTCATCGAAGCCACCCGCTTCACCGAGACCTGGACCGGCTTCGGCATGGACCGCAAGCCCTGGGGCTACGACGCCGACCAGCGCCCCTCCACCCACCCCGTCGCCCCGGACGCCGCCTCCGTCCCCGACACCGCCTCCGCCCTCCTCAACTTCGACGGCATCTCCTACGCCAAGGGCGCCTCCGCCCTGCGTCAACTCGTCGCCTGGCTCGGCGAGAAGGACTTCCTGGCCGGCATCAACACCCACTTCGCCCGCCACAAGTTCGCCAACGCCTCCCTCGCCGACTTCGTCGACTCCCTCGCCGCCCACACCGACCGCGACGTCCACACCTGGGCCGCGACCTGGCTGCGCACCACCGGCGTCGACACCCTCACCCCCCGGCTCGAAGAGAGCCACGGAGGCTGGACCCTCACCGTCGACCGCACCGGCGACCGCCCCCACCACATCGCCGCCGGCCTCTACGACCGCGCCCCCGACGGCGTCATCGAACCCCGCGAGGTCCTCGCCCTCGACGTCCCCTCCGACGAGATCCTCTCCGTCAGCGGCCAGCGCCCCGACCTCCTCGTCCTCAACGACGGAGACCTCACCTACGCCAAGGTCCGCCTCGACGCGACCTCACTCGAAACCGCCCTGCGCTCCATCTCCCGCATCCCCGACCCGCTCACCCGCGCCGTCGTCTGGAACTCCCTGCGCGACATGGTCCGCGACGGCGAACTGGGCGCCGCCGACTACCTGGCCACCGCCGAAGCCCACATCCCCGACGAAACCGACCTCGCGATCGTCCAAGGCGTCCTGTCCTTCACCCGCGCCCAGATCGCCGACCGCTACATCACCCCCGACCGCCGCGGCGACGCCCTCACCACCCTCACCACCATCGCCCGCGACCTGCTGCGCCGCACCGAGGACGGTTCCGACCCCGGCCTGCGCCTCGTCGCCGTCCGCACCCTCGCCGACAGCGCCACCCAGCCCGACACCATCGCCGGCTGGCTCGCCGACGGCACCGTCCCCGGCGGCCCCGAACTCGACCCCGAACTGCGCTGGCGCATCCTCGCCCGCCTCTGCGTCCTCGGCGCCGCCGGCGAGACCGAGATCGACGAAGCCCTCGCCGCCGACCCCAGCGCCGCCGGCCGCGAAGGCGCCGCCCGCTGCCGGGCCGCCCTCCCGACGGCCGAGGCCAAGGCCGCCGCCTGGGAGCGCCTCTTCCACGACGACTCCCTGTCCAACTACCTCTTCACCGCCACCGCCCAAGGCTTCTGGCAGCCCGAACAGACCGACCTGCTACGGGACTACGTACCCCGCGCCTACGCCGAAGCCGTCACCCTCGCCGCCCGCCGCGGCCCCGCCATCGCCGACGCCGCAGGCCGCTGGGCCCTCCCGGGCCACGAGATCACCGAAGCCAACCTCCAGGCCGGCCACACCGCCCTGACCGCCCCCGACATCACCCCCCTGCTCCACCGCAAACTCGTAGACCACCTCGACGACCTCTCCCGAGCCCTACGAGCCCGCCACTAGGTCGTCTTGCGTCGTCCGGTGCCGTGCCTCCACGCGCTGCCGGGGTGCCCGGGTACGTCCAGTACGCGGGCACCCCGGCAGCGCGGCGAGGCACGGTGCCGGGCGGCACGGGCCAGGCAAGATCCGAAGAAGCCGACCTAACCCCCACCCCCACCAGGGGCGGGGGGCCACCCACCCCCGACCCCACCCAAGAACCCGACGGCGCCCCGCCCGACCCCACCCGGCCCGGGAACCGACCGCGCCCCGCCCGCCCGCGCCTACCCGGCCTGCTCCACCCGGCCGTGTCCGCCCGCCTGCTCTGCCTGCTCCACCCGGCCGCGTCCGCCCGCCTGTCCTACCTGCTCCACCCCGCTGCGCCCGGCCGCGCGCGCCCACCTGCACGGCCGGCCCGCCCGGCCGTGCTCGCCCCGCCCGACCACATCCCGCCCGAGAATCGGCGGAGTCCGCCCGCTTGCACGGCCCGCTCCACACCACCGCGCCCGGCCCGGCCGACCGCACCCCTGCCCGGGAGTTCGGGGAACCCCGCCCGTACCGTCCGCCCCCACGTGATCCGTCCTGCCTCCACCGTCCTGCCCGCGGCCCGCTCCACACCGCCGCGCCCGGCCCGGTCGACCGCACCCCTGCCCGGGAGTTCGGGGAGCCCCGCCCGTACCGTCCGCCCCCACGTGATCCGTCCTGCCTCCACCGTCCTGCCCGCGGCCCGCTCCACACCGCCGCGCCCGGCCCGGCCGTACCCACCCCCGCCCGGGAGCCGACGAAGCCGCGCCCGGCCGCCCGCTCCGCCCCCGCTTGCTTCGCCCTGCCTTCACCGCCCTGCCCGCTCCCCACCGCCATCGGTCGGCCGCGCCCCGCTCGGCCGCGCCCGCCTGTCCTGCCGGCTGCGCCCCACTGCGTCCGGCCGGGCCCGTCCTGCCGGCTCGACCCCGCTTCGCCCGGCCGCACCCGCGCTGTCCGCCCCGCTATGCCCGGCTGTGCGCGTCCCACCTGCACGGCCCGCCCGCCTGGCCGCGCTCGCCCCGCCCGGTCGCGTCCGCCCCGTTGTTCCGGGCCCTCGGGCCTGCCGGTCCACCGGCCGCGCCCGCCCCCACCTGCACGGCACCCGCACCCTCGCCCGGAACGCCGTGGCGTCGGCCAGTGCGCCGATCAGCGGCGCAGCGTAGAAGCCCCACTCGCCCCGCCCAACGGCCCGGGCGCCGACGGATCCACCACCTCGTCGACCGCAGGCGGCGGCAGTGCCGGTGTCCCCGGACCGGACACACCGGCAGCCACGCGAAGCCGAGCGGCACGCGCCGAGTAGCCGCGGCCACATCCCCCCGCCCCAGTCGACGCGCGTACTCCTCCTTCTCGGCCACCCCCCGACGGCTTGAAATCGACCACGCATAAACCCGGGCGGTTACCCCATTCGGGTCGGATCGTTGTACCCCCGGGTCCCCGACCCAACAGAGCGGCACCATCCGCCGCCGAACCGTTCCCGTGAGGACAACCGCATGACAGCGCCCCCCGGCACAGGCAGACGCGGCAACTCCCCGCTCGCCGGCGGACCCCACGGCCCCGACGCCCTGCAACCACTCCTCGCCACCGTCCTCGACGCCCTGCGCACCGGAGCCCAGGCCCGCGGCGGACCGCTCCCGGCCGGCGGACCCGAGGCCGTCACCGCCCGCGTCACCGCCGCACTGGGCGAAGTGCTCCCCGACCACGGACACGGCGACCACGAAGCCCTACGGACCCTCGTCCACACCCTCACCGCCGGCGCCGCCGACCCCGCCGACCCCCTGTGCGCAGCCCACCTGCACTGCCCGCCCCTCGCCGTCGCGGCCGCCGCCGACCTCGCCGCCAGCGCCCTCAACGCCTCCCTCGACTCCTGGGACCAGGCCCCCGCCGCCTCCACCCTCGAAGCGCTCCTGACCCGCACGCTCGCCGCCGAGTTCCACAACACCCCCCACCCCGACGCCGTCCTCACCACCGGCGGCACCGAAGCCAACCACCTCGCCCTCCTCCTCGCCCGCGAACGCCACGGCCCCCACCTCACCGTCCTGCACGGCGCCAACGCCCACCACTCCATCCCGCGCGCCGCCTGGCTCCTCGGCCTGCCCCCCGCCCGCAGCCTCCCCACCCCCACCGGAACCCTCACCCCCGCCACCCTCGCCGAGGCCCTCGCCACCACCACCGGCCCCGTCCTCGTCACCGCCACCGCCGGCACCACCGACGCCGGACTCATCGACCCCCTCGACGCCCTCGCCGACCTCTGCGACCACCACGGCGCCGACCTCCACATCGACGCCTCCTACGGCGGCCTCCTCCACCTCAGCCCCCGCCACCGCCCCAAACTCGCCGGCCTGCACCGCGCCCGGTCGATCACCATCGACCTCCACAAACTCGGCTGGCAACCCATCGCCGCCGGACTCCTCACCGTCCCCGACACCACCCTGCTCGCCCCCCTCGCCCACCAGGCCGACTACCTCAACGCCCCCGACGACACCCAAGCCGGCCTCCCCGACCTCCTCGGCCGCTCCCTGCGCACCACCCGCCGCGCAGACGCCCTCAAAATCGCCGCCACCCTGCGCTCCCTCGGCCGAGACGGACTCACCCACCTCATCGACCGCACCTGCGCCCGCGCCGACCAGCTCGCCCGACTCCTCGAAGCACACCCCGCCTTCGAACTCCACGCGGCGCCCACCATCAGCACCGTCCTGTTCCGGCCCACCCACGCCGACGACACCGCACTGGCCACCCTGCGCCGCACCCTCATCCAGGGCGGCACCGCCGTACTGGGCCGGGCCACCGCCGACGGCCGCCTATGGCTCAAGGCCACCCTGCTCAACCCCCACACCACGGCGGGGGACCTGGACGCCCTCGTGAACCTCCTGGAAGGCAGCACCCACCGATGACCGCCCAGCTCGATGCACCCCACGACCTCGTCGGAATCGGCATCGGCCCCTTCAACCTCTCCCTCGCGGCCCTCGCCCACGGCCTGCCCCAACAAGGCGCCGCAGAACTCGCCACCGCCTTCTACGACCAGCGCCGCGACTTCCGCTGGCACCCCGGACTCCTCATCGACGGAGCCACCCTCCAAGTCCCCTTCCTCGCCGACCTCGTCACCCTCGCCGACCCCACCAGCCCCTGGTCATTCCTCAACTACCTCAAGCACAAGGAACGCCTCTTCCCCTTCTACTTCGCCGAGAGCTTCCACATCCAGCGCGCCGAATACGACGCCTACTGCCGCTGGGTCGCCGGCCGCCTGCCCGGACTCCACTTCGGCCACCAGGTCGACGCCGTCCGCTGGAACCCCGAACGCGACCTCTTCGAAGTCGACTTCACCCAAGTCGACGCCGACGGAGAAGCCGAAGCCCTCGGCCGCACCTACACCCGCAACCTCGCCCTCGGCATCGGGACCGCCCCCTACGTCCCCGAACCACTGCGCCCCCTCGCCGAAGCCCCCACCGTCCCGGTGATCCACTCCTCCGAGTACCTCGACAACCGGCAGCGCATCCTCGGCGCCGACCACGTCACCGTCATCGGATCGGGCCAGTCCGGAGCCGAGGTCTTCCTCGACCTGCTCCGCTCCCGCCCCGCCGGCCGCGAACGCCTCACCTGGCTCGCCCGCACCCCCTCCTTCGCCCCCATGGAGTACTCCAAGCTCGGCCTGGAACACTTCACCCCCGACTACACCCGCTACTTCCACTCCCTCCCCGAACCGGTCCGCGACCGCCTCGTCCCCGCCCAATGGCAACTCCACAAGGGCATCGACGCCGCCACCATCGCCGCCATCCACGAGGAGCTCTACCGCCGCACCCTCGACGGAGGCTGGCCCGACGCCGTCCTCACCCCCGGAGTCAGCGTCCGCACCGCCGGCCGCGTCGCCACCACCAAGGTCGAACTCCACCTCGAACACGTCGACCAGGGCACCCGGTCCCGCCTCACCACCGACGCCGTCATCCTCGCCACCGGCTACCGCGAACGCCCCCTCGGGGGGCTCCTCGCCGGACTCGACCCCTACCTGCGCAAGGACTCCTCCGGCCGCCCCCGCATCGACGACCGCTACCGGATGATCACCGACCCGGCCGTCACCGGCAGCGTCTTCGTCCAGAACGGCGAACGCCACACCCACGGCGTCGGAGCCCCCGACCTCGGCCTCGCCGCCTGGCGCAGCGCCGCCATCCTGAACACCCTCACGGGCAAAGATGCCTACCCCCAGCCCACCCGCACGGCCTTCACCACCTTCGGCCTCGAACAGCGGGAGCACACCCGGCCCCAACCCGCCGGCGAACTGCTCCCACTGGTCGAGCATCCGTAAGGAGAAACGTTTAGAAGACCACCGTTCGCAAGAGCGCCGCTTAGAAGACCGGTGCCCCGGCTCGGGTCAGCCGCCAGTCCACCGACGCGAACTGCGCCGGGTCCACCGTCCCCTTCGCCTTCACCCACTGGATGATCGTGTTGCGTATTTCATCCGAGTTGGCCCACAACTGCTTCGCCTGCGGCACGTGCGGGAAGTTCCCGCCACCCGCAGCCCGGTAGTTGTTCACCGCCAGCACGAACTGCGCCGCCGGATCCACCGGCTTCCCCTGGAAGGACAGCCCCGAGATCCGGGCACCCACCGGCTCGGAGATGTCGATGTCGTACGTCAACCCGTACACGGCGTCGTAGTTGTAGTCCGGCGTGCCCTCCGCGTTCGTCAGCTTCGCCGGATCCACCACGTCACCCGGAGCCGTCCGCACGAAGTACCTCGCCGAATACTCCAGGTACTCCTTGATCTGCGCACCCGTCAGCAGCCGTGCCTCCAGCGTGTTCTCGAACGGATACAGACCCGCCGCATCCCGGATCGTCACCTGCCCGGCCGGAATCGCCGCCGTCCGCGAGAAGCACGAAGCCTGCGACAGCACCGGCAGCGCAGCCCACTCCGTACCCGCCAGCGCACCCCTCACCGTCTCCGCCTGCACGTGGTTGATCAGATCGATGATCGCCACGTCCTTCACCGGACCGTCCACCGAGGACATGGCCTGCGTCGACGTACCGATCACCTGGTTCACATACGCCACGACCTTGCGGTGCTCGTCCGACAGCAGCCCCACGATCTCCGGGTCCTCCACCGCCGTGTTCGAGTTCAGCACCCGGGCCGACACCTTCGACACCGACCAGCAGCCCTTCACCCACGTCAGCTCGAAGTCGAACAGCGTCAGCCGCTGCCCCCACTTCAGCGGCTCGGACAACACCACGTCCTTGCCCGTCGCCTTGTTCCGCACCCGGTACTCCGGGATCTCCGTATGGGCGTGCCCCACCAGGATCGCGTCGATCCCCGGCACCTGCTCCGCCACCAGACCCGCCGCGTTCTCGATGTGCGGCAGCTGGTCCCCGTAACTCGACGTGCCGCTCGAACCCGAATGAGCCGACACGATCACCACGTCCGCACCCAGCGACCGCAGCCGCGGCACGTACTTCGCGGCCTGCTCCTCAAGACCCGGGAACGTCATCTTCCCCTGCACGTTCGCCTTGTCCCAGATCGCGATCCCCGGATTCGTCAGACCCAGCACCGCCACCTTCACGTCCCGCCCATGCGGCGTACGCAACCGGTGCATGCTGTACGGGGGGAACGCCGGCCGCAACGTCTTCGCATCCAGCGCGTTCGCCCCCAGCAACGGGAACTCGCACTGCTCCTCGAACTTCCGCAGCACCGGAATGCCGTAATTGAACTCGTGGTTCCCCAGCGCCGCCGCGTCATAACCGATCGCGTTCATCGCCTGCGCCATCGGATGAACCGGACCACGCCGCGCCGTGATCGGATCCACCTTCGCGTAGTAGTACGACAGCTGCGTCCCCTGAATGGTGTCCCCGGCGTCGATCAGCAGCGTGTTGCACCGCCCCTTCTCCGCCCGCACCTGGTTCACCAGCGTGGAGATCTTCGCCAGACCGACGTCGTTGTGCGCCTTGTCGTCGAACTCCTTGTCCGTGAAGTAGTCCCAGTTGAAGACGTTCCCGTGCAGGTCCGTCGTCCCCATCACCGTGAACGCGTACGTCCTCGCTCCCGCCGCCGAAGCGCCGCCGGCCACCGCCTCAGCCGCGGCAGCCGGGGTGCTCGTGGCCCCCGCCAACGCCACGGCCGCACCCGTCGCAGCCGAAGTACCCAGAAACGTCCTACGGTCCAAAGCCATGCCATCTCCCCTTGTGAGGTGCGTGTACACAGATAGGCAACGCGCGTAGATTCTGACCCAGCAGTAACAAGCCGCAACACCCCCACCAGGTTTCGATCCGATGACCAGCCCCGTACGAGCAGCAGTGCGACAGTGAATCCATGACCCAGGACCCCTCGCACCAGCCCTACGGAACCCCCGAAGTCCCCCGCGTCGCAGTCCGCGGCGAAGCCACCCTCGAAGTCGACCCCGAGATCGCCCGCATCGGCATCACCGTCAGCGCCCGCGGCACCGACCGACGCACCGCCCTCGAAGACCTCACCCGCCGCAACAACGCCGTCCTCGACCTCGTCAAAAGCTACGGCGACCCCGTCGAAAAACTCGAAACCGGCGCTTTCTCCATCACCCCCGAACTCACCCGCCACGGCCGCGGCGAACGCATCCGCGCCTACCACGGACGCGTCCACCTCACCGCCGAACTCAACGACTTCACCACCCTCGGCGAACTCACCACCCGCCTCGCCGACCTCGAACTCACCCAGGTCGACGGACCCTGGTGGGCCCTGCGTCCCACCTCACCCGCCCACGGTGAAGCCCGCCGCCAAGCCGTACTCGAAGCCGTCCAGCGCGCCCGCGAATACGCCGCCGCCCTCGGAGCCGAACTCGCCGCCCTCGTCGAACTCGCCGACCTCGGAGCCGAGAACGCCCCCGCCCCCTTCCAGGCATCCGGCGCCGCGATGCGCACCATGGCCTTCAGCGCCGCCGAAGACGCAGGCGCCCCCGCCCTCGACCTCGAACCCCAGCGCCAGACCGTCTACGCACAGGTGAACGCACGCTTCACAATGACCCCTCCCCGCCTCTGAAAACCCGAACAATCGGCGCCCCGGGGGTGCTCATCAGAGCACCCCCATGCACATTCAACAATTGTCAACAACCTTTTGCTCAAAGGTTGTTGAGTGGACACCCGGAACCAATTTCCTACTGCCTGGTAGGGGCATACGCTCGCTCCATGCGCCGAGCGAAAATCGTATGTACCCTGGGCCCCGCCACCGACTCATACGACCAGATCAAAGCCCTGGTCGAAGCCGGAATGGACATCGCCCGCTTCAACCTCAGCCACGGCACCTACGCCGAACACGAGGACCGCTACCAGCGAGTCCGCAAGGCCGCCGACGAAACCGGCCGCAGCGTCGGCATCCTCGCCGACCTTCAAGGTCCGAAGATCCGCCTGGGCCGCTTCCGCGAAGGCCCCGTACTCCTTGAACGCGGCGACGAATTCACCATCACCGTCGAAGACCACGAAGGCGACCGCCACACCTGCGGTACCACCTACAAGGGCCTCGCCGGAGACGTCTCCACGGGCGAACGCATCCTCGTAGACGACGGCCGCGTCACCCTCGAAGTCACCGCCGTCGACGGACCCCGCGTCCACACCCGCGTCATCGAAGGCGGCATGGTCTCCGACAACAAGGGACTCAACCTCCCCGGCGTCGCAGTCTCCGTACCCGCCCTCTCCGAAAAAGACATCGAAGACCTCCGCTGGGCCCTGCGCATCGGCGCCGACATCATCGCCCTCTCCTTCGTCCGCAGCGGAAGCGACATCGAAGACGTCCACCGCATCATGGACGAAGAAGGCCGACGCCTCCCCGTCATCGCCAAGGTCGAAAAGCCCCAGGCAGTCGAAAACATCGACGACATCGTCGCCGCCTTCGACGGCATCATGGTCGCCCGCGGAGACCTCGGCGTCGAAATGCCCCTGGAACAAGTCCCCATCGTCCAGAAGCGCGCCGTCAAACTCGCCAAGCGCAACGCCAAGCCGGTCATCGTCGCCACCCAAATGCTCGACTCGATGATCGACAACTCCCGGCCCACCCGCGCCGAAGCCTCCGACGTCGCCAACGCCGTCATCGACGGCACCGACGCCGTCATGCTCTCCGGCGAAACCAGCGTCGGCAAATACGCCATCGAAACCGTCCGCACCATGGCCCGCATCGTCGAAGCCGCCGAAGAAGACATCCTCGCCAAGGGCCTCCCCCCGCTCACCGAGCGCAACAAGCCCCGCACCCAAGGCGGAGCAGTCGCCCGCGCCGCCGCCGAAATGGGCGACTTCCTCGGCGCGAAGTTCCTCGTCGCCTTCACCCAGAGCGGAGACACCGTCCGCCGGCTCTCCCGCTACCGCTCACCCATCCCCCTCCTCGCCTTCACCCCCGACCCCGCCACCCGCTCCCAGCTCAACCTCACCTGGGGCGTCGAAACCTTCCTCGGCCCCCACGTCGACTCCACCGACGCCATGGTCGCCCAGGTCGAAGAAGAACTCCTGCGCATCGGCCGCTGCGTACCCGGCGACGTCGTCGTCATCACCGCCGGCTCACCCCCCGGCGTCAGCGGATCCACCAACCTCGTCCGCATCCACCACATCGGCGACGCAGTCCGCTGACACCGCCCGCAAGCGGCTACAGCACCTCACGTATAAGACGCACCGCGTCGGGCAACACCAAACGGCTCTCACCCGTACTCGGGAAGTGCCCGCCCGACGCGGTCACCCGCGCCTCGGCCCCCAGCTCCCTCACGAACCGCAACACGTGCTCACCCGTCGCCTCCCCGGTCACCGGGTCATCGGCCGCATGCAGCACACGGAACTCCCGCGCAGCCTTCCGGATCCGCTGCCAGTCGAACTCCGGCGAGAAGAACGGCGCCAACGCGTCATACCCCACCTCCCCGGACATCGACGCCACGAACACCACCCCCGCGAACGCCCCCTCGGCCTCGGTGTCGTGCTCCTGCAGCAGCCGCAGCACATTCACCCCACCCAGACTGTGACCCACCAGCACCGTCTCACCAGCCGGCGCACCCCCCACCGCCGCCTCCAGCTCCTTCAGCCACACACCTGGCTCCGGAGCGAACGGCTCGGGGAAATTCGGGATCCGCACCTCGTGTCCCTCGGCAGCGAACTCCTCACCCGTCGCCGCATACCAATGCTCCCCGGCACCCATCCCGTACCCGTGCGCGATCACGATCTTGCCCATGGCTCCGCCCCTCGTATCCCTAGGTCGATCCTTCAATCGAAACGCTACGCCGCGTTTCGATAAAACGCTAGGGCTATCGTGAAGCCGTGTCAATCACTCCTTCGAGCAACTCTTCGAGCAACCCGCCCCGCACCGGCGGCCGCCTCCGCAACGAAGACGCCCACCACTCCGTCCTCGAAGCCACCGCCGCACTCCTCGTCGAAAACGGCTACGGCGCCCTCACCATCGAAGGCGTCGCCAAGCGCGCCAACGTCGCCAAGAGCACCGTCTACCGCTGGTGGAAGTCCAAGCCCGCCCTCGTCATGGACGCCTACGCCCACGAAACCGCCGCCCGCGTCCCCGAACCCGACACCGGCACCCTCACCGGCGACCTCACCGCCTTCGTCACCGACCTCTACCGCATCGGCCGCGACCCTGTGCGCGCGAAAGCCCTCACCGGGCTGATGGCCGAAGCCCAGCTCGACCCCGCCTTCACCGAACCCTTCCGCGCCTGGGTCGCCACCCGCCGCGAGGTCGTCGCCACCCTGCTGACGAGGGCGATCACCCGCGAGGAACTCCCCACCACCACGGACCTCGACCACGCGGTCGACCTGGTCTTCGGCCCCTTCTGGTACCGCCTCCTCATCGCCCACGCCCCCCTCGACCCCGCCGACGCGGAAGCTCACGTGGTGACGGTCCTGCACGGCCTCACGGGCCGCGGCTGACGGCGGCGTTGCCCCAACTCGACCCGGGCGCAAGGAACATCGGTGGCCGACGCGCCGCAACGCCTTGACCTCAAGCTTGGTTGAGGTCGTAGCTTTCCCGTATGACCATCAAGGAGTACACACAGGACCAGCTCGCGGCCCAGCCCATCGGCTACTGGGCCCGCGAGGCCGCCAACCTCGTGATAGGCGGCCTCAGGGCCGCGCTGGCCGAGGAGAACCTCACCCAGCCCCACTGGTGGACCCTCAACCACGTGACGGCCGCCCCGGCCCACTGGAAGCGCGCTGCCCTCACCGAGAAGCTCACCCCGTACGACGACCAGGACACCGACTTCGACGCGGTCTACGACGACCTGGCGGCCCGGGGCTGGCTCACGGAGACGGACGGCACGCTGACCCTGACCGAAGCGGGCGAAGCCGGCCGGGCCCGCGCGCACGACCGCAACGCGAAGGTGCACGCGCGGCTGCGGCAGGGCGTCGACGACGCGGCGTACGCGGCGACCATCGACGTTCTGCGGCGCATGGTGGCCAACCTGGGCGGCAGCGGCGACCTGCCGGGCTAGTACTTCGGCCCGATGTGGGCGTCCATGAGTGCGACGGACGCCTTCCTCGCGATGGACACGTTGAAGGGGTCGCTGCCGCGGGCGAGGATCGTCCACTGGACGCCGACCTTGGCGAGGGTGTCCGTACAGAGCTTCCGGATGTCGTCGGACTTGTTGGTGAAGAAGTACCGGGGGTACTCGTAGCGCTTGCCGTTGCGGACGGTCCAGTTGGTGACCCGGCACCCGTCGGAGTGGATCAGCCCCAGGACGAACTCCCACGGGTGGGCGTCGACGATGGCCTGCTGCCAGTCCGCCAGGGCGATGCGGCGGTCATGCTTCTTGCCCGGTCCGTGCTGCGGGAACATGCACGTCCAGTGGTGGGTGTAGGACTCGACCTCTACGCAACCCTGCCGCTGGACCCGTCCCACCTTGGGGAGGGACATGACGAGGAGCATCGCTGCTTCGGCTGCGTCGATGAGGCCGGGCCAGGAGGCGTCGCAGTAGACGGACAGGTGGTGCTGTTTGTGCTTGGAGATGATGTGGCCGTCGCCGAGGTAGAGCCCCAGGAGATAGGCGTACGCGGGCTGGTCGACTTCGCGGCCGGTGCATCTCGGGCAGTCCGTTGGGCGGACGTACGCCTCACCTCGGTGTCTTCGGTCCTCGGAGCGCCACCAGCCGATGGTGCCGCGCGGTATGCCCAGGTGTTCGGCGACCACTCGATTGGTCACGCCCCGGCGCATCAGTAGGACTGCTTCTTCGCGTATCGAAGGATTGTGCTCCACGCTCGGGAGCTTCGTCGCTGTTCGTCCAGTTGGTCGCAATTCGAAGCTGCGTTCACTGTGACGAGTGAAGATCCTAAAATCGCTTGGCGACCTTGGAAACGAAGGAGAAGTGCCCCGAGTCGGATTCGAACCGACGCTGAATGGGTTTTGAATCCATGGCCTCTGCCGCTGGGCTACCGGGGCCCCTTCGAAACAAAGGATACCTAATACCCTCCGTGTCACAAACATACAGGAGCTAGGTAGGCTCGGGGGAGCTGAATCGCCTTGCACCAAGGAGCCCCCGTGACCGCCGAGCACGAGTCGACGCCCACGCCCGACGCCGACCAGTCGCACGTTCCGCCGCTGACGACGCGCGTCGTCATCGCCGAGGACGAGGCGCTCATCCGTCTCGACCTCAAGGAGATGCTCGAAGAGGAGGGCTACGCCGTCGTCGGTGAAGCCGGAGACGGGCAGACCGCCGTCGAGCTGGCCCGGGAGCACCGTCCCGACCTGGTCATTCTTGATGTGAAGATGCCCGTCCTCGACGGGATCTCCGCCGCCGAGAAGATCGCGGAGGAGTCCATCGCCCCCGTGCTGATGCTCACCGCGTTCTCGCAGCGGGATCTCGTGGAGCGGGCGCGGGACGCCGGCGCCATGGCGTACCTCGTGAAGCCCTTCAGCAAGAGCGACGTGGTACCGGCCATCGAGATGGCCGTGTCGCGCTTCGCCGAGCTCCGTGCGCTGGAGAAGGAGGTCGCCGACCTCTCGCTCCGCCTGGAGACGCGCAAGCTCGTGGACCGCGCCAAGAGCATCCTGCAGACGCAGTACGGGCTCTCCGAGCCGGCCGCCTTCCGGTGGATCCAGAAGACCTCCATGGACCGCCGCATGTCCATGCAGCAGGTCGCCGAGGCCGTCATCGAGGACGCCGAGGAGAAGAAGGCCGCCGCCGGCAAGGGCGAGTAGCAGCCTCTAGTACGGCAGTACGGCAAACAGTGAGGCCCCCTCCGGATCCAGGATCCGGAGGGGGCCTCACTCGTACGCGGGGTGGGGCTCAGTCCTCGCCGAGGTACGCCTTGCGGACGTCCTCGTTGTGCAGGAGCTCCTGGCCGGTGCCGGACAGGACGATCTTGCCGATCTCCATCACGTGGGCCGTGTCGGCCAGCGAGAGGGCTGCCTGGGCGTTCTGCTCGACCAGGAGGATCGTGGTGCCGGTCGCCTTGAGTTCGGCGATCGTGGCCATGATCTTCTGCATCATCAGCGGGGAGAGGCCCATGGAGGGCTCGTCCAGCATGAGCAGCTTGGGCTGGCACATGAGGGCGCGGCCCATGGCGAGCATCTGCTGCTCGCCGCCCGAGAGGGTGCCGGCGGCCTGCTTGCGGCGCTCTCCCAGGATGGGGAAGAGGTCGTAGGCGCGCTGGATGTCCTTCTCGATGCCTTCTTTGTCCGTACGGAGGAAGGCGCCGAGCTGGAGGTTCTCGGTGATCGTCAGCCGGGGGAAGATGTGGCGTCCCTCGGGGGAGTGCGCCAGCTTCATGGAGACGATCTTGTGGGCGGGGACGCCGGCCAGGGGCTTGCCGTCGAAGGTGATGCTGCCCGCGGTGGGCTTGAGGAGCCCGGAGAGGGTGCGCAGGGTGGTCGTCTTGCCGGCGCCGTTGGTGCCGACGAGGCAGACGATTTCGCCTTCGTTGACTTCGAAGGAGATGCCCTTGACGGCTTCGATCTTGCCGTAGGCGACCTTGAGGTCTTCGACCTTGAGCAGTGCGGTCACTTGGCCTCTCCTTCCGTGTCCGTGCTGGTGGTGCTGTCCGCGGTCTCTTCGGCGGCGGGGGCGGCGGCTTCGGCGGCCTCGACCGCGGCAACCTCCTCCGCGCCGGGGGCGCCTTCGAAGGGTTCGCCGAGGTAGGCGGCGATGACGCGCTCGTCGCCCTGGACCTCGGAGGCGGTGCCTTCGATGAGCTTTTCGCCCTGGACGAGGCAGGCGACGCGGTCGCAGAGGTTGAAGATGAAGCGCATGTCGTGCTCGATGACGAGGACGGCGATGCCCATGTCGCGGATCGCGAAGATGAGTTCTTCGGCGGCGCGGGTTTCCTGCGGGTTCATGCCGGCGGTGGGCTCGTCCAGGAGGATGAGGCCGGGGTCGCTGGCCAGCGCGCGGGCGATTTCGAGCTTGCGCTGTTCGCCGTAGGGGAGGTTCTTCGCGAGGTGTCCGGCCTTGTGCTGCAGGCCGATGAACTCGAGGAGTTCCATGGCGCGCGCTTCGCTGGCGGCTTCGGCCTTTTTGAAGCCGGGGCCGCGCAGGAGGGCGGACCAGAGGCCTTCCTTGGTGCGGGTGTGGCGTCCGACGAGGACGTTCTCCAGCACGGTCATGTTGTGGAAGAGCCGGATGTTCTGGAAGGTGCGGGCGACGCCTGCTGCGGTGACCTTGTGGGGCGTGGGCGGCAGGACGGTGCCCTTGTAGCTGACGGTTCCCTCGGTGGGGACGTACAGCCCGGTGAGGCAGTTGAAGAAGGTGGTCTTGCCGGCGCCGTTGGGGCCGATGAGGCCGACGATCTCGCCGGCGTTGACCTTGAGGTCGACGCCCTTGACGGCGGTGAGGCCGCCGAAGCGCATGGTCACGCCGCTGGCTTCGAGGACCGTGGTCTTCGTGGTGGTGTCCGTGGTGGTCATGTTGTTCACGCCCCCGCCTTGGCGGTGGCCAGGTCCGTGGGGGCCTGGTCAGTCGTCTCGTCGTCGTGGAACTCGAGCTTCGCGCGCTTGTTGGCGATGAGGCCTTCGGGGCGGAAGCGCATGAGCAGGATGAGGGCGATGCCGAAGGCGAGGAGCTGGTAGTCCTGGAGGAAGGCCAGCTTCGCCGGGATCAGGAAGAGGAGTGCGGCGCCGAGGATGGGGCCGCGGATGGTGCCCATGCCGCCGAGGATGACGGCGGCGAGGAGGAACGCGGAGTTCGGCGGGACGGGCCCGGCGAAGACGTAGTTCTCGGGGACGACCGTGCTGTTGACGTGTGCCTGGACGGTGCCGGCGAGGCCGGCGAGGGTGGCGCCGAGGGCGAAGGCGATGAGCTTGACCTTGAAGCCGTTGATGCCCATGGCTTCGGCGGCGGTCTCGTCTTCGCGGATGGCGACCCAGGCGCGGCCGATGCGGCTGTTGCCGGCGCGGGCGAAGATCACGATGACCAGGGCCATCACGAGCAGCATCAGGAAGTAGTAGTTGGCGTAGGCGCCGAGGATGATGCCGCCGACGTCGTGGGATTCCCCGAAGTTCCACCCGAAGAGTTCGAGGTGGGGGATGTTGGGGATGCCGTTGGGGCCGTTGGTGATGTCGGGGCCGGACTGGCCGTCGAGGTTGCCCATGGCGATGCGGAAGATTTCTCCGAAGCCGAGGGTGACGATGGCCAGGTAGTCGCCGCGCAGGCGGAGGGTCGGTGCGCCGATGACCACGCCGAAGATGAGCGAGGCGAGGGCGCCGACGATGACCGCTGCCCAGAAGGGCAGTTGGATGCCGAACGCGGAGGCGGTGGATCCGGAGACCAGGGCGGCGGCGTAGGCGCCGACGCCGAGGAAGGCGACGTAGCCGAGGTCGAGGAGGCCGGCGAGGCCGACGACGACGTTGAGGCCGAGGGCGACGGTCGCGAAGATCAGGATGTTGACCGCGATGAGCGTGTAGGTGTCGCCGCTCTGCTGGATGAACGGGAAGGCGATCGCGGCGGCGGCGGTCCCGATGAGGGTGACCTGCCGGTTCTTTGCCGTGATGCTGCTGAACCGGTCCAGGAGGCCCGACTTGAGCAGGCCGAAGGCGGCGAAGCCGAGGGTGATCAGGTAGGCGACGAAGAGCTGCGGCTCGTTGTCGTTGGTGTCGATGCCGAAGGTGACCACGTAGAGGCCGAGGGCGAAGACGCCGGTGATGATGAGGATCTCGGCCCAGGAGGGCAGCGGCTTGGCGGGGGCCGCCTTGTGGCTGTCGTCGGGGAGCTTGAAGGCGGCGAGGGCCGCGATGAGCGAGCCGACGAAGGCTACGTAGGCACCGGGGTCGAGGTCGGCGATCTTGCCGAGGACGACGACGATGGAGATGACCGTGAATCCGGTGGCCAGGAAGTTGCCGAGGGTCAGGAACTTGACGGCCTTGTGGGATCCGGCGGGCGTCAGCCAGCGGAAGCCCTTGACGCCGAGCGCGGAGAGCGCGAAGGCGAGGCTGAGGACCGCTCCGATGAGGGTGACGTACTGGAGGCTGGCGGGGCTGCCGTAGTAGGTCAGGTCACCGGGGAAGTCGGGGGTCCACGTCCAGGCCAGGAAGGCGCTGACGATGGTGATGAGGCTGCCGGCGGCGACTGCGTAGAGCAGTGCGGCGGGGGCGGGGCCCTGCTTGGCCGGGGCGGTCTGCGGGGTGGTGTTGGTGGTCATGGTTCTCACGCCCGATCCGCGACGCGCTCACCGAGCAGGCCTTGTGGCCGCACGAGGAGGACGACGATGAGGAGTACGAAGGCCCAGACGTTGGACCAGGCTCCACCGCCGAGCTGCTGCATGCCGGGGATCTCTTCGATGTATGCGATCGAGAGGGCTTCGGCGAGGCCGAGGACCACGCCGCCGACCATGGCGCCGTAGATGTTGCCGATGCCGCCGAGGACGGCTGCGGTGAAGGCCTTCAGTCCGAGGATGAAGCCCATCTCGAAGTTGATCTGGCCCTTGTCGACGCCGTAGGCGACGGCTGCGACGGCGGCGAACGCGGCACCGATGGCGAAGGCCATGACGATGATGCGGTCGGTGTTGATGCCCATCAGCTTCGCGGTGTCGGGGTCCTGCGCGGTGGCCTGCATGGCGCGGCCGCTGCGGCTCTTGGAGACGAAGACGCCGAGGGCGAGCATGCACAGGGGTGCGAGGACGAGGACGAAGGCGTCCGCGCGCTGGATGGAGAGGCTGTCGGTGATCTTGAAGGCGGCTCCCTTGAACTCCGGGAAGCTGACTGCCTTCTTGGCGTCCGGGTAGAACTGCCAGACGAGCTGCTGGAGCGCGATCGAGAGGCCGATTGCGGTGATGAGCGGGGCGAGCCGGGGTGCGCTGCGCAGGGGACGGTACGCGAAGCGTTCGGCTGCGGTGGCCACGGCGACGGAGGCGAGTGCGCCTCCGACGATCATGACGGGTATCGCGATCAGCAGGGATGTGCCGGTCGGGAGGGCGGTGTACGCGGTGAGTGCACCGAACCCGCCGATCATGAATATCTCGCCGTGGGCGAAGTTGATGAGCTGGACGATCCCGTACACCATGGTGTACCCGATGGCGATGAGGCCATAGAGAGCACCGAGGGACAGGCCGTTGGCCAGCTGTTGCGGCAGTTCGTGCACCGCAGGGCCTCCGATGAGCGTGTCGGATAAGACTCCGCGCGAGGGCGCTGTTGCGCCCTCGCGCGGCTGGTTCTTTGGGGAGGGTGGGCCTGGTCGGACGGACCGGGCCCGGTACTACTGGATTACTGGTTGAACGTGTCGCTCTTGACGTCGACCCACTTGCCGCCCTCGACCTTGTAGACCGTGAGCTGCTTGTTGGTGGTGTCGCCGTACTGGTCGAAGGCGACCTTGCCGGTCACGCCCTCGAAGGAGACCTTGCCGAGAGCCTCGACGACGGCGGCGCGGCCACCGTCGGCCGGGAGCTTGCCGTTGTTGGCGGCGACGACGGCCTTGACGGCCTGGATGATGGACCAGCCGGCGTCGTAGGAGTAGCCGCCGTAGGCCGCGTAGGGGTCCTTGTAGCCGCCGGCCGCGTAGTCGGCGATGAAGGTCTTGGCGGTGGGGAGCTTCTCGACCGGGTAGCCGATGGAGGTCGACAGGTCGCCCTCGTTGGCCTCACCGGAGGCGCTGATGAAGGCGGGGTCCTGGATGCCGTCGCCGCCCATGAGCGGGATGCTGGCGCCGGCCTTCTTGATCTGGTCGGCGAGCAGGCCGCCCTCGGGGTACTGGCCACCGAAGTAGACGGAGTCGGCGCCGGAGGACTTGACCTTGTCGGCGGTGGAGGAGAAGTCGGTCTCCTTCACGGTGACGTGGTCGGTGCCGGCGACCTCGCCGCCGAGCTTCTTGAACTCGTCGGAGAAGATCGCGGCCAGGCCGGCGCCGTAGGTCTGCTTGTCGTCGACGACGAAGACCTTCTTCTTGCCGGCGTCCTTGAAGAGGTACTGGGCGGCGAACTTGCCCTGGACCACGTCGGTGGCGGCGGTGCGGAAGTAGGTCTTGAAGGGGCGCTTGAACTCGCCCTTGCCCCAGTTGTCGCCCTGGCTGAGCGAGGGGTTGGTGTTGGCGGGCGAGACCTGCGCCAGGTTGGCGGAGGCGAAGACGCCCTGCATCTGCTGGGCGACGCCGGAGTTCAGCGGGCCGACGACACCGACGACCTCCTTCTTGCCGACGAGCTTGGTGGCGTTGGCCTGACCGGAGGCGGGGACCGCCTGGTCGTCGAGGGCCTCGACCTTGAACTCGATGCCGGGAACCTCGTTGTTCTTGTTGGCCGTTTTGGCCGCGAGGTCGACAGAGTTCTTGATGCCCTGGCCGAGCGCGGAGAGCGAGCCGGTGAGCGGGGCGTCCACACCGATGACGACGACGGTCTTGGCTCCGTCGGTCTTGTCCGTGGTCTTGCCCTCGTCGCGGGATCCGCAGGCGGTGAGGGTCAGTGCACCGGTGGTGAGGACGGTGGTGAGGACGAGCAAAGAACGGTGTCGCACGATTCTTCCTTTCCCTGGCGCGGCCGCCTCAGGTGAGGTGCCGAATGTTCGCCGGGCCGCACTGGGAGGTCCACGGCCGTGCTGAGTCGCACCTTTCGGCGCGGTGACTGGCCGTGACTCTAGGCCGAGGTGGCGAATGCGGGGAGGCGGGAAAGGAGGATGTGACGCTCTTGTTATGCCAAGGCCAAGAATGTGCGGCGGGAGTACGGACAGATCGGGCTTTTAGCGACCTCGGGGTTTGACCACATGCTGAGAAATCCCCGTTCCTCTAAGGGGCTTGAGGGCCTCATGGTCCTGTCATAGATCAAAACGGGTCGAATGTTGCAGCGTGTGGCCGAAAGAATCCATCGAGTGGCATTCAGGAACGTAAAGGCCTGATTCTGCAAGGTATGGACATGACGCAGGGTAGCGAAAAAGCGTGATCGACTTCGGTCTCCGGATCTTCCGGAGAGGGCGCAAAGGCCTCTCGACCTGCGAAGGGGTCGTACGTCGACAAGTGACCGGAAGCCGGACATGGCATGCACGATTCCGGTCATCCGGCTCACTGCGGAGGGCGCCAGTTCTCGGAGCTCCGGGTGGCTCCGTCCTGCTCGGTGCAGCGCTGCGCCACGAGCCGGTCGATCAGCTCAAGTCCCTTTTCCTGCCCGTGGGTTCGCTCCTCGGCCCGGCCGGCGGCGACGGCTTCCTCGTGGATCGCGTACTGATCATTGGACAGGCCCTTCTGCTCCCAGTCCAGCCCCGACCACTTGCTGCCCTTGAGGGTCTCTTTCGCCCAGTACGAGACCAGGGCGGTGCAGATCTGGGCAGGTGAGGAGGGGCTTGGCTCGGCAGCGGAAGACGTCGGGGCGGCGTGCGGGGCGGAGTTGGAACATCCGGGCAGGAGCAGCGCGGCGAGGGCGGCGGCGACGTACGGGAGCGTTGTGCGCGGCGTGGTCCCCATGGGGGGACGGTAGGCCGTCACCATCGGTGACACAACAGCCCGTGGCGGAACGTGCGCGGACTGGCGGATTCCGGGCGGGTGGCGGGGTTCCGGGGGCGGGGGCGGGGCGTTCGGGGCGTGCCCGGGGGGTTCCGGCGGGTGCGGCGCGGGCCCGAGGTCGTGCCCGTGAAGGCGGTGCCGGCCCGCGGGCACGGCGCGGGCCCGGCTCCTGCCCCTCGCGGGGCGGGATCCGGGCCCGTGGGCCGTGCCTCGCCGGGGTCAGGCCCCGGGGGCCGCTTCGACGTCGCGCAGCAGGCAGGTCAGGCGGGCGGTGCAGACCCGGCGGTCCTGCTCGTCGGTGATGACCACCTCGTAGGTGGCGGTGGAGCGGCCCCGGTGCACGGGGGTCGCGACGCCGGTGACCAGGCCGGACCGGGCGCCGCGGTGGTGGGTGCAGTTCAGGTCGACGCCGACGGCGACCTTGGTGATGCCGCCGTGCATCATCGCGCCGACCGAGCCGAGGGTCTCGGCGAGCACGGCGGAGGCCCCGCCGTGGAGGAGTCCGTAGGGCTGGGTGTTGCCCTCGACGGGCATGGTGGCGACCACGCGCTCGGCGGAGGCTTCGAGGATGCGGATGTCCATCCGCTTGCCGAGGTCGCCCGCCGAGAACAGCGCGGGCAGGTCGATGCCCAGGGCCGTGTACTCGTCGAGGACCTCCTGCGGGAACTTCACCGCGTGCTGCTGCTCGCCCATGGGCCGACTCCGTTCGTCAACGCTCGTTAACCATCTTGTCCTGGAGTCGTTCTATCAGGCCGGTTCGAAGCGCACGACGACGGACTTGCTCGCAGGGGTGTTGCTGGTGTCCGCCGTGGAGTCGAGGGGGACCAGCACGTTGGTCTCGGGGTAGTAGGCGGCGGCGCAGCCGCGGGCGGTCGGGTAGTGCACGACGCGGAAGCCGGGGGCGCGCCGCTCCACGCCGTCGCGCCACTCGCCGACGAGGTCCGTGTACGAGCCGTCGGCGAGCCCGAGCTCGGCGGCGTCCTCGGGGTTGACCATGACCACGCGGCGGCCGCCGGTGATCCCGCGGTAGCGGTCGTCGAGGCCGTAGATGGTGGTGTTGTACTGGTCGTGGCTGCGCAGGGTCTGCAGGAGCAGGCGTCCCGGCGGGAGGTGCGGGTACTCCACGGGTGCGGCGGTGAAGTTCGCCTTGCCGGTCTTCGTGGGGAAGCGGCGTTCGTCGCGCGGGGCGTGCGGGAGCTGGAAGCCGCCGGGGCGGGCGACGCGGGCGTTGAAGTCCTCGAAACCGGGGACGACGCGGGAGATCCGGTCGCGGATGGCCGCGTAGTCCCGCTCGAACTCCTCCCAGGGGGTCTTGGAGGCCTCGCCGAGGACGGCGCGGGCCATGCGGGCCACGATCGCGGGCTCGGAGAGCAGGTGCGGGGAGGCGGGGGCGAGGTTGCCGCGGGAGGAGTGGACCATGCCCATGGAGTCCTCGACGGTCACGAACTGCTTGCCGCCGGCCTGGACGTCCTTGTCGGTGCGGCCGAGGGTGGGCAGGATCAGGGCGCGCTTGCCGGTGACCGCGTGGGAGCGGTTGAGCTTGGTGGAGACGTGCACGGTCAGGGAGGCGCGGCGGATCGCGGCTTCGGTGACCTCGGTGTCGGGGGTGGCGCCGACGAAGTTGCCGCCCATGGCGAAGAGGACCTTGGCCTCGCCGTCGCGCAGGGCCTGGATGGAGCGGACCACGTCGAAGCCGTGCTCGCGGGGCGAGGTGATCTGGAATTCGCGGTCGAGGGCGTCGAGGAAGGCCGGCGCGGGGCGCTCGAAGATCCCCATGGTGCGGTCGCCCTGGACGTTGGAGTGGCCGCGGACGGGGCAGACGCCGGCGCCGGGGCGGCCGATGTTGCCGCGCAGGAGCAGCAGGTTGACGACCTCGCGGATGGTGGCGACGGAGTGCTTGTGCTGGGTCAGGCCCATGGCCCAGCAGACGATGGTGCGCTTGGAGGCCAGGATCATGGCGAGGGCGCGCTCGATGTCGGGGCGGGTGAGGCCGGTGGCGGTGAGGGTCGCGTCCCAGTCGGTGTCCTTGGCGGCGGCCGCGAACTCCTCGTAGCCGTGGGTGTGTTCGCGGATGAACTGCTCGTCGGTGGCGCCGCCCGCCTCGATGACCAGCTTGTTGAGGAGGCGGAAGAGGGCTTGGTCGCCGCCGATGCGGATCTGGAGGAACAGGTCGTTGAGGGCGGTGCCCTTGAGCATGCCGAGGGGGGTCTGCGGGTTCTTGAACCGCTCCATGCCGGCCTCGGGCAGCGGATTCACCGAGATGATCTTCGCGCCGGCCGACTTGGCCTTCTCCAGGGCGGAGAGCATGCGCGGGTGGTTGGTGCCCGGGTTCTGCCCGGCGACGATGATCAGGTCGGCCTGGTGGAGGTCTTCGAGGGAGACGCTGCCCTTGCCGATGCCGATCGTCTCGTTCAGTGCGGAGCCCGAGGACTCGTGGCACATGTTCGAGCAGTCGGGGAGGTTGTTGGTGCCGAACTCGCGGACGAACAGCTGGAAGAGGAAGGCCGCTTCGTTGCTGGTGCGGCCGGAGGTATAGAAGAGGGCCTCGTCGGGGGAGTCGAGGGCGCGCAGCTCCTCGGCGATCACCGCGAAGGCCCGCTCCCAGCTGACCGGCTCGTAGCGGTCGGCGCCGGCCTCCATGAGCATCGGCCGGGTGATCCGGCCCTGCTGGCCCAGCCAGTAGCCGGAGCGGGTCTCCAGGTCGGCCAGCGGGTGCGCGGCGAAGAACGCGGGGGTGACCCGGCGCAGGGTGGCTTCTTCCGCGACGGCCTTGGCGCCGTTCTCGCAGAATTCGGCGGTGTGCCGCTTGTCGCCCTCGGGCCAGGCGCAGCCGGGGCAGTCGAAGCCGTTCTTCTGGTTGACCTTGAGGAGGGTGCGGGCGGTACGGGCGAGCCCCATCTGCTCTTGCGCGATCTTCAGGGTGTGCCCGATCGCGGGCAGGCCGGCGGCCGCGTGCTTGGGGGGCGTCACCTGGGGTGCGTCCTGTACGGGATCCCCTGCGGGCGGCTTGGTGGCCATGTCGCTCCCCTTCGAGCGTGTGTGCGAGTGCAGCACATAGTGCCGCACTTCCGATCCTTTCACGGTCGCCGGGTGGGCGGGAGGGCGGTACGGAGCGTCCGCAGGCCGGGCGGGTGCGCCGGGGGCGGCCGCTGTGACGGATGCGCCGGGGGGAGCCGGACGGGGCTGCCCGGGCGAGTCGCGGGGGAGGCCCGGTGGGAGGCGGCGGCCGGGCCCTTGCGGCGGACCGGCCGTGGACGGGCCCCGCAGCGGACTGGCCCCACGAAGGGCGCTGGATGGGTGGCGGATGGGCCGGTGGCCGGCCTCCGGGGGCGACGGCGGTCGGGCCCGCGCGGGGCCGGGCCCGGACGGCTGCCCACCGACCGGGTGACCACCGGCGCCGGAATTGTCAGCGCGGCGGCCTAGGATCGGGGGCGTGGCAGATTCAGCATCGAAGAAGACCGACCAGCCGACCGCAGCGGGCCGCCCCCGCCTGATGCTCATGGACGGGCACTCCCTGGCGTACCGGGCGTTCTTCGCGCTGCCCGCGGAGAACTTCACCACCGCGACGGGGCAGCCGACCAACGCCATCTACGGGTTCGCGTCGATGCTGGCGAACACGCTGCGCGACGAGGCGCCCACGCACTTCGCGGTGGCGTTCGACGTGTCCCGCAAGACGTGGCGCTCGGCGGAGTTCCCCGAGTACAAGGCGAACCGTTCCAAGACCCCCGACGAGTTCAAGGGGCAGGTGGAGCTGATCGGCGAGCTCCTCGACGCGATGAGCGTGCCGCGCTTCGCGGTCGACGGCTTCGAGGCCGACGACGTGATCGCGACCCTCGCCACGCAGGCCGAGGCCCTCGGCTTCGACGTGCTGATCGTCACCGGCGACCGGGACTCCTTCCAGCTCGTCTCCGAGCACACCACCGTGCTCTACCCCACCAAGGGCGTCTCCGAGCTGACCCGCTTCACCCCCGAGAAGGTCGAAGAGAAGTACGGGCTCACCCCCCAGCAGTACCCGGACTTCGCGGCGCTGCGCGGCGACCCGTCCGACAACCTCCCCGGCATCCCGGGCGTCGGCGAGAAGACCGCCGCCAAGTGGATCACCCAGTTCGGGTCCTTCGCGGAGCTCGTCGAGCGCGCCGAAGAGGTCAAGGGCAAGGCCGGGCAGAACTTCCGCGACCACCTGGACGCCGTGAAGCTCAACCGGATCCTGACCGAGATGGTCAAGGACGTCGCCCTGCCCAAGACCCCGGCAGACCTGGCCCGCGCCCCTTACGACCGGACGGCCGTCACCGGAGTCCTGGACGTACTGGAGATCCGCAACGCCTCCCTGCGCGAGCGGCTGCTCGCCGTGGACCCGGGCGCAGCCGAGGAGGAGGCCCCGGCCCCGGTGGCCGCCGCCGTGGAGCTGGACGGTTCCGTGCTGGGCGCCGGCGAGCTCGCGCCGTGGCTGGAGAGCCACGCGGGCGCCCCGCTCGGCATCTCCACCGTCGACACCTGGGCGCTCGGTGCCGGCAACGTCTCCGAGATCGCGCTCGCCTCGGCCGGCGGCGCCGCCGCCTGGTTCGAGCCGTCCGCGCTGGACGAGGCCGACGAGCGGGCCTTCGCCACCTGGGCCGCCGACGCCGCCAAGCCCAAGGTGGTGCACAACGCCAAGGCCCTGATGCGGGTCTTCCCCGAGCACGGCTGGACCCTGGCCGGGGTCGCCATGGACACCGCGCTCGCCGCTTACCTGGTCAAGCCCGGCCGCCGCTCCTTCGCGCTGGACGTGCTCTCCCAGGAGTACCTGCACCGGGAGCTGGCGCCCGCCGCCGCCGACGGGCAGCTCGCCTTCGGCGCCGACGACACCGCCGAGGCCGAAGCCCTGATGGCGCAGGCCCGCGCCGTCCTGGACCTCGGCGACGCCTTCGCGGTGAAGCTGCCCGAGGTGGGCGCGGCCGAGCTGCTCCACGACATGGAGCTGCCCACCTCCGAGCTGCTGGCCCGCCTGGAGCGGGCCGGCATCGCCGTGGACCGCAGCCACCTCGAAGCGATGGAGCAGCAGTTCGCCGCGGCCGTGCAGCAGGCGGTGAAGGAGGCACACGCGGCGGTGGGCCACGAGTTCAACCTCGGCTCGCCCAAGCAGCTCCAGGAGGTCTTCTTCGGCGAGCTGGACCTGCCGAAGACGAAGAAGACCAAGACCGGCTACACCACGGACGCCGACGCGCTCGCCTGGCTGGCCACCCAGACCGACCACGAACTGCCCGTGATCATGCTCCGCCACCGGGAGCAGGCCAAGCTGCGCGTCACCGTCGAGGGCCTGGTCAAGATGATCGCCGCCGACGGCCGGGTGCACACCAGCTTCAGCCAGACCGTCGCCGCGACGGGCCGGCTGTCCTCCACCGACCCCAACCTGCAGAACGTGCCGGTGCGCACGGACGAGGGCCGGGCCATCCGCCGCGGCTTCGTCGTCGGCGAGGGCTACGAATCCCTCATGACCGCCGACTACAGCCAGATCGAGCTGCGCGTCATGGCCCACCTCTCCGAGGACGAGGGCCTGCTCGAAGCCTTCCAGTCGGGCGAGGACCTGCACACCACCGTCGCCTCCCAAGTGTTCGGCGTCGAGCGCTCCGAGGTCGACGCCGAGATGCGGCGCAAGATCAAGGCCATGTCCTACGGTCTGGCCTACGGGCTCTCCGCGTTCGGCCTCGCCCAGCAGCTGAACATCGAGCCCGGCGAGGCCCGCGGCCTGATGGAGACCTTCTTCGAGCGCTTCGGCGGGGTCCGGGACTACCTGGGCCGGGTCGTCGAGGAGGCCCGCGCCACCGGCTACACGGCCACCGTCTTCGGCCGCCGCCGCTACCTCCCGGACCTCAACAGCGACAACCGCCAGCGCCGCGAGGCCGCCGAGCGGATGGCGCTGAACGCGCCGATCCAGGGCACCGCCGCCGACATCGTCAAGGTCGCGATGCTGCGCGTGGACAAGGCGATCACCGGGGCCGGGCTGAAGTCGCGGATGCTGCTCCAGGTCCACGATGAAATCGTGCTGGAGATCGCGCCCGGAGAGCGTGAGCAGGTGGAGGAGCTGGTGCGCCGCGAGATGGCCGCCGCCGTCGACCTGCGGGCCCCGCTGGACGTGTCCGTGGGCGTCGGCCCCGACTGGGAGTCCGCCGCGCACTGATCCGTGGCCCTCGTGGCCCGGGCAGCGCCCGTCCCCGCCTAAGTGGTGGGGACGGGCGTTCCCTTTTTCTCCGCCGAGTCCGAGTCGGCGTCCGAGTCGGACTCGGCGTTCGGGTTCGAGCGGTCGCGGACCCGCCGGTGCGGCAGGCGCACGAGGATCCCGTACAGCAGCAGCCCCACGGCGAGGCCGCCGCCCGCGCCGAAACAGACGGTCGGGATGATGTCGAGCGGCGTGCGGATCCGGTCGAAGTAGGTGAAGAAGCGCAGCACGCGCCAGGTGATCCCGACCGCCACGCAGACGAGGACCAGGGCGAGCGCGCCCCACACCTCGGCCCGGCCGAGCACCGGGACGGACGCGGGGGCGGGCGAGTCGGGCAGCCGGCGCAGTGCGGTCGCCGTGAACCAGACCAGGAGGCAGGCCGCGAGCGCCGAAGTCCCGTACTGCAGGTACGAGTAGAGGGGCAGTCCGAGGGCGAGCGGCTCGCCCAGCTCCGGCAGGATGCGCGTCCCGAAGCGGTCGACGTGCGTGAAGGCGTCCCACACCACGTGCGTGAGGGAGCCGATGGCCGCCGAGAGGTAGAACCAGAGGGCCAGCGCGGGCAGTCGGCGCCCGCGCCATTCCTCGCCCCGGACGAAGGCGTGCACCCTGCCCTGCCGGCCGCGCGGCAGGAGCGCGATCAGCGGTTCGCGCAGCAGCAGCCAGCACGCCGCGAGGACGGCGGTCAGGGCTGCGTCGGCGGTCAGGACGCCGGGCAGGGAGTGCGTGAAGGTGCTGTACGGCCTGAGGCCCGGCACCACGACGTCGACGAAGTAGAGGGTGTCCGGAGCGAACGACCCGAGGACCAGGGCCGATCCGACGAGGGGGCCGCGCGCACGACCGGACCGGCGGATGGCCGGAAGTACGGCGGCCGCGTGGCTGAGAGTGAACGGCATGGGACCTTGTCTCGGAGGGCTCGGCTCTTCGACCGGTGCGGGCGCCCGGTGCGTCCAGTATGGGTGGCCTGCGGAACTCATGAGGAAATCGTGAAATCCCGCTCACGATGCGTGCCCTGTTCAGCGAGTTGACGTAGGGTCACGCGGACGTCGAGGGGGAGGGGGGTCCGGCTCATGACGGCTCGGATTCGAATACCGGCAGGCGCGTCCGCGGGGATACCGGCGCGCTTCGGCCGGGTGGTGCGCAAGAGCGGGGCCGCCGTGCTCCTCTCCGCTCTCGTGGCCGGCGTGCTGACCGCCTCGCAGGGACCGCTCGCGGTCGGTGCCGACGCGTCCGCGGTCGCGGAACCCGCGCCCGCCCCCGAGGACTCCGCCGGGGACGGCTCCTACTTCACCGCGCTGCCGCCGCTGGTGAGCCCCGAGCCGCCGGCCGTGCTGCTGCCCGAGGGCGGGGCGACGCCGCCGCCCGTGGCGCAGGCCGCCGCGGATCCGGGGGCGCGGGGCGGGCCCGTGGCCATGGGCGGGGCCGAGGGCGCGCAGGGCATACCGGCGAGCGTGCTCGCCGCGTACCGGGGCGCGGAGCAGGCGGTCGGCAGGAACGACCCCGGATGCGGACTGCGCTGGCAGCTCCTCGCGGCCATCGGCAAGGTCGAGTCCGGGCAGGCGCGCGGCGGCCAGGTCGACGCCTCCGGTACGACGCTGCGGCCGATCCGGGGGCCCGTGCTCGACGGCAACGGCTTCGCGAACATCTCCGACACCGACGGCGGAGCCTACGACGGTGACTCCCGCTACGACCGTGCGGTCGGGCCGATGCAGTTCATCCCGTCCACGTGGGCCTCGTGGGGCCAGGACGCCAACGGCGACGGCCGGCGCGACCCCAACAACGTGCACGACGCCGCGCTCGCGGCGGGCCGTTACCTGTGCGCCGGTACGCGTGACCTGCGGGTGGACGCGGATCTGGACCGGGCCGTGCTGTCGTACAACCACTCCTCGGCGTACCTGCGGACGGTGCGGTCCTGGTTCACGTACTACCTGAAGGGCACGCACGAGATCCCGGACGGCCGTGGCGGCGGCAGTGGGACCGGTGGCGGCGGCGACCCGGTGGTCACACCTCCGAAGCCGGGCCCGGATCCGATTCGGACACCGAAGCCGAAGCCCACGCCGTCGCCGAAGCCGACCCCTTCGCCCACGCCTACGCCGAAGCCGACGCCTACTCCTTCGCCCACGCCGACGCCTACCCCGAGTCCGACGCCCACTCCGACTCCGAGTCCGACCCCGACCCCGACCCCGACTCCGAGTCCGACGCCCACACCGACGCCGAGCCCGACTCCCACGCCGAGCCCCACGCCTTCACCGACACCGACCCCGACTCCCAGTCCGACTCCGACTCCGACTCCGAGTCCCAAGCCCACCCCGTCGCCGACGCCCGAGCCCTCTCCGAAGCCCACCGCTTCGGTCTCCCCGTCGCCGAAGCCCAAGCCGTCGCCCAAGCCCTCACCGTCCGCGTCCGCCGCCACTCCGGCGCCCACGCCGACCCGCTGACGCGCACCGGAGCCCCGCCCCTGAGCAGGGGCGGGGCTCCGGCACGACCCCGCACCGCCTGGACCGAGGTGCGGGGTCGCGCCATGGGGGGCCCCGCCCCGTCCCGCTCCCTCGGGGTGGAACGGGCGACCTCGTGTCCGCTCCGCCACCGCCCCGACACGGGTCGCCGCGAGGTCCCCGCGCGAGCAGTGGCGCAAACGGTTCTCATCTGTCACCCGCATTGCTACGGTGCCACCGCCCTGACACCCCATCAGATTCCGGAGGCCCCGGCATGCGCGCATTCGTCGCCGCCGCCAGCGGTCTCGTCCTCGCGGTGCTCCTCGTCTTCGCCATCACGGCGACGGGGGCGCCGGAAGGCAAGACCTCACCGAAGCCCCTGCTCACCACCGCGCCCGCCGCGCCCGGAAAGTAGAGGAGGGCCCGGCCATGCGACGCAGAGCAAGCCTCGTCCTGCTAGCCGTAGCCGTGTTCTGTGCAGCCCTCGCACCACTGCTGCGCTGGTACGCGTACCCCAGACTCGCCAAGATCCCGCCGAGCCAGTACCAGGAGATGGTGCTGGAGGCGAAGGACGCGACCCTCATCGACTACGCCACCATGCAGCCCAAGAAGGTCGACAAGGTCACCATCGTCCAGACCCTCAAGGGAAACGTCGAGGCGTCGCGGGAGATCGAGGCCAGCGCCGGCAAGGACGTCGTGGTCTGGGACACGCTGACCCACATCATGGGCCCGGACGGGAAGATGGTCTCCCAGATACCGGAGCGCTACATCTTCGACGCGCACAGCCAGGACCCGGTGCACGCCACCGGCGAGGCGGTGGACGGGGACCCGGTCAAGCGCGAGGGCATCGAGTTCAAGTGGCCGTTCTTCACCGAGCCGCGCGACTACCTCTACTTCGACCAGCAGACCCGCACCTCCTCGCCCATCCACTACGTGGGTCCGCGCACGTTCAAGGGCGTCGACGTCTACTACTTCGAGCAGACCGTGCCGTGGACGAAGGTCGGGCTGCCGAAGAAGATGCCGTTCGATGGCATCGACCCGGCGACGTTCGAGCAGAGCACCGGAACCAGCCTCTGGTACACGACCAAGGCGAAGTTCTGGGTCGACCCGGTGACCGGGGCTCCCGTCAACGCCGAGCAGGAGATCCAGCAGGAGATGCGCGGCGGGACCATCGCGGGCAGCGCGCCCGAGGGGAAGCTCACCGTCTTCGCCGGGCACGTGAAGATCCGCGAGGACTACAGCGACTACACCGTCGACCTGGTCAAGTCGAACCGGGTCATGGTCCTGGCCCTGCACACGTACGCCCCGATCGGGCTGGCGGCCGGCGGGCTCGCGCTCTTCGCGCTCGCCCTGCTGCTGGAGGCGCGCAGTCGGCGCCCCGAGCGCGAGGGGCCGCTCAGCGCTTGAGCCGGGCGTTGGTGTGCCGGGTGGGTTCGGCGGTCGCCGGATCCTCGGGCCACGGGTGCTTGGGGTAGCGGCCGCGGAGCTCGGCACGGACCGCGCGGTAGCCGCCCTGCCAGAAGGAAGCCAGGTCGGCGGTGACCGCGGCGGGCCGGCCGGCGGGCGACAGGAGATGGACGAGTACGGGAACCCCCGCGACCCGGGGGGTCTCGGCCAGCCCGAACAGTTCCTGGAGCTTGACCGCCAGTACGGGCTGTCCGTGCTCGGCGGCGTAGTCGACGCGGATCCGCGACCCGCTGGGCACCTCGATCCGCTCGGGGGCCAGCTCGTCGAGCCGGGCGGCCTCCCCGGTGGCCCAGGGGAGCAGCCGGTTCAGCGCCTGGCCCGCGTCGATCCGCGCGAGGTCGCCGCGGCGGCGGGCCCGCGACAGCTCGGGCTCCAGCCAGTCGTCGGCCCGCTCCAGCAGCTCACCGTCGTCCGCTACGTCGGGCCACGGCGGGCCGAGCGTGCGGTGCAGGAAGCCGAGCCGGGCCCGCAGCGCCTGCGAGTCAGGTGTCCAGCGCAGCAGGCCGAGCCCGTCGGTGCGCAGCCCGTCGAGCAGGGCGTCCCTGACGAGGTCCCGGTCGGGGGTGCGCAGGGGCCGTGCGGCGAGCTCGATGGCGCCGAGCCGTTCCACGGAGCGGGCGACGAGGTCGCCGTCCTCCCAGTGGACCTCCTCGCCGGAGCGGAAGAGGTGGCCGGCGGCGGCGCGGGCGGTCTCCTCGTCGATGAGGGCTCCGAGCCGGACGCGGGCGGACGCCGAGTGCGGGGGCCTGTCGGCGACGGCCACGGCCAGCCAGGGCGCGTTGCGCAGCGCTGACCCCTCCGCGAGTTCGGCCCCGGTTCCGGAGGCCATGAGGAAGGCCCCCTGGCCCTTGGCCTTGGCGACCCGCTCCGGGAACGCGAGCGCGGCGACGAGCCCGGCGGCGGTGTCGTCGGGGAGGGAATGCCCCGCAGGGCCGCCTTCCGACGCCGCGCGCTCCAGGCGGCGGGCCTCCGTGCGCCAGCGGGGGGCGTAGCCGTCGCCACCAGCGCGGGCACGCCGCCAGGCCGCGGCCAGGTCGTCCCCGTACTCCCGCGGCGGCTCCTCGCTCAGCAGGGCCACCAGTTCCGACGCCCGCCGGGCCCCCAGCGCGGCGGAGCCGTCGAGGAGGGCCCGGGCGAGGCGCGGGTGCAGGCCGAGCCGGGCCATCCGCAGCCCCCGGGGCGTCGGCCGGCCCGCCGGGGACACCGCGCCCACCGCGAGCAGCACCTCGCGCGCCGCGGCCATCGCTCCGGCCGGCGGCGGATCGAGCAGGGCCAGACCGGTCGCGTCCGGGTCGCCCCAACAGGCGGCCTGGAGGGCGAACTGCGCGAGGTCCGCGATCCGGATCTCGGGGGAGGGGTACGCGGGCAGCCGCCCGTCCTCCGCTTCGGCCCAGCAGCGGTACACCGTGCCCGGGGCCTCGCGCCCGGCCCGGCCCGCGCGCTGGCGGCCGGCCGCGCGGGACGCCCGTACGGTGGCCAGCGCGCCCAGGCCCCGGGCGTGGTCGACCCGGGGTTCGCGGGCCAGCCCCGAGTCCACGACGATCCGTACGCCGGGCACGGTCAGGCTGGACTCCGCGACGGCGGTGGACAGGATGACGCGGCGGTGCGGCGCGGGGGACAGCGCCGCGTCCTGGACGGAGGCCGGAGCGCGGCCGTGTATCTGGAGGACCTCCGCGTCGACGGCGCCGAGCTGCCCGGCGACCCGGGCGATCTCACCGACGCCGGGCAGGAAGCACAGGACGTCGCCGGAACGTTCCGCCAGCGCTCGCCGCACCACCGAGGCCACGTGCGTCAGCTGCGCGGGATCCACCCGCATCCCGTGCGGCGGCCGCACCGGGCGGGCCGGCGGGGCCCACACGGTCTCCACGGGGTAGGAGACCCCGGCGGCTTCCACGACGGGGGCGTCCCCCAGGACGCGGGCCCAGCCGGCCGCGTCGGTGGTCGCCGAGGCCGCGAGGATCCGCAGCTCCGGGCGCAGGGTCTCGCGTACGTCCAGGAGGAAGGCGGCGACCGTGTCGGCGTCCAGGTGCCGCTCGTGGCACTCGTCCAGGATGACCAGGTCGGTGCCGGACAGCTCCTGGTCCCGCTGGAGCCGCTGGAGCAGCACCCCGGTGGTGACCACCTCGATCACGCTGGACGGCCCGACCACCCGCTCGCCGCGCACCGTGAAGCCCACGGAGGCGCCGACCTGCTCGCCGAGCAGCCAGGCCATCCGGCGGGCCGCCGCGCGGGCGGCGATCCGGCGGGGTTCGGCGACCACGATCCGGCGGCGCGGCCCGTCCCCCACCAGCCCCGCCAGCACCAGCGGCACCAGCGTGGTCTTGCCGGTCCCGGGCGGGGCACAGAGCACGGCCGCGCCGTGGGCGTCGAGCGCCGAGACGAGGGCGGGCACGGCTTCCCGTACGGGAAGGGAGTCGAGGTCGGCCCTGCGGATCACGCGCTGTCCCGTCACCGGCTCAGTCCCGCTCGCACACGAAGATCGCCGTACCGGGGATGAGGTTGCCGCGCAGCGGGGACCAGCCGCCCCACTCCTGGCTGTTCCACACGGGCCACTCCGGCTCGACCAGGTCGACGAGGCGGAAGCCGCCCGCGACCACGTCCCGTACCCGGTCGCCGATCGTGCGGTGGTGCTCCACATATACGGCGCGGCCCTGCTCGTCCTGCTCGACGTACGGGGTGCGGTCGAAGTAGGAGGCGGAGACGGACAGCCCCTCGGGGCCCGGCTCGTCGGGGAAGGCCCAGCGGACGGGATGGGTGACGGAGAAGACCCAGCGGCCGCCGGGGCGCAGGACGCGGCGCACCTCGCGCATGACGTTCACGGGGTCGGCGACGAAGGGGACGGCCCCGTAGGCGGAGCAGGCGAGGTCGAAGGAGCCGTCGCGGAAGGGGAGGCGGCCGGCGTCGGCTTCGACCAGGGGGACGTCGTCGCCGATCCGCAGGGCGTGCTGGAGCTGGCGGTGGGAGAGGTCCAGGGCGACGGGGCGGGCGCCCTGGGCGGCCAGCCAGCGCGAGCACTGGGCGGCGCCGGCGCCGATCTCCAGGACGTCCTTGCCCTTGAGGGAGGCGGCGGGGCCGAGGAGGGCCGCTTCCGCCTCGTCCAGGCCCTCGGGTCCCCAGACGAACCGGTCGTCGCCGAGGAACGCGCCGTGCTCGCTCTGGTACTCGTCGGCGTTGCGGTCCCACCAGCCGCGGCTGGCGCGGCTGCTCTCCGCTTCCCCTGCGTCACGCCGCGTGGCCTCGGAGTCGTCCTCGGCGGCCGATCCGGCTTCGTACGCTTCTTCGGGGGCGTAGTCCTCTTGGTTCATGGGGCCCGTCGTCGTAGTCTGCGAATGTCTGCGGAAAGCGGGCTGGAAGGGCCATCGGCGCCTGCCCGCCCGCCAATTGTGCCGGTTGTGCGGTGATCTGCCCGGGGTGTGCGCCTTCGCGCATTGACCCTGTCCGGCTGCCCCCGTATGCTACAAGTTGCGCTGCGAGCCTGTGCTCCTCAGACCTAGCAGGCTGCGCTTGTATCTGTTGATGTCCCCTCGGTTTTCGAGGCCCCCACCCCGCACTTCGCGGAACTGGGGCTTCCTTGGCTGTCCGGCTTCTTCGGCAGATGCCGATAAGGGCTCCCGGCGTAGCAGTACCTACGACTTTCTGTCCGTAACCGGAGCCCTTACCCACATGACGAGCAGCACCGAGACCACCGCCACCACCCCGCAGGTTGCGGTCAACGACATCGGTGACGAGGCCGCGTTCCTCGCCGCGATCGACGAGACGATCAAGTACTTCAACGACGGCGACATCGTCGACGGCGTCATCGTGAAGGTCGACCGTGACGAGGTTCTCCTCGACATCGGTTACAAGACCGAGGGCGTCATCCCGAGCCGCGAGCTCTCGATCAAGCACGATGTCGACCCGAACGAGGTCGTCAAGGTCGGCGACGAGATCGAGGCACTTGTTCTCCAGAAGGAGGACAAGGAAGGCCGTCTCATCCTGTCCAAGAAGCGCGCGCAGTACGAGCGCGCCTGGGGCACGATCGAGAAGATCAAGGAAGAAGACGGCATCGTCACCGGTACCGTCATCGAGGTCGTCAAGGGTGGTCTCATCCTCGACATCGGCCTCCGCGGCTTCCTGCCGGCCTCCCTCGTCGAGATGCGTCGCGTCCGCGACCTCCAGCCCTACGTGGGCAAGGAGCTCGAGGCGAAGATCATCGAGCTGGACAAGAACCGCAACAACGTGGTCCTGTCCCGCCGTGCCTGGCTTGAGCAGACCCAGTCCGAGGTTCGCCAGACGTTCCTCACCACCCTGCAGAAGGGTCAGGTCCGCTCCGGCGTCGTTTCCTCGATCGTCAACTTCGGTGCCTTCGTGGACCTGGGTGGCGTCGACGGTCTCGTCCACGTCTCCGAGCTGTCCTGGAAGCACATCGACCACCCGTCCGAGGTTGTCGAGGTCGGCCAGGAAGTCACCGTCGAGGTCCTCGACGTCGACATGGACCGCGAGCGTGTCTCCCTGTCGCTGAAGGCGACGCAGGAAGACCCGTGGCAGCAGTTCGCCCGGACGCACCAGATCGGTCAGGTCGTCCCGGGTAAGGTCACCAAGCTGGTTCCGTTCGGTGCGTTCGTCCGCGTGGACGAGGGCATCGAGGGCCTGGTCCACATCTCCGAGCTGGCCGAGCGCCACGTGGAGATCCCGGAGCAGGTCGTCCAGGTCAACGACGAGATCTTCGTCAAGGTCATCGACATCGACCTTGAGCGTCGCCGGATCTCGCTGTCGCTGAAGCAGGCCAACGAGTCCTTCGGTGCCGACCCGGCGTCGGTCGAGTTCGACCCGACCCTGTACGGCATGGCCGCGTCTTACGACGACCAGGGGAACTACATCTACCCCGAGGGCTTCGACCCCGAGACCAACGACTGGCTCGAGGGCTTCGACAAGCAGCGCGAAGCCTGGGAGGGCCAGTACGCCGAGGCGCAGCAGCGCTTCGAGCAGCACCAGGCTCAGGTCATCAAGAGCCGCGAGGCCGACGAGGCCGCCGCTGCCGAGGGTGCGGCCGCTCCGGCCGCGGGCAGCAGCAGCAGCGCCGGTGCGGGCATCTCGGGTGGTTCGTACTCCTCCGAGGGTGCGGACGAGACCTCTGGCGCCCTGGCGTCCGACGAGGCCCTCGCCGCGCTCCGCGAGAAGCTGGCCGGCGGCCAGAGCTGATCGCAGCAGCACGGCGTGAGCCGAGCTGATCTTCACCGGTAAGGCCCGTCCCCTCAGGGGGGCGGGCCTTACCGCTTTGTGTGGCCGGGCCGGGCGATCTCGTGAATGCCGTCAACTGGGGAATGGTCGCGGCTCCTTGGACGTTCTTGCCAGAGAACGCGGCGGAGGAGGAGTGGTGGCGGTGCTTGATCCACAGGGTTTGTACGAATGGGACGCCAAGGGCCTGGCGGTGGCCGACCTGGCGCTTGCCCAGGACTCGGCCGGGCTGGTCATGCTCTACCACTTCGAGGGGTACATAGACGCGGGTGAAACCGGCGAGCAGATCGTCGAGCGGCTGCTCGACACGCTGCCCCACCAGGTCGTGGCCCGGTTCGACGCGGACCGTCTGGTGGACTACCGGGCGCGCCGTCCGCTGCTGACGTTCCAGCGCGACCACTGGACGGAGTTCGAGGAGCCCCTGCTGGAGGTGCGCCTCGTCCAGGACGCCACAGGCGCGCCCTTCCTGCTGCTGTCGGGCCCCGAGCCCGACGTGGAGTGGGAGCGCTTCTGCGTCGCCGTCCGGCAGATCGTCGAGCGCCTGGGCGTGCGGCTCTCCGTCAACTTCCACGGCATCCCCATGGGCGTCCCGCACACCCGGCCCGTCGGGATCACCCCGCACGGCAACCGGACCGACCTCATGCCGGGACACCGCAGCCCCTTCGACGAGGCCCAGGTCCCCGGCAGCGCCGAGTCGCTGGTCGAGTTCCGCCTCGGTCAGGCCGGGCACGACGTGCTGGGCGTCGCCGCCCACGTACCGCACTACGTGGCGCGCTCCCCGTATCCCGACGCCGCGCTGACCGCCCTGGAGGCGATCACCGCCGCGACGGGGCTGGTCCTGCCGTCGGTCGCGCACGCGCTGCGCACCGAGGCGCACCGCACGCAGACGGAGATCGACCGGCAGATCCGGGAGGGCGACGAGGAACTGGTCAGCCTGGTGCAGGGGCTGGAGCACCAGTACGACGCGGCGGCGGGCGCCGAGACCCGGGGCAACATGATCGCGGAGCCCGCGGAGATCCCGTCGGCGGACGAGATCGGCCTGGAGTTCGAGCGGTTCCTGGCGGAGCGCGAGGGCGAGGGCTGAGGAAGCGCCTCGGGCCGGGGGTCTGTACGGGCCCCCGGGGGCGCGGGCTAGTCTGCCCGGCATGTTGAAAGTTGGCCTGACAGGCGGAATCGGCGCCGGCAAGAGCGAGGTCTCGCGGCTGCTGGCGGGGTACGGGGCGGTCGTCGTGGACGCCGACCGGATCGCGCGGGAGGTCGTGGAGCCGGGTACGCCCGGGCTCGCGGCGGTGGTGGAGGCCTTCGGGGAGTCCGTACTGGGACCGGAGGGCGGGCTGGACCGGCCCAAGCTGGGGTCCATCGTGTTCGCCGATCCGGCGAAGCTGAAGATCCTCAACGGGATCGTGCACCCGCTGGTCGGGGCCCGGTCCGCCGAGCTGGAGGCGGCCGCGGGGCCCGACGCGATCGTGGTGCACGACGTACCGCTGCTCGCGGAGAACGGGCTCGCTCCGCTGTACGACCTGGTCGTCGTCGTGGACGCGGCGCCCGCCACCCAGCTCGCCCGGCTCACGGGGCTGCGGGGCATGGAGGAGTCGGAGGCCCGGGCCCGGATGGCCGCGCAGGCCACGCGGGAACAGCGGCTGGCCGTGGCCACGCTCGTGATCGACAACGACGGGCCGCTGGAGGCGCTGGAGCCGCAGGTGCGCAAGGTGTGGGAGGACCTCACGGCGCGGGCGGCGGGCGAGGGCGGGGCGTGACGGGGGCTGCGTGACGGGGGCTGTGCGGCGAGGGCGTGCGTGACCGGGGCCGAGTGACGGGGCTGCGTGATCGGGGTGCACCGCGAGGGCCGTGTGGGGGTGCGCCGCGCATGCCGGTCAACCCGTCTATCGCGGCCGTACTCGCCCAGGTCGACGCGCACCCCGCCCCCCGGGTCATCGACAACGAGGCCGAGGTGCTGCGCGAGGTGAGCCGCCGGATGGGCGCCGGCTTCGCGCTGCCGGAGCCGATCGAGGTCGGCTCGGTGGAGGGCGGCGCCGTTCCCGGACCCGCCGGGCGGATGCCCGTCCGCGTCTACCGGCCCGCAGGCGGCGGACCCGTTCCCACGGTGGTCTTCTTCCACGGCGGCGGCCGGCTCACCGGTGACCTCGACACCCATGACGACGTCGCCCGGCGGATGTGCCGCGAGGTGAACGCCGCGGTCGTGGCCGTCGGCTACCGGCCGGCCCCCGAGCACCCCTTCCCCGCCGCTTACGACGACTGCCCCGCCGCCGCCCACCACGTCGCCGACCACATCGACGGCTTCGGTGGCCGCCGCGACCGCTTCGCCGACGTCCTGGAACTCCAGCACCTCTACACGGGCGACGACCCCGCCGTACGCGCCTCCTTCCGGGTCTCCCCGCTGCGCGCCGGGAAACTCACCGGCCTCGCCCCCGCGGTCATCGGGACCGCCCAGTACGACCCCCTGCGCGACGAGGGCGCCCGTACCTACGAGGGGCTGATCCACACCTTCCTCGACCTCTTTCCCGTCTCCCCGGCCGCCGACGCCGCGGTCACTGAGCCGTACGCCCGGCTCAAGCGGCTCGGCTGACGGAATAGCGTGCGGTGCGCGGGGCGTTGAACGGGGCTGTAGAGGGAAGGAACAGACCGTGTCCGACACCACGCCGCAGCTCCCGCCGCCGCCTCGGTCCTCGTCGCCCGAGACGCACGTCATCGACTACCGGGCCGCGGAGCAGCTCCTCGCCGCGCGCGACCCGCGCGGTGCGGTGAAGCTGCTCGACTCGGTCATAGCCGCCCACCCGGAGAACACGGCGGCCCGGCTGCTGCGCGCCCGGGCCTTCTTCGCCGCCGCCCAATTGCGGCCGGCGGAGCTGGAGTTCGAGATCGTGCTGGAGCGGGAGCCGGACAACGCCTTCGCCCACTTCGCGCTGGCCCGCACCCACGAGCGCGCCGGCCGGCCGGACCAGGCCCGCAAGCACTTCCGCCTCGCGGCCGCCCTGGACCCCCAGCCGGACTACCTGGCGGCGGCCCGCTTCGAGAAGTAGCCGGTCTGATCGGCAAGACACCAGGCCCTAGTGGCCCGGCGGCTCGTACGGAGGGATGTCGCGGCCCGGCTGGTAGTGCGGGCCCTGGCGGATGCGGCGGAGCACCACGGCCAGGTCCACGGCCGCGAGTACGGCGACGGCGGCGCAGGCCGCGGCCCACCCGGGCCGGGCGGCGAGCGAGAACGCCGCCGCTCCGGCACCGGACCAGATCAGCCCCCACAGGCTCAGCCAGAAGCGCAGCCGCAGCGCGCTGCGGGCGGTCACCGGCTCGTTTCCGGTGCGCATGGCCATCGCCGCCTCGGCGTCGTCGCCCACCCCGGCTTCCCCGTCCCTTCCATGGTCCCACCGGGGGCGCCGCGCGTCAGGGGTTGAGCTTGTTCACGGCCCTGACGGTCGTCTTCTTGAAGGCGGGGACGGGTGCGTGGGACAGGTTCCCCATCTCTCCCCACTGCACGACCGTCACGGTGGTGCCGTCGCGCCCGATGCCGAACATGTGCACGCCGGGCTCGGATTCCGGGATGGAGGTGTGCACCCCGTAGACGTGCGCGCCCTCCTCGACGGTGAGCTTCCCGTAGTCCTGCCAGGAGGCCGTACCGCCCGGGGTCTTGCGCAGCCAGTCGGCGGCGCATGCCGCCACCTTGCGCTCCAGGGCCGCCTTGAGGTTGATGGCCGCCGTGGTGGAGGACGTGCGTACGGACACCTGTACCGCGCCCGTGTCGAACTCGGTGCCGAAGTCGCGGTACCAGCTCCCGGTGGCAGGGAGCACGCCGTCCAGGCAGAACGGCGCGAACTCGGGCAGCCCCTTGGTGATCTTCCCGGCGTACCAGGGGGAGGTGGGGTGCGGGGGCAGGTCGGTGCCGGCCAGGAAGCCGGGCGCGGTGACGGCGGCCGTGGAGGTGGTGGAGGCGGTGAGGACGAGGGCGGTGGCGGCGGCCGCGGTGGCCGCGAGGACGGCGGTGGTCCGGGCGGGCCGGAAGGTCCGGGCGGGCCGGGTGGATCGGGCGGTGCGTCGGAACATGGTCGGTTCTCCCCGTGTGGTCCGTGATGGTGCGGCGGTGTCTGTGGAGAAGGCTGTACCCCGGCCCGGGCCCACGCCGACGGATCGGGACGAAGTCGGGACGGTGGAACGGCCGTACGCACCGTCAGCTGCGGGAACATCCTTGGCATGGAACGGAACTCCGGGACGGGGAGATCGGCCGAGGCGCAGGCGTTCGCGCGGTCGATGAGGGAACTGAAGGAGCGGAGCGGGCGGAGCTACGGAGCCCTCGCGCGAGGGCTCCACACGAGCACGTCGACCTTGCACCGGTATTGCAGCGGTGAGGCACTGCCCGCGGAGTTCGTCGTGGTGGACCGCTTCGCGCGGGCCTGCGGGGCGACTCCGGCGGAGGCCGTGGAACTGCACCGGGCCTGGCTGCTGGCGGATGCGCGGCGGCGGGCGGTCTCGGTCGTGGAGGCGGTGGAGGCGGTGGAGGTCGTGGAGGCGGTAGAGGCGCCGCCCGTGGATGAGGGGGGCCGGGCGGACCCGGCGGCCGGCCTGGAGGCGGTGGCCGCGGAAGCCGATGTTCCGGGGGCGCCGGTGCCGAGCCGGTCCGGGCGCCGGCTGCGGCTGGCCGGGGCGGTGGCGGCCGCGGTCGTGGCCCTCGCGGTGAGCGTCTGGTGGCTTCCGCAGACGGGTCCGGACCACCGGACACCCCAGGCCGGACCGACGGCGCCGGCCGGGGCCACGGGTACGACGGCGACGGCCGGGCCGACGACGTCGGCGACCGGGCCGGGAGGCACCGGGCCCGCGGCGACGCCGACGCCGACGCAGACCGGCCCGGCGAAGGGCTCGACGGGCGCTTCGGCCGGCGCTTCGTCGGGCGTGACGGGAACGCCGGCCGGGCCCGCGGCGACGGGCGGTCCCTCGCCGGCCTCCCCGCCCCTGCGCGCGGCCGTACGGTCGCACGTGTGGGCGGCGGCCTGCGACCACGCGTACCTCGCCGAGCCGGCGCCCTCGGCGGTGCCCCCGCCCCCGGTGGAGGCGGACGCGCCCGCGTGGGCGGCGGGGCGCGGGGCCGTCCACGCGGGGACGCAGATCGTGGAGGTCACCCTGCTGGGCACGGGCCCGGGCGTGGTGGTCCTGGAGGACTTGGAGGTACGGGTGGCCGGGCGGCGGTCCCCGCTGCAGTGGAACGTCTACCAGATGTCGCAGGGCTGCGGCGGAGGGCTCACCCCGGCCGGGTTCACGGTCAACCTGGACGCACCGCGCCCACTGGCCCGGCCGGTGGCCGGCAACAACGAGGGGGAGGCGATCGCGGCACCCGCCTTCCCGCTCCGGGTCTCGGCCACCGAACCGGCCGTCCTGCGGGTGGTGGCGAGCAGCAGCGGCTGCGACTGCGACTGGTACCTGGACCTGCGCTGGAGCGGCCCCACCGGCTCCGGCACCCTCCGCCTCGACGAGGACGGGCGGCCCTGGCGCATCTCCGCCGTCTCCTCGGACCGACCGGTCTACGGATACGCCCCCGAGCGGGGGCGCTGGGGCCGCTGAACGGCACCGCGGCCCGGGGCCAACCCCCGGCCCCCGCTCCTCGGACGCCGGAGGGCCGGATCCTCGCCGGCGTTCGAGGCGCGGGGTCCCGGGCTTCGGGAAACGTGCAGCTCAGCGGGATTGTCGGTGGGCCCGCCTAGACTCGGTGGCAGATGGGATTCGTCGGCCGCGAAGGTGACGGCGGACGTGGGGAGGGGGAGAGGGGGGAACATGATGGACATGCCGACGGCGTCGCGCGCGCCGGGGCAGTCGGGCGGGGCCGCTTCCGCCCTGCCGCGGCACGCGGCCGTGTTCCTTCCCGCCGCCGTGCCCCGCGAGAGCCGCATCGCGTTCTGGTCCCCCGACGGGGACGGCCTGCCCGCCGAAGGCGCCCCGGCCACGCTCCAGGTGGTCCGCCCCCACGGCGAGGGCATCCGTACCCGCACGGTGCCCGCCGTCACGCTGACGGTCACCGCCGCGCTGCCCGTGCTCGTCCGCGCGGTCCGCAGGCCCGCCACGCATCCCGCGACCCGGGCGTGGGGGACCGCCGCCGTCCAGGCGCTGTCCCTCGTCGCGCGGGGCCGGCTGCTGCCCGGGCTGACCCCCGAAGGCGTCGACGCCTGGCGGGTCGGGCCCCTCGACGCCGAGGACATCGCGCATCTGCGTGCGGTCGCCGCCGCCCTGCCTCCCGAGGGATACGCCACCCCGCTCGCCGGCCGCCGCCCGCTCCACCTGCCCGAACCGGAGGCGCTGGTCAGGGCGTTCCTCGACGCCGTCGCCGACAGCCTGCCCCGGACCCCCGCGGCGCCCTTCGCCGCGGGCCGGCCGTTCGCGGCCCGCGAGCCGCAGCAGGTCCCGGGGATAAGGGACTGGGCCGCGCAGGTCGCCTCGGGAGCGGACACCGGAGTCGGGATCTCGCTCCGCCTCGACCTGTCCTCCTTCCGCCTCTTCGACGAGGCCGAGACCGGGACGGAACCGGAGGAGGACGTGCGCCGCGCCGGGGCCGCCGTCGTCCAGGTGCACAGCCTCGCCGACCCGACCCTGGTCACGGACGCCTCGATGCTCTGGGCGGGCGCCGCCGCGGCCGGCTTCGGGCCCCGCGCCCGGATCGACGCCGTCCTCGCGCTGCGCCGGGCGGCCCGGGTCTGGCCGCCGCTGCTGCGGCTGCTGGACCAGCCGGTTCCCGATGTGCTGGCCCTGTCGGACCCCGAGCTCGAAGACCTGCTGGGCCGGGCCGCGACCCGGCTGGCGGAGGCCGGAGTCCTGGTCCACTGGCCGCGCGAGCTGGCTCGTACGCTGTCCGCGACCGCGGTCGTACGGTCCACCGCGCCCGGTTCCGCCACCGACGGCACCGCCTTCTTCGACGCCGAGCACCTCTTCGCCTTCTCCTGGGAGCTGGCGCTCGGCGGCGACCGGCTCACCCCGGGGGAGATGGACGCGCTCGCGCAGGCCCACCGGCCGGTCGTGCGGCTGCGCGACCAGTGGGTGCGGGTCGATCCGGAGCTGGTGCGCAAGGCCCGCAAGCGGGAGCTGGGCCTACTGGAGCCGGTGGACGCGCTGGCCGCCGCACTGACGGGGACGGTCGAGGTCGAGGTCGAGGGGGAGCCCGTGGCCGCGGTGCCGGTGGGGGCGCTGGCCGCCCTGCGGGACCGGCTGACCGGGGAGCTGGCCCCGCTGCCCCAGCCGGCCGGGCTCAAGGCCACTCTGCGCGACTACCAGGCCCGCGGTCTGGCCTGGCTCGACCTGATGACCTCGCTCGGACTCGGCGGCTGCCTCGCCGACGACATGGGCCTGGGCAAGACCGTCACCCTGATCGCGCTCCACCTGCACCGCGCCCGTCCCGAGCCGACCCTGGTGGTCTGCCCGGCCTCACTGCTCGGCAACTGGCAGCGGGAGATCGAGAGGTTCGCCCCCGGTACGCCGGTGCGCCGCTTCCACGGCGCCGGCCGCAGCCTCGACGGGCTGGAAGGCCAAGGCGGCGGGGGATTCGTCCTCACCACCTACGGAACCATGCGCGCGGGAGCGGCCCGGCTGGCCGAACAGTCCTGGGGCATGGTCGTCGCGGACGAGGCCCAGCACGTCAAGAACCCGCACTCGGCGACCGCGAAGGCGCTGCGCACGATCCCGGCGCCCGCGCGGGTGGCGCTGACCGGCACCCCCGTGGAGAACAACCTCTCCGAGCTGTGGGCGCTCCTCGACTGGACCACGCCCGGACTGCTCGGCCCGCTCACCGCGTTCCGGGCCCGGCACGCCCGGCCCGTGGAGCACCAGACGGAGGAGGACGGGGGCAACGAGGCGGCGGTCGCCCGACTGGCCGCGCTGGTCCGGCCGTTCCTGCTGCGGCGCAAGAAGTCCGATCCGGGGATCGCCCCCGAACTGCCGCCGAAGACGGAGACCGACCACCCCGTGTCCCTCACCCGCGAGCAGGCTTCCCTCTACCAAGCGGCGGTGGACGAGGCGATGGCCGTGATCGGCGCGAGCGAGGGCATCGAGCGGCGCGGCATGATCATGAAGCTGCTGGCCTCGCTCAAGCAGATCTGCAACCACCCCGCGCAGTTCTTGAAGGAGGACCAGCCCCGGATCGCGCACCGTTCCGGGAAGCTGGCCCTCCTCGACGAGCTGCTCGACACGATCCTGGCCGAGGGCGGATCCGTGCTGGTCTTCACGCAGTACGTGACGATGGCCCGGCTCATCGAGCGCCATCTGACGGCGCGCGGGATCTCCCACCAACTGCTGCACGGGGGCACGCCCGTTCCGCGCCGCGAGGAGCTCGTGGACCGCTTCCAGGCGGGCGAGTTCCCGGTGTTTCTGCTCTCCCTCAAGGCCGCGGGCACCGGGCTCAACCTCACCCGCGCCGGCCACGTCATCCACTACGACCGCTGGTGGAACCCGGCCGTCGAGGAACAGGCCACCGACCGCGCCTACCGCATCGGCCAGACCCAGCCCGTCCAGGTCCACCGCATCATCGCGGAGGGCACCGTCGAGGACCGGATCGCCGAAATGCTGGAGGCGAAGCGGGCGCTGGCCGATGCCGTGCTCGGCTCCGGCGAGACGGCGCTGACCGAGCTCACCGACCGCGAGCTGGCCGACCTCGTCTCCCTGCGCAGGCCCGGATGATCACCGCGCGCGACGACCGCCGCCGCACCTTCGAGACCGTGCCGCCGGGGGTGGAGGCCGTCAGCTGGTGGGGCCGGGCCTGGGTGTCCGCCCTGGAGACGGTGGCCCGCGACGGAGCCCGCCTGACCCGGGGGCGGACGTACGCCGCCGAGGGCCACGTCGACGCCGTCACCATCACCCCGGGCCGGATCGTGGCCTACGTACGGGGCAGCCGGCCGCGGCCATACCGCACCGAGCTGTCCCTGCCCGCCTTCTCGGACACCGAGTGGAGCGAGCTGCTCGAATCGGTGGTCGCCGATCCGACGGCGCTGGCCGCGCTGCTGGAGCGGGAGGTCCCGGAGTCCCTCTCCGAGTCGGTCCTGCCCGGTGCGGGAGAGCTCGTGCCGCGCTGCTCCTGCCCCGACGTCGCCCGCCCGCCCTGCAAGCACGCCGCGGCCCTCTGCTACCGCGCGGCCCGGCTCCTGGACGCCGACCCCTTCGTCCTGCTCCTGCTGCGCGGCCGCGGGGAGCGGGAGCTGCTGGAGGAGCTCACCCGCCGCAACGCCGCCCACGCCGCACGTGAACAGCCCGATGAGACACCGGACTTCCCCGGCGTACCCGCCCGTGCCGCGCTGGTCCGCACCGTGCTGCCGCCACTGCCCGCTCCGCTGGCGGCGCCCTCCGCCGTCGGGATGCCGCCCGCGTATCCGGCCGACCCGGCGGCCCCGGACCCGCTCGCCCTGGACCAGCTCGCCGCGGACGCGGCCGCCCGCGCCCTGGCGCTGTTGCGCACCGCCGAGGATCCGATGGCCGGGCTGAGCCGCTGGCAGGACGCCGTCCGGCTGGCCTCGGCCCATCCCACCGCCGGGCTCACCGGCGCCGCCCGCGCCCTCTACCGCGAGCTGGCCCGCGCCACGGGACGCAGCACCACGGACCTGGCCCGGGGGGCGGCCGCCTGGAGGCAGGGCGGTCTGCCCGCCCTGCTCGCCCTCGAAGAGCCCTGGGACCCGCCGGCGGGCCCCTTCGACCGGGCCCGCCCGGCGCTCCTCGCCGCCGCCCAGGGCGCGTTCCGCCCCGACCGGAACCGGCTGACGGGCACCGGCCGGCAGCTCCGGCTCGGCCGGGACGCCCTCTGGTACTCCTACGAGAACCGCCTGGGCGACGACGACTGGTGGCCCACGGGCCGCCGCCCCTCGCCGGACCCGGTCACGGCCCTGCTGGGCTGAGCCCGGCCGCCCAGCGGTCGAGGGTGGTGAAGTCCTGCGGGCGCAGGCCGTGGCGGGGGTGGATGCGCAGGAGCAGGGCCGGGGCCGGGTGGTGGGCGGCGACCCAGGCGCGGTCCCGGGGCGTGATCAAGTCGTCGACCCAGGCGAAGGGGCGGCCGGCCGCCCATTCCACGAGCGGGCGGGTCTTCCAGAAGAGGCCGTCGGGGTCGCGGGTGAAGAGTTCCGGCCACTCGATGACAGGAAGATCAGCGGGTAGTCCGATGTGCGGGGAGATCAGTGTGTTGGCCTCGTGCGTCCAGGCGGTGGCCCAGGCGATTTCGTAGGGCAGGGCCAGCAGCCGGGCGCCGTGGGCCGGGTGCAGGCGCACCCGCAGGCCGCGCCTGGTGCTGCGGGATTCCGGTGCGCGGTAGGACAGCCAGATGCTCGGACGCATCCGGTGGCTGGTGTATCCGCGGAGACCCGCGAGGCGGGACCGGAAGGGGTTGAGGGGGCCGTCCACGTCGAGGAGGAGCAGTGGGCGAGTCATGAAGTAGGGATTACCCAGTACACGATGGAGTGAAATGCCTACCGGCGCTATAACCCGAATGGGGTTACGGCGTTGTTTCCGGTACGGGTGCAAGGCCCGTGGACCCTTCCGGAAGGCAGGAAATCTGATGCGTCACAGTCGTCGGAATGGCTTGATCGCGGCGGTGGTTGCGGGGGGTGGACTCGCGGTCGCGGGTGCGGGTGGCTTCGCCTACGCCGACGCGGAGGCGGGCGGGCAGGCCGTGCGTTCGCCGGGGGTGCTGTCGGGGAACCTGCTGCAACTGCCGGTGCACGCACCGGTGAACGTGTGCGGGAACACCGTGAGCGTGGTCGGCGTGCTCAACTCGGCGGCCGGGAACCGGTGCGTCAACGCGGACCAGGGCGGCGGGAAGCCCGGCAAGCCGGGCCATCCCGGGCCGGGGTCGTCCGGCCCCTCGCACCCCTCGAAACCCGGCGCCGGAAACGGTGCGGGGAACGGCGGCCAGAGCGGCCCCGGCCGGGGTGCAGTGGCAGAGGGGCGCGGAAAGGATTCTCCGGGGCTGCTGTCCGGCAACGGGCTCCAGCTCCCCGTCCAGGTGCCGGTCAACATCAGCGGCAACTCGGTGAGCGTCGTCGGCGTCGGCAACTCCTCCGTGGGCAACACCTCCGTCAACGGCATGCCCCCGGTCGTCGGCAAGCCCGTGCAGCCGCCCGTCCGGCCGCCCGTCGCCGTGCGGCCGGTCACCCCGCCGGCCCCGCCGCGCAACCACCCCTCCGCGCTCGCCCACACCGGGGCCGAGGACCTGGGATACCTGCTGTCCGGCGGCGGCGCCATGCTGCTCGGCGGAGTGCTGCTCTACCGCCGGTTCCGGCTCAACTAGCCTGCGCGGGCGCCTCGGAACCCGCCCGCCAGCCGTCCAGGATCGCGTCGATCCGGGGCGCCAGCCGGGCCCGGGCCGCGAACCGCGGCACGCCCCCCATCAGCAGGGCGTCGTATTCGGTGTCCAGGTGCCGTACGGCCGCCCGTACCGCCGCGTACACGGCCGGCGGGTCCAGGGCCCGGCCGGCCGCGCTGCGGCCCACCCGGCCGCTGCCGCGCACCGAGGCGTGCGCGGCGATGGCCCCGGCCCGGTCGGCCGGGCACCCGGGGAACAGGCGCAGGATCTCGGCGGCGAAGGCCGCCGTGAACCGGGTGTCCTCGGCCGCGCGGCGCAGCCGGTCGCGCTCCCGCCGGCGGGCCCGCGCCTCGGCGTCCGCGAGGCAGGCCCGCTCGGCGCGGGCCAGGGCCGCGTCCTCGACGAGGATGCCGAGGCGCTCGTAGCGGCGGCGGCGCCGGTGGAAGCGCAGGACGACCGCGGACAGGGAACTGGCCTCGTGGGCCCGGCGGGTGAGGGCCGTGTCGCCGCGCGGCACGTAGACGAGGTGTCCGAGGTCGGCGCAGTCCAGGCAACGGGGCACGCCGGCCTCGCGGACGAGACGGCGCAGGGGGCCCTGCCTGCACTCCGCGCAGTGGATCTGTTTCGTAGACTCGAAAACGACCAGGCTCATGCCGAACTGATACCGCCGTTCAGGCCGTATATCACCTTGTAAGTATGGGTACTTGCGGTTTCACAGAGTCTTCCCTGACCTCATGGTGTCCTCCTACCGTGAGTCGAGTGGGCCGCGGCCGGTCCATGGAGGAGGGGAAACATGGCTGGACGGCAGGCTACGGTCGGACGCCCGAGGGTTGCGGGCAGGCGTCCGAAAGCGGAGGTGGTCTCCGACCTCGTGGTGCGGGAGGTCGAGATCCAGCCTGGCGGCTGCACCGGCTGGCACTACCACCGCGTCCCCTTGATGGCGGTGGTCAAGTCCGGCACCCTGACGCGGATCCTGCGCGACGGCACGGTCGAGGTGCATCACACCGGCACCAGCTTCGTCGAGCCCGCCGGCCGCCGTCACGTCCACCTCGGCCGCAACCTCGGCTCCGTGCCCGTCGTGCTCTGCGTGACCGCCGCCCTCGCCCAGGGCGACCCCTTCGCGCTTCCGGCGCAGGCCCCGCCCGGGGCCACGCCCTGCGCGTGCCCCACGCGGACGCGGTGAGCCCCGGCCCCGCGAACCGGGTCATCGCTCAGACGAGCCGGCGGATCTCCCCGCGCACGCGGTAGAAGCCCCCGGCCGCGGGGTGCAGGCCGTCCACCACGTACCGGGCGCCGGGCTCCCGTATCCCGCGCGGGAACTGCACGTTCCAGGAAGGGTCGAATCCGCCCGACACCACCTGTACGCGCATCCGCTGGCCCTGCTGCACGCACTCCACGACGACACCGCCGGCGGGCACCGAGGACACGGACACCGTCGCCACCGCGGCGGGGCTGGCGGCCGGGGTGAAGACGGGCAGGGCCGCCGCCGACTTCACGTCCACGGCCGTCGGCACCGACCCCTCCCGGGCGGCCGCGATCGCGGCCTCGCTCGCGTCCACGCACACCAGCGAACCGTCCGTGGTCACCAAGTACAGCCGCTCGTCCAGATACTGCATCGACAGCGCGGCCCCGCTGCCGGTGCCCAGCTTCCACAGCCGCCGCCCGTCGGCGTCGAAGCAGTACACGGACGACGCGAGGTCGCCGGCGAAGACGTGCCGTCCGTCCGGTGAGGTCGCGCACGAGTAGACCGCCGCGTCGCACCGGTACGAGGCCTCCAGCGCACCCGTCGCCTTCGACAGCCGCTCCACCGTGTTGCGGCCGGTCCCCGCGTACACCGCGTGGTCCTCCTGCCAGCCGAACAGCACCGCCCCGTTGGTCTGGGTGTGCCACAACTGCCCGCCGCCGTCCGGGGCGTAGGCCGTGACCCCCTTGCTGTGGCCGTGGTAGACGGCCCGCTCGTCCGCCCGCACCATCCACGCGTGCTCACCGGACGAGCGCCGCGACCACTGGAACTCGTCCTCGTGGTCGATGACCGTCAGCCCGCCGCCCGCGTCGGACACGTTGAGCACGCCCTCGCGGATGTCGAGCCAGAAGATGTCCACGTCGGCCGCGATGTCGTACGCCCCGAACGGAACCTTCGAGGACAGGTCGTACACCGTGCCGTCGTCGCAGCCCGCGTAGATCCAGAACTCGTCCGCCACCAGGCACTTCACCCCGTCCGGCAGCGAGTACCGGGCCAGCACCTCACCGTCGTGGCTCACCGTGTAGACGTCTCCGGCCTGGTTGCCGACCCAGCAGCGGTCCTCGTCCACGTGGATCCCGAAGGCGGAGGACCCCGTACGGAACCGCCACAGCACCGGGGCCGCCGCGCGTGCGGTGGACGGGGTCGCGGTCACCTGGCGGCGCGTCACCGACCGGGCCGCGCGGGCTCCCCGCACCGCCGGGGCGTAGCCCTTGCGGACCTTCTCCCCGATCTTCTTGGCGGCGGCGGCCCGCGCCTTCTCGGCGGTCGGGAAGGAGGAGTTCTGCAGCTGGCCGTCCGCGCCGATGCGTCCGTACCGCACGGAGACGGCGGTGCCGTCGACGGTGACCTCGTAGAACTTGTGGGCACCGCCGTCCTCCTGGGACAGCTCCAGATACGTCGTCTCCCGAGCCATGACAGACCCCTCCCCAAGGCCGGGCCACCGACCCCCTGTGCGCCGGTGATCCCTCCTGAAAAACGTTAGGGGCCACCACTGACAATGGGCTGGTGCAGCTGGAAGCGATCACATGGCAGCGGATGGCCGAGCGGCTCGCCGGTCACCTCGACGACAACGAGAAGGACGGCGGCGGGGACGGGACCGGCCCGGAGGACCGATGGCGCCGCGTGGGCATCGACGGGGCGCCCGCCGCCCGCACAGGCGTCCTCGCGGCGGAGCTCGCCGACGCGCTGCGCCTGCGCGGGCGTTCGGTCCTGGTCGTGGCGGCCGAGGGCTTCCTGCGCCCCGCCTCCCTCCGCTTCGAGTTCGGCCGCGAGGACGTGGACTCCTACCTCGACGGCTGGTACGACACGGCGGCGCTCTGGCGGGAGGTCTTCGGCCCGACCGACCCCGGCGGCACCGGCCGGGTGCTGCCCGACCTCTGGGACCCGGCCACCGACCGGGCGACCCGCAGCCCCTACGCCGAACTCCCGCCCGGCGGCGTGCTCATCGTGCACGGCCCGCTGCTCCTGGGCCACTGGTTCCCCTTCGACCTCAGCGTCCACATCGGCCTCTCCCCGGGCGCGCTCGCCCGCCGCACCGAGGAGTCCGCCCGCTGGACGCTCCCCGCCTTCGCGCGCTACGAGGCCGAGACCGGCCCCGCGGACCGGGCCGACGCCCTGGTCCGGGCCGACGATCCGCGCCACCCGGCCTGGACGGGCCTGCGCGCAGGGGGCGCCGGCTGACTCCGCGGGGCCGCCGGTGCCTGCGTCCGCGTACGTCCGCGTACGTCCGCGTACGTCTGCGTACCTCTGCCTACGTCTGCGTACTCCCGCCCCGTCACGGAGGTCCGGGAACCGCAACAGGGGGATTCCGGCAAGGTGACGATCGGTTCCGGCCATCGCTCCGGCCGGAACCGGGCGCTACGTTGACGGCACGCTTCGACGGCGGCCACCCCGGTGGCGCCTTGGCAGAGGGAGAAGGCAATGCGCGGACACGGCAATGAGGTTCCGGGCCCGAGACGGTTGCGTGCGCAGGCGGCGCTCGCAGCGCTGGCCCTGTGCGGGACCCTGGCCCTCACGGCATGCAACGGCAACGAGGAGGCCGGCGCCCCGGGAACCCCCGCGAGCCCCGCCACCAGCGCGGCGGCCACGGGCACCGCCTCGCCGTCGGCTTCGCCGTCGCCCTCCTCGGCGTCCTCGGCCACGCCGAAGAAGCCGGCCCCCACCGCCACTTCGACCGCCACCCCGGAGGGTACGAAGAAGGCGCCGACGCCCGGCCCCACCTGCGACCACAAGATGCCGATCTCGCCCGACGAGGTCGCCGTCTACCGCTACACCCCCGAGGGCGGGGTCCACAGCCTGATCGTCAAGCACGGCAACTGGGGCTGCGCCGCACCCGGCATGGACGCCGCCCCCTTCGACACGGTGGGCAAGGAGACCTTCCTCAACATCGCAGAGGACGCCAAGATCACGGCCGTCACCCCCATCATCGCCAGCCCGGTGAGCAAGCCGATCACCCTCCAGCAGCTCATCGACTGGCTGATCGCCCACCCGAACCAGGGCCGCGTCTTCCGCTACCACCTGGACAGTGCGGGCGTGATCGACTGGATGGACCAGCAGTACACGGCGTCGTAAGACCCGTACCCGCAGGCGCGGCCGTACGGTTTCCCCTCCGTGCTCCCTACGGCCGCCCGCCCAGCCGGGTCACCGCCAGCGCGGCCGCGCGGCAGCCGGCCCCCGCGGCCCACGCCGAGCCCGCTCCCGCCAGGCGGGCCGCGAGGAAGGCGCCCGTGAAGGCGTCCCCGGCGCCCGTGGAATCCACCGCCTCGGCGCTCTCCGCAGCGACCTCGGCCGTCACCCGGCCGTCCTCGGCGATGAGCGCTCCGGCCCCGCCCCGGGTGACCACCACCAACGGCACCCGCCGGCTCAGCTCAGCCGCCGCCCGCGCGACCCCGGCCGCCCCGGCCGGCCCGTGCGAGCCCGCGAGCAGCAGCGCCTCGTCCGAGTTCGGCAGCAGTACTCCGGCCCCCGCCGCGGCGGCCAGGAACCGCTCCGGACCCAGCGCGGCCAGGAACCCCGCCGAGGCCGGGTCCACGCTCACCGGTACGTCCCGGGCGCGGGCGTCCCGTAGCGCGAGCAGGGCCAGCTCCCGGCTGGCGTCGGCGAAGAACAGGTAGCCCGACAGGTGCAGATGGGCGACGCCGTCCAGCAGCCCGGGCTCCCAGTCGGCGGGGGAGAGCCGCAGCGAGGCCCCGCTGTCGGTCAGGAAGGTCCGCTCCGCGTCCTGGCCGACCAGCGCGACCACCGTCCCGGTCGGCTCGGCGGGATCGATCACCAGCCTCGGCCGCACCCCCGCGCCGCGCAGCGCCCGCTCGTGCCACCCGGCCGATTCGGCGCCGACCCGCGCGAGGAGGCGTACGTCCGGGGCGCCCGCGTGGGCGGCCCAGCAGGCCGCGTTGGCCCCGGCGCCGCCCGGCAGGGTCCTGATCCGGGCCGGGGTGTCGGTACCCGGAGCCAGTGGCTCCGCATGCACCGCCACGACGTCCGTCACCACGTCCCCGACGACCAGCAGCGCCCCCGGCCCGGCGGGAGCGGCCGGCGCCGCGGTCACGGCCGGGCCGCCCAGGCCCGGGCGATCCGGGCCCCGAGGCGCACGTTGCCCCGTACCGCCGCGAGGTTGGCCTCCAGGGAGGCGCCGCCCGTGGCGCGCACCAGGAACCCCAGCAGGAACGGGGTCACCGCCTGCCCCGTGATGCCCCGCTCCCGGCACTCCGACAGCGCCTCGGCCAGGACCCGGTCGTGGAGCTCCGGATCGAGCTGCCGCTCCCGCGCCACCGGATTGGCCACGAGCAGCGCCGACTCCGCGCCACCGAGGAGGTCCTGAGCGGCCATCACGGCCGCCACCTCCTCGGGGCGGTGCACCGTCCAGTCCACCGGCTCGCCGGAATCGGCCAGGTAGAACCCGGGGAAACGATCCGTCCCGTACCCGAGGACCGTCACCCCCAGCGTTTCCAGCCGCTGGAGCGTCGCGGGCACGTCCAGGATCGACTTCACCCCCGCGCACACCACCGTGATCCGGGTCCGCGCCAGCAGCGCGAGGTCCGCCGACTCGTCCTGCGACCGCGTCCAGTCCCGGTGTACGCCGCCCAGCCCGCCGGTGGCGAAGACCCGCAGCCCCGCCCGCGCGGCGAGGAAGGCCGTGGCCGAGACGGTCGTCGCGCCCGTCGCCCCCGTGGCGAGGGCCGGGGCCAGATCCCGGTGGCCGAGCTTGCGTACGCCCTCGCCGCCCGCGATCCGCTCCAGCCGGGCCTTGTCCAGCCCGGCGTACGCCACCCCGTCGACGACCGCGATCGTCGCCGGGACGGCTCCCTCCGCGCGGACCAGCTCCTCCAGTTCCAGACCCACGGCCAGATTGCGGGGGCGGGGCAGACCGTGGGCGAGGATCGTGGACTCCAGTGCCACGACGGGCTGCCGGCGGTCGAGCGCCTCGCGCACCTCCTCCGACAGGACCGGGACGGCGGCCGTTGCCGCAGTCGGGAGGGCGGAGGGCGCTGTGTGCTCGGATGCTGTGTGCTGTGACATGTCCCCATCCCTGGCACGCGTTCCGGGGTCCCAAACGCGCGGCCGCCGCACCGGCGTGAACCCGCCCCGGGAGCGTGCGGGCCGTCCGGGGCGCCGGCTGCGGGTGTGCCGCGGGGCGGAGTCCCCTACCCGCCCTTCGCCCGTTCCCCGGGGCTGCGCCCCGGACCCGTTGCCGGGTGCGGCGCCGTTCCCGGGGGCCGGCCCCCGGACCCCCGCTCCTCAAACGCCGGAGGGGCTGAATTTTGGCCGGCGTCAGCCAGTACGCGTGCGGGGCTGCCCCGTCGCCCCCTGGGGCTTTTCAGCCGTCCGGCGTGTGAGGACCGGGATCTGGGGCGGAGCCCCAGGTGTCCGGGCGCAGCTCGGGACCCTGCCTTCAGCCCGTCCGGCGTTTGAGGACCGAGGTCCGGGCAGAGCCCGGGGAACGGGGGAAGGGCGGGTAGGGGACCTCGCCCCGCAGGGCCCAGCCACCCGCACCCGCCCACCGGGCCCGGGGCCGGGACGGCGGTGGCGGCAGCCCCGCCGGGCCACCGCCGGACGGAGTTCGGCGCAGCGGGGCGAAGCCCAGGAGGCCCGCCAGGGCCGAGTGGTGCGAGGTCCGCGTCAAAGAATGGACAGGGTGACGGGTGGGGCGGGCGCGCGCTGGACGCTCTGGTCACCCCGGCGCGCCGGGCGTCCCGATTAGGCTCCGGGAGCATGAGCACAAGTGATCACCGTGATGCCCCCGCTTCGTTCGCCGTCTCCGTCCCGGACTTCCCCGACTCCGAGCTGGAAGTGGACGAGCTCGACCCCGCGCAGATCGTCTCCGGGAACCCCGTCGTGACCGGCAAGGTGCTGTGGGAGGCGCCGGACGGCTCGCAGGTGCGCGGGATCTGGCAGATCACCCCGGGCGTGGTCACCGACACCGAGGCGAACGAGCTGTTCGTTGTGGTCAGCGGCCGGGCCACCGTCGAGGTGGAGGGCGGCGAGACCCTGGAGGTCGGCCCCGGCTCCGCGTGCGTCCTGCGCGAGGGCGACAAGACCACCTGGACCGTCCACGAGACCCTTCGCAAGGCCTACCACATCAGCTACTAGCCGGGCCCCGTCCCGGTGTCCGTGGCCTTCACCGGACGGCGGCGCGAGGTGAACAGCGCGAGCGCCGCCATCGGCAGCAGCAGGGCGGCGGCGGCCGCGTTGAGCCAGCCGTAGCCCGCCTGGGACATGACCAGCCCGGCGACGGCGCCGCCGACTCCGGCGGCCGTGTTCATGGTGAGGTCGCCCAGCCCCTGCACGGCGGCGCGAGCGGGCTGCGGCACCGAGTCGGTCAGCAGCGCCGAGCCGGACACCATGCCGGCGGACCAGCCCAGACCGAGCAGGAAGAGGCCGACACCGCTCTGGGTGTGGTTCCCGTCGGCCGTGCCGGCGAGCAGTGCGGCGATGGAGAGCAGCCCGGCGGCGAGCCCGATCACGGACAGCCGGCCGATCCGGTCCGCGAGCCAGCCCATCACCGGCGAGAAGCCGAACATGCCGGCGATGTGCCCGCTGATGACCAGCCCGATGAGCTGGAGCCCGGCTCCGTGGTGCCCGAGGTCGACCGGGGTCATCACCATGATCGAGACCATGGTGGTGTGTGACACCGCGATGGTGAGGAGCGCGAGCCGGGCCCTGGGGGAGGCCCTGACGGCCGCGAACCCGGCGCGCAGCGAACGCCCGGCGCGGGTCTGGTCCTCGGCCGGGGCGAGCGCGCGGGCCGTCAGCAGCGGATCCGGGCGCAGGAGTACGCCGATCAGCGTCGCGGTGAGCAGGAAGATGGCGCCGGCCCATATGAAGGGCCCCGCCATCGGGGGTATGGAGGTGCCGGTGAAGCTGCGGCTGGCCGGGGCGGAGAGGTTGGGGCCCAGCACGGCGCCGATGGTGGAGGCCCAGACGACGACGGAGATCGCCCGTGCCCGGTGGTCGGGCTCGGCGAGGTCGGCGGCGGCGAAGCGGGCCTGGAGGTTGGCGGAGGAGGCGGCTCCGAAGGCGGCCATGCCGAGCATCAGCAGCGGGAAGCTCTTGATCGAGGCGGCGAGGACGACGAGGGCGGCCCCGGCCGCGCCGATCACGTAGGCCAGGACCAGGCCGGGCCGGCGGCCGCGCGCGGTCATCAGCGCGGCGAGCGGCAGGGAGACGGCCGCGGTGCCGATCACGGAGGCGGTCGAGGCGAAGCCGGAGAGCGACTCCGTGCCGCTGACCTCGGTGGCCAGGACCGGGGCGAGGGCGATGCTGATGGGCACGCCGATCCCGCCCAGCACCTGGCCGGCGATCAGTACCCCGGAGGTGCGCCGCCGCAGCCGGGGCAGGTCGGCGGCGGTGACCGTGACGGCGGGCCGGGCGGTGCCCGGCGCGGTGCTCACGCGGTCCACCTCCGACACGGATGCGGAGGGGCTGCGGGCACGGCGCAAGGTGTGGTCACCGCCGCAGTTTCGCACCCCCCGCCGGACGGGCGGAACAGGGTTTCCGGGAGGGCTGGGAGCATCGGGAGCACGGCCGTGCGCCTCAGAACAGCGGCTGGGGGAGTACCCCCTCCAGGGCCAGGAGGCGGCGCTTGGTCTCCACGCCGCCGCCGAAGCCGCCGATGCCCCCGTCGTTCTCCACGACCCGGTGGCAGGCCACCACCAGCGGCAATGGGTTCGAGCCCATGGCGTTGCCGACGGCCTGGGCCGCGCCCGGGGCCCCGGCCCGGGCGGCCAGTTCGCCGTACCCCACGACCGCCCCGTAGGGCACGGTGCGGTCCAGTTCCAGCAGGACCTGCCGGTTGAAGCCGGAGCTGAGCCGCCAGTCCAGCGGCAGCTCGAAGCGGCGCAGCGTACCGGCGAAGTAGGCGTTCAGCTGGCGTATCGGCTCGGCCAGCAGGACCTCCTCGCCCGGCGGCGGGCGCCGGGCGTCGGCGCCGAGGCGGGAGATCAGCGCGCCGATCATCTTCTCGACCCGGTCCGGTCCGGCATGGAACTCGACCTTGACCAGGCCCTCGGGGGTGGCGGCGAGGAGCAGGGGCCCGATGTCGGCGACGCCGCTGTCGACGACGGTCCATTCGAGGTGCGGCCCGCGGGGCTCAGGAGTGTCCACCCCTTCACGGTACGGCGCCCCACTGACAGCGCCGCGCCCGTCAGTAGCCGCCGACCGCTTCCCGTACGACGTCGGGGTTGTCGGTGATGATCCCGTCCACGCCCATGTCCTGGACCTTCCGGGCGGTCGCGGCGTCGTCCACGATCCAGGTGTCCACCTCCAGCGCCTTGCCGTGGGCGCCGAGCAGCCCGTGCACCGCGGCGACCCAGTCGCCGTTGATGGTGGTGTGCCAGGGGTTGATCCGGTCGGTGAACTCGGCGTACCGCGGCAGGTCGGCGAGGGCCGGGGTGCCGAGGAAGGCCGTGATCAGGTCGGGGCGCAGCTCGTGCACGGTGCGGACCGAGGCGGCGCTGAAGCTCTGGACGACCAGCCGGCGGGCCACGCGGTTCTCCTCGAGCCAGCCGGTCGCGCCCAGCACGTCCAGGGTCTGCCGTTCGATCCCCGGGTAGAGCTCCGGCTTCTTGATCTCCAGGAGCAGCCGCTGCTGGTTGCGCTGGACCCGGTTCATGTACGTCCGCAGGGTCGGGACGCGGGCGCCCGCGAACTCCTGGCCGAACCAGCTGCCGGCGTCCAGCCGGGCGATCTCCGCCGCCGTGAAGTCCTTCACCCGCCAGGGCTTGCGGTCGGGGAACACCTGCTCGACGTCGGTCGTCCGGGCCAGGGTGTCGTCGTGGATGACCACGAGCTCCCCGTCCTTGGTGCGCTGGACGTCGTTCTCCACCCAGTCGAAGCCCATCTCCATGGCGAGGTCGATCGCCTCCAGGGTGTTCTCCGGGGCGTACGCCGAAGCCCCCCGGTGGGCGTACACGATCGGGTTGGACAGCCAGTCCGGACCGGGCGCGGCCGAGGCGGTGCCCGCGGCGCACATGGTCAGGGTGAGTCCAAGGAAGGCGGCGGTGGCCGCGGCGGCGGATCGGACGTACATGCGCGTTCTCCTCGGGTCATGGGCCCTGCTCCTGCCGTCAAACGGGCGTGGAGCGGCATTCGTTGCGGCGGGGCACGGGCGGCTGTGCGTTTCCGACGCACTTTCAGGGAGAGCCGCGTACGGCGATCATGGGGTTGACGATCACCGGGCCGCCACCGAACTACGACAAACGGACCAGGCCCGCACCCCTCGGCCCGGGGCGGGCGGGCACCGAGTGTCAGTGGGTGGTCGTACGGTTGACCCCATGCGGCCCGTATCGAAGATCGAACGCACGGTGGCGCCTTTCGAGGTCGTCAGCTCCTACACGCCCAGCGGCGACCAGCCGGCGGCCATCGCCGAGCTGGAGAAGCGCATCCGTGCAGGTGAGAAGGATGTCGTGCTGCTCGGCGCGACCGGAACCGGCAAGTCGGCGACGACCGCCTGGATGATCGAGAAGCTCCAGCGGCCCACCCTGGTGATGGCGCCGAACAAGACGCTCGCCGCCCAGCTGGCGAACGAGTTCCGCGAGCTCCTGCCGAACAACGCGGTCGAGTACTTCGTCTCGTACTACGACTACTACCAGCCCGAGGCGTACGTACCGCAGTCGGACACCTACATCGAGAAGGACTCCTCGATCAACGAGGAGGTGGAGCGGCTGCGCCACTCCGCGACGAACTCCCTCCTCACCCGGCGCGACGTCATCGTCGTCGCCTCGGTGTCCTGCATCTACGGCCTCGGCACCCCGCAGGAGTACGTGGACCGCATGGTCCCCCTCAAGGTCGGCGAGGAGATGGACCGGGACCAGCTCCTGCGCCGCTTCGTCGACATCCAGTACACCCGCAACGACGTGGCCTTCACCCGGGGCACCTTCCGGGTGCGCGGCGACACCATCGAGATCTTCCCGGTCTACGAGGAACTGGCCGTCCGCATCGAGATGTTCGGCGACGAGATCGAGGCCCTGTCCACCCTGCACCCGCTGACCGGCGAGGTGATCAGCGAGGACCGCGAGCTCTACGTCTTCCCCGCCAGCCACTACGTCGCCGGCCCCGAGCGCATGGAGAAGGCGGTCCGCGGCATCGAGGCCGAGCTCGCCGAGCGCCTCGCCGAGCTGGAGAAGCAGGGCAAGATGCTGGAGGCGCAGCGCCTGCGCATGCGCACCACCTACGACCTGGAGATGATGCGCCAGATCGGCTCCTGCTCCGGCATCGAGAACTACTCGCTGCACATGGACGACCGGGAGCGCGGCTCCGCCCCGAACACCCTCATCGACTACTTCCCCGAGGACTTCCTCCTCGTCATCGACGAATCGCACGTCACCGTGCCCCAGATCGGCGCGATGTACGAGGGCGACGCCTCCCGCAAGCGGACCCTCGTCGACCACGGCTTCCGGCTCCCGTCGGCCCTCGACAACCGGCCGCTGAAGTGGGAGGAGTTCCAGGAGCGGATCGGCCAGACCGTCTACCTGTCGGCCACCCCGGGCAAGTACGAGCTCTCGCGCGGCGACGGCTTCGTCGAGCAGATCATCCGCCCGACCGGGCTCATCGACCCGGAGGTCGTGGTCAAGCCCACCGAGGGCCAGATCGACGACCTGGTCCACGAGATCCGCCAGCGGGTGGAGAAGGACGAGCGGGTCCTGGTCACCACCCTCACCAAGAAGATGGCCGAGGACCTCACCGACTACTTCCTGGAGCTCGGCATCCAGGTCCGCTACCTGCACAGCGACGTGGACACCCTGCGCCGCATCGAGCTGCTGCGCGAGCTGCGGGCCGGCGAGTACGACGTCCTGGTCGGCATCAACCTGCTGCGCGAGGGCCTGGACCTGCCGGAGGTGTCGCTCGTGGCGATCCTCGACGCCGACAAGCAGGGCTTCCTGCGGTCGGGGACCTCGCTGATCCAGACCATCGGCCGCGCGGCGCGCAACGTCTCCGGCCAGGTCCACATGTACGCGGACAGCATCACCCCGGCGATGGCCCAGGCGATCGACGAGACGAACCGGCGCCGCGAGAAGCAGGTCGCCTACAACACGGCCCACGGGATCGACCCGCAGCCGCTGCGCAAGAAGATCAACGACATCGTGGCCACGATCGCCCGCGAGGAGCTCGACACCGAGGAGCTCCTCGGCACCGGCTACCGGCAGACGAAGGACGGCAAGGCCCTCAAGGCGCCCGTCCCGGCGCTGGGCGGCAAGGCGGCGCAGGCCGCGTCGGGCGGCAAGGCCGGGGCCAAGGGCGCCAAGGGAGCGAAGGGTCCCGTGGTCGCGACCGACCGTCCCGCCGCCGAACTGGCCTCACTCATCGAGCAGATGACCGAACGGATGCGGGGCGCGGCCGCGGAGCTGCAGTTCGAGGTCGCGGCCCGGATCCGGGACGAGGTCGGCGAGCTGAAGAAGGAGCTGCGACAGATGAAGGAAGCGGGCCTCGCCTGACCCGGAGGCGGTCAGTAGGGTTGGCACCAGCCGCAGGTACACGCTGCGCACCCCCATCGGGGGAGGGCTATGGAGAGGGGACAGCGCGTGACGGTCAACATGACCAAGGGTCAGGCCATCAGTCTGCAGAAGGCGGACGGAGGCACGCTGACCGCGGTCCGCATGGGCCTCGGCTGGCAGGCGGCCAAGCGCCGGGGGCTGTTCGGCTCGCGGACCCGGGAGATCGACCTCGACGCCTCGGCGGTGCTCTTCGCCGACAAGCAGCCCGTGGACGTCGTCTTCTTCCGGCACCTGCAGAGCGACGACGGCTCGGTCAAGCACACCGGTGACAACCTCGTCGGCGGCGTCGGCCAGGGCGGGGACGACGAGTCGATCCTCGTCGACCTGCAGCGCGTGCCGGTGCACATCGACCAGATCGTCTTCACGGTGAACTCCTTCACCGGCCAGACGTTCCAGGAGGTGGAGAACGCCTTCTGCCGCATCGTCGACGAGACCAACGGCCAGGAGCTGGCCCGCTACACGCTGGACGGTGGCGGCCAGTACACCGCTCAGATCATGGCGAAGGTGTCGCGCGTCGGCGCCGGCTGGCAGATGACGGCCCTCGGCAACCCGGCCAACGGCCGTACCTTCCAGGACCTGATGCCGGCGATCCTGCCGCACCTGTAAGCAGGACCGGCAGCACGGCAGCACGGCAGTACGGCAGCACAGCGCAACAGCACAACAGCACGGCACAGCAGGACCGGGCACGATCGAGGGCCCGGCGGAAGAACGGGTACGGGGGAGGGGCTGCACGATGACGGCCGAACTGGTCCGGGGACAGAACCACCCCCTGTCCCGGAGCCGGGTGGAGGTCAGGGTCTCGGCGGGCACACCCGTGCTCGCCCTGGCCCAGCTCGGCGACGACACGGGCCGGCTCGCCGGCCCCGGTGCGGTCGCCCACCCGGGCGCCCGCACCCTCCCCGGGCTCGAAGTGCCCGGGGAGGCCTCCGGGCAGCACCGCATAGCGGTCGACCTCGACGCGGTCGCACCGGCCGTCCACCGGGTCGGCTTCGTGCTGGTCCTGCCGCCCGGCGGCCCGCCGCGGTTCGGCGCGGTCCCCGCCTCCTACGTGTCCGTGGCCGACCCGGAGGGCGCCGAGCTCGCCGGGTACACGCTGACCGGACTGGAGTCGGAGACCGCCGTCGTGGCCCTGGAGCTGTACCGGCGCCAGGGCGCCTGGAAGGTGCGCGCCGTCGGCCAGGGGTACGCCGCCGGCCTCGGTGCGCTCCTGACCGACGCCGGGCTGCCCGCCCCGGCCGCGGTCGAACTGGCCGCCGCCGCCCTGGGCACGGCGCCTGCCGGGGACATCACCCTGGCCGTCATGCCCGGCGGCCCGGCCCCGACCGTTCCGCGCGGGCTCCGGGCCCCGGCCGCGGCCCAGACGCCGGCCCCGGCACCGCAGGACGTGCCGGCCGCCCCCACGCCCCCGCCGATGCCCCCGGAGCCGGGCACGGACACCGCGGGCGGTCCGCCCACCATCAGCTACGCCCACCCGCGCCGCCGCACCAGCACCGAGTCGCCCGAGCCAGGGCCGCGCCCCGCCGCACCGCCGCGGCCGGGCGAGGCGCCCCGCCCCGTCGCCGGGGACGCGAGTGGCTGGTCCATGGAGGAGCGGCTCTACAACCAGGTCTGGGGCATGTTCGAGGACCTGGCCCGCGCCGTCGCCGCCTACCGCGGCGCCGTCGAGTTCGCCGACTCCCGGATGGACCGCGAGCTCGACGAGGCGCTGTCAGACCCCCGCCACCGGCTCGGCGGCTCCGGAAACGCCGCCCGGGACACCGCCCGGGCCCGCCGCGAGGAACTGGTCGCGCGGGCGCAGGAAGTCCTCGACCGGGACCTGGTCCAGCTCACCGCCGAGTCCGAGGTGGTCGAGCCCGCGCTGCCCGCCGCGTACGCGCGCTGGGACAACCCGGTCTGGCAGGCGCACTCCGTGCCCGCCGAGGCGCCCCTCGCCCTGCGCCTGGGCGACCTCCACCTGCCCGAGCGGCCCGACCTGCGCATCCCCATGCTGGTGCGGGTCCCGCTGGAGCGCGGCCTGTGGATCGACAACGGCCGCACCGGCTCCGAGGCGGCCATGGCGATGGACACCGACCGGCTGCGCCGGGCCGCCATGGACATGGCCGTCGCGCACGCGGCGCGGATGCTGGCCGCCCACCCCGCCGACCGGTTCGCCGTCCACGTCATCGACGCGGCCGGTGCCGGAGCCGCCTCGCTGGCCCCGCTGGTGCGCGCCGGAGTGCTGGCCGGGGCGCCCGCCGCCGGGGCCGCGGGGGTCACCGAGACCCTGGAGCGGCTGACCCGCCGGGTGGACCTCGTACAGATGGCGGTGCGGGCCGGGGCTCCCGAGGATCTGCCGGCCGATGTGGACACCTCCGACCAGCTGCTGATCGTGCACGACTTCCCGCACGGGTTCGACGACCGTGCCGTCACCCGTTTGCGCTACCTCGCCGACGAGGGGCCGGCGGTCGGCGTGCACCTGCTGATGGTTGCTGACCGTGACGAGGCCTCGGCCTACGGGCCGCTGCTGGATCCGCTGTGGCGCTCGCTGATGCGGCTGTCGCCCGTACCGGACAACCACCTCGCCGACCCCTGGGTCCACCACGCCTGGATCTTCGAGCCGGATCTGCCCCCGCAGGGCAGCAGGGTCCTTGACCAGGCGCTGGAGCGGGTTGCGGCGGCCCGGGGCGGCGCGCGGTAGCGCCTGCCGGGCGGTCCGCCGCCCGGCCTCGATGACCGGCCGCTGACCAGTTCTTGGGTTCCCCTTTACCTAATGTGCCCACGGCGGGTACCCTGGTGAACGCGGAGGGGAGTATTCCTGCTTTCCTGCTACGGCGTGCCCGTCAATACGGACTGCAATCGGTCCCGGGGCGCCGGCCCGTGGCCTCCTGGCCGTCCGGGTGGAAGAGACCTCCGGCAGCGATGACGCTGACCAAGTGCTGAGCCATCTGCCGGAGGCGTGTTTATAGTGGATGTTTCGTTGACCCTCTGGGTGCTGACCATTCTCGGTCTGGGCATCCTCATCGGCGCCGATTTCTTCATCGGCCGCAAGCCGCACGACGTCTCCATGAAGGAGGCGGGCATCTGGACGGTCGTCTGGATCGTCCTCGCGGTGCTCTTCGGACTCGGCCTGCTGGTGTTCGGCCACGGCCAGGCCTCGCAGGAGTTCTTCGCCGGTTTCATCACCGAGAAGTCCCTGAGCGTGGACAACCTCTTCGTCTTCGTCCTGATCATGGCGAAGTTCGCGGTCCCCTCACAGCTCCAGCAGCGCGTGCTGCTGATCGGCGTGCTGATCGCCCTGGTGCTGCGCGCCATCTTCATCGCCGCCGGCGCCGCGATCATCACCAACTTCTCGTGGGTCTTCTACATCTTCGGCGCGTTCCTCATCTACACCGCGTGGAAGCTGATCCAGGAAGCCCGCAAGGACGAGGAGGAAGAGGAGTTCGAGGAGAACCGCCTCCTGAAGTCCATCGAGAAGAAGTTCGGCGTCGCCGACCGCTACCACGGCACCAAGCTCTTCATCCAGAGCAACGGCAAGCGCGTCCTGACCCCGCTGATGGTCGTCATGCTCGCCATCGGCACCACCGACGTGCTGTTCGCCCTGGACTCGATCCCCGCGATCTTCGGCCTCACCCAGGACCCGTACATCGTCTTCACCGCCAACGCCTTCGCGCTGATGGGTCTGCGCCAGCTGTACTTCCTCATCGGCGGCCTGCTCAAGAAGCTGGTCCACCTCAGCTACGGCCTCTCCGTCATCCTCGGCTTCATCGGCATCAAGCTCGTGCTGCACGCCCTGCACGAGTCGGGCCTGCACGTCCCGCAGATCTCCATCCCGGTCTCCCTGGGCGTCATCTGCGGTGTCCTGGTGATCACCACGATCACCAGCCTGATCGCCTCGAAGAAGCAGGCCGAGGCCGAGGCCGCCGAGGCCGCCGGGGCCGGCCCGGAGCGCATCGACGCCTGATCCGGTGCCACCCCGGTCGCCGCGCGACCGGGGTGGCACGGGCCTAGGCTGGTGGGACGTTGCCCTCGTCGTCGTACGACAGGAGGCCGACCCATGAGGCCGACCCGCATCAGGATGCGCAGGGCCTGTGTGGCGGTTGCCGCCGCCGGCATGCTCATCAGCCCGGCCGTCGCGGGCTCCGCGTACGGGGCGACCGCCCCGGCTCCGTCCGCGTCCGCCGCCCCGTCCCCGGACGGCGATACGGAGTTCCCGCAGCTCACGCCGGCCGTCGCCGCCCGACTGGACGCGGCCGTGCGCGAGGTGATGGACCTGGCGAAGGTGCCCGGCGTGACCGTAGGCCTGTGGTCTCCGGGCAAGGGCAGCTACGTGAAGTCCTTCGGCGTGGCAGACAAGGCGACCGGCGCGCCCATGAAGCCCGATCTCGGGGTCCGGATCGGCAGCGAGACCAAGACGTTCACGGTCACCGCCCTCCTCCAACTCGTGGACCAGGGCAAGCTCTCCCTGGACGACCCGATCGGCAAGTACATCAGCGGCGTCCCGAACGGGGACCGCATCACCCTGCGCGAACTGGCGGGCATGCGCAGCGGGCTCTTCAACTACAGCGAGGACCCGGGCTTCGACAAGGAGCTCAACGGCACCTCCACCTTCACGCCGCAGCAGCTGCTCGACATCTCCTTCAAGCACCCGGTGAACTTCGAGCCGGGCGCGAAGTTCGAGTACTCCAACACCAACCTGATCCTGCTCGGCCTGCTGGTGGAGAAGATCACCGGCCGGCCGATCCATGAGGTCATCGATCAGGACGTGGTGAAGCCCGCCGGGCTGAGCGGCCGCACGCTCTTCCCCGTCGGCACGGAGTTCCCCGAGCCGCACGCGCACGGCTACACCAACGACCTGCCCAGCGGGAAGATCGTGGACGCGACCGACTGGGACCCGTCCTGGGCCTGGTCCGCCGGAGCGATGGTCTCCGACCTGGAGGACCTGCGCAGCTGGGCGAAGACCCTCGCCACCGGCACCCTGCTGACCCCCGCGACCCAGGCCGAGCGGCTGAAGACCCAGCCGATCGGCATCATTCCCGGCGCGGGCTACGGGCTCGGCATCTTCAACGTCCAGGGCTGGATCGGCCACAACGGCTCGCTGCCCGGGTACGAGACGCTGACCGTCTACCTGCCGGAGGAGCAGGCCACCATGGTCATCGTGCTGAACACCGACGACCTGTACAAGGGCCAGGAGCCCAGCACCCTCTTCGGAGAGGCCGTCACCGGCATCGTGACCCCCGGCCACCTGTACCCGGGACACAAGCCGACGACCGAGGACAAGAGCGGCTGAGCGACCGGGTGGCTACACGGGGGCGGCCGCTTCGGCCGCCCCCTTCTCCGCGTCCGAGCCCGTCCGCTGCCGGACGAGCACCGGGTTGGTCTCCGGCAGCAGCGAGAAGCAGGCCAGCGAGACCAGGGCGATCGCCGTCAGGTACACGGCGACGGCCCACGGCGGCCCGGAGCCGTCCGCCAGCGCCGTCGCAACGATCGGGGTCAGCGCGCCGCCCAGCACCCCGCCGAGGTTGTAGCCGACGGCCGCGCCGGTGCAGCGGATGCGCGGGGCGTACAGCTCGGGCAGGTACGCGCCCACCACCGCGAACATCGTCACCATGCCGAGCAGGGCGCCGAACAGGCCCACCGTCATCAGCAGCGGGTCCGCGGTGCGCAGCAGCGCCACGAAGGGGAACATCCACAGGGCCGAGGCCGTGCAGCCCGCCAGGCACAGCGGGCGCCGGCCGTAGCGGTCGCCGAGCACCGCGATCACCGGGGTGGCCGCCCCCTTGAGGGCGACGGCCACCATGATGCAGGCCAGCATCACGGAGCGGTGCACGCCGAGGTGCTCGGTGGCGTACGCGAGGGACCAGGTGGTGACCGCGTAGAAGACGGCGTAGCCCACGGCCAGGGCCCCGCCGGTCAGCAGGAGCAGGCGCCAGTGGCCCCGTAGGACCTCGGCCAGCGGGGCTTCGGCCCGGTGGCCGGTCTCGGCCAGGGCGCGGAACTGCGGGGTCTCCTCCACCGAGCGGCGCAGCCACAGTCCGCTCAGGGCCAGCAGCCCCGCCACCCAGAACGGCACCCGCCAGCCCCAGGCGGCGAACTGCCCGTCGGACAGCGTGCTCGACAGGGTCAGCATCAGGCCGTTGGCCAGCAGGAACCCCACCGCCGGACCCATCTGCGGGAAGCTCGACCACAGCCCGCGCCGCCCCTCGGGGGCGTGCTCCGAGGTCAGCAGCACCGCGCCGCCCCACTCCCCGCCGAGGCCGAGGCCCTGGAGGAAGCGCAGCAGGACCAGTAGGACCGGCGCGGCCATCCCGATGGAGGCGTACGAGGGCACGCAGCCCACCGCCACCGTGGCCAGGCCGGTGAGCAGCAGGGAGGCGAGGAGCACCGGGCGCCGGCCGTACCGGTCGCCGACGTGGCCGAAGACGGCGGAGCCGAGGGGCCGGGCGAGGAAGCCGACGCCGAAGGTGCCGAAGGCGGCGAGGGTCCCGGCGAGCGGCGAGAAGGAAGGGAAGAAGAGCGGGCCGAGCACCAGGGCGGCGGCGGTGCCGTAGACGAAGAAGTCGTAGAACTCGATGGCGGTGCCGACGAGGGAGGCCGCGGCGAGCCGGAGCATCGAGGGGGGTGGGGAGGAGGGTGCGGCGGACGGCGCGGTGGGGGCCGCGGGGGAGGGTTCGTGTTGCATGGTGCAGCAATTACCCCGCCCCGCCCCCTCAGGACGTGCGTTCGGCCGTCAATGACCGGAAGGGGGTGCGGCCCGGCGTGAGGTTGACGGGCCGGCGCCCCCTTCGGTGCCCGCTACCAGCCGCGCTCGCGCCATTCGGCCAGGTGGGGGCGCTCGGCGCCGAGCGTGGTGTCGTTGCCGTGGCCGGGGTAGACCCAGGTCTCGTCCGACAGCTCGCCGAACAGCTTGTTCTCCACGTCGTCGAGCAGGCTGGTGAAGGCCTTCTGGTCGCCCGAGGTGTTGCCGACGCCGCCCGGGAAGAGGCAGTCGCCGGTGAACACGTGCGCGTGGCCGTGCGGGTCGTCGTAGACCAGCGCGATCGAGCCGGGGGTGTGTCCGACCAGGTGGCGGGCGGTCAGCGTGACCCGTCCGACCGTGATCGTGTCCCCGTCCGCGACGAGCACGTCGGTGGTGACCGGGATGCCCTCCGCGTCGTGGGCGCCCGCGTACGTCCGCGCGCCGGTCGCCGCGACCACGTCCGCCAGCGCGCCCCAGTGGTCGCCGTGCCGGTGGGTGGTGACCACGGAGGCGATGCCGCCGTCGCCGATCAGGCTCAGCAGGGTCTCCGGCTCCGCGGCCGCGTCGATCAGCAGCTGCGCGTCGGTGGCCCGGCAGCGCAGCAGGTAGGCGTTGTTGTTCATCGGGCCCACCGCGACCTTGGAAATCATCAGGTCCGAGAGTTCGTGCACGTCGGCCGGACCGCCGACCTTGACTGCTCCGCTGTACGTCATGTTCTCGATCCTAAGGGTGTCGTCCGGGCTAGAGCGGGGGCAGCTCGGGGAGGTGGCCGCCTTCGATGAGGGTGAGGTGCGCGCCGCGGTCCCCGCGGCCCGCGAGCCAGCCGAGCAGCTCGTCGCGGGTGCCGGCCAGGGTGATGGGCGCACCCTCCGTGCCGCCGGTGTGCCAGAGGGGTCCGGTGCCGTCGTACCCGAGCCACAGGGTGACCGGCGGGACCTCCGGGCGGCCCGACCAGCGGTCGGCGAGGAAGGCGATCTCGCGCTCGGCGAACTCGTCCGGGAGGTCGGACAGCTCGTAGCCGATGTTCAGGTCGACGTGGTGCAGCTCGACCTCGATCAGGCGCCGGAAGGGCACCCGGGCCGCCGTGTCCGTGACCCCGTTGCGCAGTTCCACGGTGCGGGTCCAGTCCTGCGGGCGCTCGGCGACGGCCTGCCAGCGGTCCGCGGAATTCCGGACGTCCTCGAGCTGTTCCAGCAGGGGACGCACCGCGTCGCGCTCGATGTCGGATTCCCGGGAGGTGGCGCTCTCGTACATCGGGCGGCCTTCGAAGACCTCGACCAGGGCGTCCGCGTTCCGGGCGAGGTGCGCCAGGACGTGGCCGCGGGTCCAGCCGGGGAGAAGTGACTCTTCGGCCAGCTTCGCGTTGTCCAGCTTCGCGACCGCGGTCAGCAGTCGATCGGTGGCCTCGTGAACGGATCGCAGGTCGTGCGCATGATCAGTCATGCGGCCGAGCCTAGTGGCCGTGGGGCCCTCGCCACACGATCGGGTGAAGAGGGCTGCGGAGTGCCGAAAATCGAATGCACGTGCTATACGCTCGGAGTCCAGTCTCCCACTCCACCGCAGAGGCGCCCCCCAATACCCTTGGGACGGGGGCCCGTGCCCCCGCTCTCTCAAGAAAGGTGCGGACCGGCGTGACCGACCGTCTCATCGTTCGTGGCGCTCGCGAGCACAACCTCAAGAACGTCTCTCTTGACCTGCCGCGCGACTCGCTCATCGTCTTCACCGGACTCTCGGGGTCGGGCAAGTCCTCCCTGGCCTTCGACACGATCTTCGCCGAGGGTCAGCGCCGCTACGTCGAGTCGCTGTCCTCCTACGCCCGCCAGTTCCTCGGGCAGATGGACAAGCCCGACGTCGACTTCATCGAGGGCCTCTCCCCGGCCGTCTCCATCGACCAGAAGTCCACCTCGCGCAACCCCCGCTCCACCGTCGGCACCATCACCGAGGTCTACGACTACCTCCGCCTGCTCTTCGCGCGCATCGGCAAGCCCCACTGCCCCGAGTGCAGCCGGCCGATCTCGCGGCAGTCGCCGCAGGCGATCGTCGACAAGGTGCTCGCCCTGCCCGAGGGCAGTCGCTTCCAGGTGCTCTCGCCGCTGGTGCGCGAGCGCAAGGGCGAGTTCGTCGACCTCTTCGCCGACCTCCAGACCAAGGGCTACAGCCGGGCCCGGGTGGACGGGGAGACGATCCAGCTCTCCGAGCCGCCCTCGCTGAAGAAGCAGGAGAAGCACACCATCGAGGTGGTCATCGACCGCCTCACCGTCAAGGACAGCGCCAAGCGCCGGCTGACGGACTCCGTGGAGACCGCCCTCGGGCTGTCCGGCGGCATGGTGATCCTGGACTTCGTCGACCTCGCGGAGGACGACCCCGAGCGTGAGCGGATGTACTCCGAGCACCTCTACTGCCCGTACGACGACCTCTCCTTCGAGGAGCTGGAGCCGCGCTCCTTCTCCTTCAACTCGCCCTTCGGCGCCTGCCCCGAGTGCACCGGCATCGGTACGCGCATGGAGGTGGACCCGGAGCTGATCGTCCCGGACGAGGACAAGTCCCTCGACGAGGGCGCGGTCTCGCCGTGGTCGCTCGGCCACACCAAGGACTACTTCCAGCGGCTGGTCGGCGCGCTCGCCACGGAGCTCGGCTTCCGCACCGACATCGCCTGGGCGGGGCTGCCGCTGCGGGCGAAGAAGGCCCTGCTGTACGGCCACAAGACGCAGATCGAGGTCCGCTACCGCAACCGGTACGGGCGCGAGCGGGCCTACACCACGGCCTTCGAGGGCGCGGTGCCGTTCGTGAAGCGCCGTCACTCGGAGTCCGAGAGCGACGCCAGCCGCGAGCGCTTCGAGGGCTACATGCGCGAGGTGCCGTGTCCCACCTGCCAGGGCACCCGGCTCAAGCCGATCGTGCTCGCGGTGACGGTGATGGACCGCTCGATCGCCGATGTCGCCGCGATGTCGATCAGCGAGTGCGCGGACTTCCTCGGGCGCCTCAAGCTCGACGCCCGCGACAAGAAGATCGCCGAGCGGGTCCTCAAGGAGGTCAACGAGCGGCTCCGCTTCCTCGTCGACGTCGGCCTGGACTACCTCTCGCTCAACCGCGCCGCCGGCACCCTCTCGGGCGGCGAGGCCCAGCGCATCCGCCTCGCCACGCAGATCGGCTCCGGCCTGGTGGGCGTGCTGTACGTGCTGGACGAGCCTTCGATCGGCCTGCACCAGCGGGACAACCACCGGCTGATCGAAACCCTCGTCCGGCTGCGCGACATGGGCAACACCCTCATCGTCGTCGAGCACGACGAGGACACCATCAAGGTGGCCGACTGGGTCGTCGACATCGGCCCGGGCGCCGGTGAGCACGGCGGCAAGGTCGTGCACAGCGGCTCGTTGAAGGAGCTGCTGAAGAACCCCGAGTCGATCACCGGCCAGTACCTCTCCGGCAAGCGGTCCATCCCGCTCCCGGACGTGCGCCGCCCCGTGGACCCCTCGCGCAAGCTCACGGTCCACGGCGCCAAGGAGAACAACCTGCGGGACATCGACGTGTCCTTCCCGCTGGGCGTGCTCACGGCGGTGACGGGGGTATCGGGCTCCGGCAAGTCCACGCTGGTCAACGACATCCTCTACACGCACCTGGCCCGCGAGCTCAACGGCGCGCGGTCGGTGCCGGGGCGGCACACGCGGGTGGACGGCGACGACCTCGTCGACAAGGTCGTGCACGTGGACCAGTCGCCGATCGGCCGGACCCCCCGGTCCAACCCGGCCACGTACACCGGTGTCTTCGACCACGTCCGCAAGCTCTTCGCGGAGACGATGGAGGCGAAGGTGCGCGGCTATCTGCCGGGCCGCTTCTCCTTCAACGTGAAGGGCGGCCGCTGCGAGAACTGCTCCGGCGACGGCACGATCAAGATCGAGATGAACTTCCTGCCGGACGTGTACGTCCCGTGCGAGGTCTGCCACGGCGACCGGTACAACCGGGAGACGCTGGAGGTCCACTACAAGGGCAAGTCCATCGCCGAGGTCCTGAACATGCCGATCGAGGAGGCCGCGGGCTTCTTCGAGGCGGTCCCGACGATCTCGCGGCACCTGAAGACGCTGAACGAGGTGGGGCTCGGGTACGTCCGCCTCGGCCAGTCGGCGCCGACGCTCTCGGGTGGTGAGGCGCAGCGCGTGAAGCTGGCCTCTGAGCTCCAGAAGCGCTCGACGGGGCGGACGGTGTACGTCCTGGACGAGCCGACGACGGGTCTGCACTTCGAGGACATCTCGAAGCTGATCAAGGTGCTGTCGGGGCTGGTCGACAAGGGCAACACGGTGATCGTCATCGAGCACAACCTCGATGTCGTCAAGACCGCCGACTGGGTCGTGGACATGGGTCCCGAGGGCGGGTATGGAGGCGGCCTCGTCGTCGCCGAGGGCACGCCGGAGCAGGTCGCCTCGGTGGGCGCGAGCCACACGGGCAAGTTCCTGCGGGACATCCTGGGCGCGGACCGCATCTCCGACGCCGCGGCCTCGGAGCCGGCCCGGCCGGTGAAGAAGGCGGCCGCGCGGAAGAAGGCGGCGGCTCCCGCCAAGAAGGCGGCGGCCCCGGCCGCCGCGAAGAAGGCGACGCGGGCCCGCAAGGCGTAGCCCCCGGGCGGGGCTGGATCGTGCGCCGATGCCGGCCGAGATCCAGCCCCGCGCAGCGGTACGCCCGCCGGGCCCGCGCAGTGGTACGCCCCTAGCCCCGCGCAGCGGCACGCCCCCCCCCCGGCCTGCGGCTACGCGGCGACGCCGATGGTGTGGCCCGACGTCGAGGGGTCGGACAGGGTGGTCAGGAGGGCGTCGGCGACGTCCGCCCGGGCGATCACCTTGCCGCCCGGAACGTTGGCGTCGACCGCTCGCCGGTACGTCCCCGTGTGCGGCCGGTCCAGCAGCCGCGGCGGCCGGATCACCGTCCACTGCGTACGGCTCGCGGCGATCGCCGCCTCCATGACCGTGAGGTCCGCGTACACGTCCCGCAGCGCCCTGCGCAGCAGCGGGTACACCACGACCCGGGTGAGAGCCCCGTCCTGCGGCGTGAGCGGACCCAGCGGCGCCGCGCTGACCGCCGACAGGCGGCTCACCCCGGCCCGGTCCATCGCGGAGACGATCGACCGCAGGGCCGGTCCCGCGATCGGGGTGAGCCTGGCCTGCTTGTTGCTCGTCGGGCCGAGCGCGGAGACCACCGCCTCCTGACCCTCCAGCACCGGAACGAGCGCGTCCTCGTCGGAGAGGTCCCGCACCACCGCCACCCGCAGCCGTTCGTGCGCCGGTACGTCCAGCCGCGCCGGGTCGCGGACGACAGCCGTCACCTCGTGACCCGCTTCGAGCGCCTGCCGCACCACCTCGTGGCCGACCCCGCCCGTGGCTCCGAACACCGTGAGTTTCATCTTGACTCCCACATTCATGTGACGCATGACGTGTGACGCATGGCGTATGTGGGGGTGGGTGAGTACTCACTCACCCCCACTTCCGTTATGGTGAGTGAATGCTCACCCCAAAGTCAAGCCGGTCCACCCCGGAGCGCCTGCTCGATGCCGCCGAGACCCTGATGCGCACCGCCGGTCTGGCCAACGCCACCACGAAGGCCATCGCCCGTGAGGCGGGCTGCTCGGAGGCCGCGCTCTACAAGTACTTCGCGAACAAGGAGGAGCTGTTCGTCCGCGTGCTGATGGAACGCCGCCCCAACGCCGGGGCGATGATGGCGGCGCTGACCGGCGACCCGGGGGAGCAGCCGGTCGAGGAGCGGCTGACCGAGATCGCCCGGTACGCCTCGCTCTTCTACGCCGAAGCCATGCCCATGTTCGGCTCGCTCTTCGCCGATCCCGTCCTGCTCACCCGCCACCGCGAGGGCGTACGGAGCATCGGCGCGGGTCCCCACGTGGTGCTGGAGGCCCTCACCGGCCACCTGTTCCGCGAGCTCGAACGCGGCCGGCTGCGCCCCGACGCCGACCCGGCCGCCGCCGCCGCGCTGCTGCTCGGCGCCTGCTTCCAGCGGGCCTTCTTCCTGCACTTCTCCGGGCCCGACACGGTCGGGCCGGTCGAGGAGTTCGCCCCCGCGGTGGCCGCTACGGTGTGGGCCGCGCTGCGCTGAGCTCGCGGGCGTACGGAGGCTCCGCGCCGGCCCGGGTGCAGGTCAGCGCGGCCGCCGCGGCGGCATAGGACAGCACCTCGGGCCAGTCCACCGGGCCCGGGCCGCCCGCGCCGGCCGCCAGCCGGTGCAGCAGGGCCGCGTTCACGGTGTCGCCCGCGCCGATGGTGTCCACCACCGCGACCCGGCGTGCGGGCACCGAGTGCTCCGCGCCCTCCCGCGTCCACACCGTCAGGCCGCCGGCGCCCCGGGTGAGCACCACCGCCGAGGGCCCGGCCGCCAGCCAGTCGCCGGGGCGGCCGCCCAGCCACGCCGCGTCCTCCTCCGACAGCTTCAGCACGCCGACGTGCGGCAGCCAGGACAGGAAGCGGGCCCGGTAGGCGGCCGGGTCGGCGATCAGCGCCGGGCGGATGTTGGGGTCGAGCAGGGTCGCCAGCCCGCGCCCGGCTTCCCGGCGCAGCAGGGACTCGTAGGCGCTGGCCCCCGGCTCCAGCACCAGCGAGCAGGTGCCGAGCGCGAGGGCCCGTACCCCCTCGGGGAGCGCGGGCGGCAGCCGGAACAGCCGGTCGGCCGTGCCCTCGACGTAGAACCCGTAGGCCGCCGAGCCGTCCGGGGCCAGCGAGGGCACCGCCAGCGTGGTCGGCTCCGGTCCGCGCTGGACCAGGGAGAGGTCCACCCCGGCCGTGCGCAGCCCGTCGAGCAGCGAGGCGCCGAAGCCGTCCGTCGAGATCCGGGAGCAGAAGGCGGTCCGCACGCCGAGCCGGCCCAGCGCGATGGCGGTGTTGTACGGTCCGCCGCCCGGCCGCGGCAGCAGGGCGCCCGGCGGCCCTTCGACGGGCACCAGGTCGATCAGGGCTTCTCCACCGACGACGATCACGCGGGGGAAGGTATCCCATCGGGCGCGGGTATCGTCGGGTGGGCCCGCCGGGCCCGGCCGTGCCGATCCCGGCCCTGCCGCATCCGCACCCCGCCCTCATTCCAGGAGTACCGCATGTCCGCCTCGCAGTCCGCCGCCCGCCGTACCGTCCTCAAGGGCGCCGCCGCGATCGTCGGAGCCGTCGGCGGCGGCGCTGCGCTCACGGCCTGCTCCACCGAGACCAACAGCGGCTCCGGCTCCCCGGCGGTCCCCGCCGAGCTCGGAGCGGCGACCGAGGTGCCGGTCGGCGGCGCGAAGCTGTTCCGGGAGAAGAAGCTCGTGGTCAGCTGCGCGGAGGCGGGCCAGTACAAGGCCTTCAGCGCCCAGTGCACCCACTCCGGCTGCGTACTGGACAAGATCGTCGAGGGCGAGGGCAACTGCCCCTGCCACGGCAGCCGCTTCGACGTGACCACGGGCAAGGTGCTGCGCGGCCCGGCCACCGACCCGCTGCCCGAGGTCCCGGTGAAGGTCGAGGCCGGCAAACTCGTCGCCGGCTGACGGGGCGGGCCGCGTCGCACCGGCGCTCACTCCCAGTCCCAGCCGATCCCCAGGATCCCGCGCCGCACCCCCTGCTCCACCAGGTGCACGGCCCGGTGCGGTCCGCTCGGGTTCAGGTCCGCGAGCCGCCCGCGCGGCGCGTCCGGCCCGCTGCGCGTGAAGCGGCGGCAGCGCACCGGCAGCGCCGCCTCGTCGAAGCGGACCTGGAGCACGTACTGCCCGCCGGTGTAGCTGAAGCCGCGCACGTACTCGGTGCTGCGGCCGGCCGTGCCGTCCTCGAAGCCGTAGCCGAAGACGTACGTGTCCCCGGCCCGCAGCCGGGCGTCGAAGAGCAGCTCGGCGACGACCAGCTCCGCCTCGGGGTGGCGGCGGATCCGCCCGGTCCGGCAGTTCTCGTCGGCCCGGACCCGGATCCGCTCCGGATCGCAGCCCGGGTCGCCGTGGTGGACCGCGATGTAGCGGTCGACCCCGTCGCGGTGGGCCCGTACGACGTGCTGCGATTCACGGCCCAGCAGCTCCCCGGCGGGCCCGATCCGCACCCGCTCGTGGTGCCCGACGGTGTGCAGGCCGCCGTCGGCGGGCAGTTCCATGCCGGCCAGCAGCTCCTCCACGGCCGCGCCCACGCTGAACAGCGCCCGGTACGAGCGCGCGGGCGGCCGGGCCGTCCCCGGAGCGGCGGGATCCGGCGCGGCCAGCAGCCGCAGCAGGGCGCCCTCGGGCAGTTCCAGGATCTGCTCCAGGGCCCGTACGGCCTTCAGGGACTCGGGGCGGCCCGGCCGCCGGGCGCCCTGCTGCCAGTAACTGAGGCTGGTCACCCCGAGCTTGATGCCGCGGGCGGCGAGCCGGTGCTGCACCCGGTGCAGGGGCAGGCCGCGTGCGGTGAGGGCGGCGCGCAGCGCGAGGTGGAAGGGGCCCTCGCGCAGCAGGTGCGGCAGGTCCCGGGCGGCCTGCGCGCGGGCGTTGTCCGAAGGGGGGCCGGCCGGAGGGGAGCCGTCCGACGGGGGGCCGGCGCGATGGGAGCCGTCCGGAGGGGGGCCGGCCGAGAAGGTGCCGTTCGCGCTCGACCGCATGGCGGTTCCTCCTGTGAACGTTCACGCGACGGGGTGCGGGCGGTCCGGCGGGTGACGCCCGTGGTCCCGGTGGGTCCAGGTGGGGTGACGGCGGACGTTCACACTCTGGCCCCACCGTTCACACCTCGATGTCACGCCGTATTGAAGCGTGTTGACCTGTTCCCGACAACACCCTGATGCTCCTCCACAGCGTCCGGACGCGCTCCTCCACCCCCACTCCCCACATCGGGAGGAACGCGATGCGCCACACGACCCGGCGGCTCACCCTGGCCGCCTTCATCACCGCCCTGCTCAGCGCCCTGCTCGCCTTGCCCACCGCTGCCGCCACCGCCGCCGATGCCGCCGCCGGTACGGGCACCACGACCGCCATCTCCTCCGCAGCAGCCGCACCCGCCGAGGCCACGGCCCTGGCCTCCAAGCGGCTGAACATCACCATGCAGGCCCAGCAGAAGACCAACTGGTGCTGGGCCGCCGGAGGCAACACCATCGCCACCTGGTTCGGCCGCACCTACAGCCAGAACCAGTTCTGCAACGCCGCCTTCAACCGCCAGCAGGGCTACGACTGCCCCAACAACCAGGCCACCCTCGGCAACGTGCAGACAGGCCTGCGCTGGGCCGGCATCAACTCCGGCTCCTACGTGAACGGCTGGCTCCAGTACTCCACCGTCCAGACCGAGATCAACGCCAACCGCCCGATCGAGACCCGCATCCAGTGGTCCAACGGCGGTGGCCACATGCACGTGATCTACGGCTACGACACGGCGAACAGCTGGGTGTACTGGGGAGACCCGTGGCCCTCCAGCGACCGCTACAACTGGGCCTCCCACGCCTGGTACGTGGACAACAGCACCTTCTCCTGGACCCACTCGCTCTACCGGATCGGGGCGTGACCCCATGGCTTCCCGCCTCATGAACGGCCGCCTCGCCGCCGCGGCCGTCGCCGCGACCGCCGCACTGGCCCTGGCCCCCACCCAGGCGTCCGCGGCGCCCGTACCGCAGCCCCAGAACGTGACCGCCGAGAACCTGGCCGCCGCGGGGCGGACGGCGGCGGCCCCCGACACCCTCGCCACCCTGTCCCGCTTCTTCGCCCGCGAGGGCAAGGTCTCGCTCGCCGCCGCGCAGCCCCGCATCGAGGGCGAGACGGTGCCCGTGCACTACCTCTCGCCCGAGTTCGTCGCGGGGAAGGCCGGCGCGAGCGTGGCCCGGCTGGAGTTCCTCGCCAGCAAGGCCGTCTCCTCCGACGGACAGCAGGCCGCCCTGTGGACCGCGCGGACCGCGGCGGGCTGGCAGGTGGTGAACATCGCCACCGGCGACGACGAGTTCCGCTACGCACAGCTCGGCGCGGCGAAACTCCCCGGCGGGACCGTGTTCCGCGAACCGCAGATCGACGCCTGGTACGTGGCCGGCGGCGAGCGGGTGCTGCCCCTGGACGAGGACGCGGCCACGGCCGTGGGCGCGCGGGGCACGAGCCTGGCCGCCTACCGCACACGGGTCGTGAAGGCCTACGGGGACAAGCTGCCGGGATCGGCCTACGGCAAGTCCGGGAAGGCCGGTGGCTTCGCCCCCACGGAAGCCACGGCCACGACAACCACCGCATCGCCGACGTCCGCCCTCGCCGGACTCCCGATGGCCGCCGGAGCCGTGGCTCTGGCGCTGGGCGCGGCCGGCGCGGTGGCCGCCCGGCGTGCCCGGCGGCAGCGGGTGGTGCGGGCGTAACCACCCGAGGGGCCCGGCCGCCCGGCCGCCTGCCGGGCGGCCGGGCCCTGCGGGGCCGGGCCCCGCTTGTCGGCGGGCGACAGTAGGGTGGCTGGCATGGCCGACCCTTCCAGCTACCGCCCCAAGCCGGGACAGGTTCCCGACTCCCCGGGGGTCTACAAGTTCCGCGACGAGCACCGCCGGGTGATCTACGTCGGGAAGGCCAAGAGCCTGCGCCAACGGCTGGCCAGCTACTTCCAGGACCTCTCCGGGCTGCACCCGCGCACCGCCACCATGGTGACCACGGCCGCCTCCGTCGAGTGGACCGTGGTCTCCACCGAGGTGGAGGCGCTCCAGCTCGAATACTCCTGGATCAAGGAGTTCGACCCGCGGTTCAACGTCAAGTACCGGGACGACAAGAGCTACCCCTCCCTCGCCGTCACCATGAACGAGGACTACCCGCGGGTCCAGGTCATGCGCGGGCCCAAGAAGAAGGGCGTGCGCTACTTCGGCCCGTACGGGCACGCCTGGGCCATCCGCGAGACCGTCGACCTGATGCTCCGGGTCTTCCCCGTCCGCACCTGCTCCGCCGGGGTGTTCAAGCGGTCCGCCCAGATCGGCCGCCCCTGCCTGCTCGGCTACATCGGCAAGTGCTCCGCGCCCTGCGTCGGCCGGGTCACCCCCGAGGAGCACCGCGAACTCGCGGAGGACTTCTGCGACTTCATGGCCGGCCGCACCGGCACCTACCTCACCCGCCTCGAACAGCAGATGCACGAGGCCGCGGAGGAGATGGAGTACGAGAAGGCCGCCCGGCTGCGCGACGACATAGGGGCCCTGCGGCGGGCCATGGAGAAGAACGCGGTCGTGCTCGCCGACGCCACCGACGCCGACCTGTTCGCCGTCGCCGAGGACGAGCTCGAAGCGGCCGTGCAGATCTTCCACGTCCGCGGCGGCCGGGTCCGCGGCCAGCGCGGCTGGGTCACCGACAAGGTCGAGGCCGTCGACACCGCCGGGCTCGTCGAGCACGCCCTCCAGCAGCTGTACGGGGAGGAGAAGGGCGAGGCCGTCCCCAAGGAGGTGCTGGTCCCGGCCCTCCCCGAGGACACCCCGGCCCTGAGCGAGTGGCTCGCCGAGCGGCGCGGCTCTCAGGTGAGCCTGCGCATCCCGCAGCGCGGGGACAAGAAGGCGCTGATGGAGACCGTCCACCGCAACGCCCAGCAGTCCCTCGCCCTGCACAAGACCAAGCGCGCCGCCGACCTCACCACCCGCTCGCGGGCCCTGGAGGAGATCGCCGAGGCGCTGGAGCTGGACGGCGCGCCGCTGCGCATCGAGTGCTTCGACATCTCCCACCTGCAGGGCGACGACGTCGTGGCCTCCATGGTCGTCTTCGAGGACGGGCTGGCGCGCAAGGGCGAGTACCGGCGCTTCCAGATCAAGTCCTTCGAGGGGCAGGACGACGTCCGCTCCATGCACGAGGTGGTCTCCCGCCGCTTCCGCCGCTACCTCCAGGAGAAGCTGAAGACGGGGGAGTGGTCCCCCGAGTCCCCCGGGGCCGCCGCGGGCGGGGAAGTCGAACAGGACACGCCCGAGGACGACGGGCGCCCCAGGCGCTTCGCCTACCCGCCGCAGCTCGTCGTGGTCGACGGCGGGCAGCCCCAGGTGGCCGCCGCCAAGCGGGCCCTGGAGGAGCTGGGGATCGACGACGTCGCCGTGTGCGGCCTCGCCAAGCGCCTGGAGGAGGTCTGGCTGCCCGGGGAGGACGACCCGGTGGTGCTGCCCCGCAGCAGCGAGGGCCTGTACCTGCTCCAGCGGGTCCGTGACGAAGCCCACCGGTTCGCCATCCAGTACCAGCGCAACAAGCGGGGCAAGCGTCTGAAGGCCGGCCCCCTCGACGAGGTCCCCGGGCTCGGCGAGAGCCGCAGGCTGGCCCTGATCAAGCACTTCGGTTCGGTGAAAAAGCTGAGACAGGCGACAATCGATCAGATCTGCGAGGTCCCGGGCATAGGCCGCAAGACGGCCGAGACCGTGGCCGTGGCCCTCGCCCAGGCGGTTCCCGCCGGCCCCGCCGTCAATACGGCGACCGGCGAGATCATTGAGGATGAGACCCCCGCGTCCGCGGGAGCAGCATCCGATCGGGGGACCGAGCAATGACCGAGCGCGAAACCCGCCGCGACCGAGGATCCGAGCAGGATTCCGGAAGTGACATCGCATCCGAGTACGACCGAGACGGAGCACAGGTGAGTACGGGCACGACAGTGGAGCCCGGAGATACCGCCGAGGCGGCCATCCCCGAGCTGGTGATCATCTCCGGTATGTCCGGCGCCGGCCGCAGTACGGCGGCCAAGTGTCTGGAAGACCTCGGCTGGTTCGTCGTCGACAACCTCCCGCCCGCGCTGATCACCACCATGGTGGAACTCGGCGCCCGCTCGCAGGGCAACGTGGCGCGCATCGCCGTCGTCGTCGACGTCCGAGGCCGCCAGTTCTTCGACGCACTGCGCGAATCCCTCGCCGACCTGGAGACCCGCGGGGTCACCCGGCGGATCGTCTTCCTGGAATCCTCGGACGACGCCCTCGTCCGCCGCTTCGAGTCGGTCCGCCGCCCGCACCCGCTCCAGGGCGACGGACGCATCGTCGACGGCATCGCCGCCGAGCGCGACCTGCTGCGCGAGCTGCGCGGCGACGCCGACCTGGTCATCGACACCTCCAGCCTCAACGTGCACGAGCTGCGCGCCAAGATGGACGCCCAGTTCGCCGGCGACGAGGAGCCCGAGCTGCGGGCCACCGTCATGTCCTTCGGCTACAAGTACGGACTCCCCGTCGACGCCGACCTCGTCGTCGACTGCCGCTTCATCCCCAACCCGCACTGGGTCCCGGAGCTGCGCCCCTTCACCGGCCTGAACGAGGAGGTGTCGGGCTACGTCTTCAGCCAGCCCGGCGCCAAGGAGTTCCTCGACCGCTACACCGAGCTGCTCCAGCTCATCGCCACCGGCTACCGCCGCGAGGGCAAGCGGTACGTGACCATCGCGGTCGGCTGTACCGGCGGCAAGCACCGCAGTGTCGCCATGTCGGAGAAGCTCGCCGCCCGCCTCGCCTCCGAAGGAGTCGAGACCGTCGTCGTCCACAGGGACATGGGGCGCGAGTGACCGGACGTACCATGCGGCTCCGCCGCCTGCGCCGGCTCACCACCGGCAAGGGCGAGGACGGCGCGGTCCGCACCGGCCTGCGCCGGGGGGAGGTCCCCGAGGTGGCCGCGCCCAAGGTCGTGGCGCTCGGCGGCGGCATGGGCCTCTCGGCCTCGCTGACCGCCCTGCGCCGGATCACGGGCGAGCTGACCGCCGTCGTCACGGTCGCCGACGACGGCGGCTCCAGCGGCAGGCTGCGCGAGGAGCTCGGCGTCCTGCCGCCCGGGGACCTGCGCAAGGCGCTGGCCGCGCTGTGCGGTGACGACGACTGGGGCCAGACCTGGGCGCGGGTCATCCAGCACCGCTTCCAGTCCCAGGGCGACCTGCACGAGCACGCCGTGGGCAACCTGCTGATCGTCGCGCTGTGGGAACAGCTCGGCGACCCCGTCCAGGCCCTGGACCTCGTCGGCAAGCTGCTCGGCGCCCAGGGCCGGGTGCTGCCGATGTCGGCGGTCCCGCTGGAGCTCCAGGCCCTGGTCAAGGGCCACGATCCGGCCCGTCCCGAGGACGTGGACACCGTACGGGGGCAGGCCACCGTGGCACTGACCCCCGGCGAGGTGCTCTCCGTACAGGTGGTGCCGAGCGACCCGCCGGCGGTGCCGGAAGCGGTCGCGGCGGTGCTCGACGCGGACTGGGTCGTGCTCGGTCCGGGGTCCTGGTTCTCGTCGGTGATTCCGCACCTGCTGGTGCCCGAATTGCTCGACGCGCTGGTCGAGACCAAGGCGAGAAGGGTGCTTTCGCTGAACCTCGCACCACAACCCGGAGAAACAGAGGGCTTCTCTCCGCAGCGTCATTTGGAGGTTTTGGCCCGACACGCCCCTAAACTCGCCCTGGACGTGGTGCTTGCCGATCAGGCTGCCGTGCCCGATCGCGAGTCCCTCGCCGATGCCGCAAAACGGTTCGGTGCCGCGGTCGAGCTGGCGCCGGTCGCCAGGCTGGACGGCTCTCCGAAGCACGATCCGGAGCTGCTGGCCGCCGCGTACGACCGTATTTTTCGGATGCATGGAAGGATCGGCCCATGGCGATGACGCCCGCGGTGAAGGATGAGATCGCCCGCCTGCCTGTCACCCGCACCTGCTGCAGGAAGGCGGAGGTCTCGGCGATCCTTCGGTTCGCGGGCGGGTTGCACCTGGTGAGCGGCCGGATCGTCATCGAGGCGGAACTGGACGCGGGGATCGCGGCCCGCCGCCTGCGCAAGGACATTCTGGAGATCTTCGGACACTCCTCGGATCTGGTGATCATGGCTCCGGGCGGTCTGCGCCGGGGCAACCGGTACGTGGTCCGCGTGGTCGCCGGCGGCGACCAGCTCGCCCGCCAGACCGGCCTCGTGGACGGCCGCGGCCGTCCGATCCGGGGTCTGCCCCCCCAGGTGGTCTCCGGGGCCACCTGTGACGCCGAGGCGGCCTGGCGCGGGGCCTTCCTGGCCCACGGCTCGCTGACCGAGCCGGGGCGCTCCTCCTCCCTGGAGGTCACCTGCCCCGGCCCGGAGGCCGCCCTGGCCCTGGTCGGAGCCGCCCGCCGGCTCTCCATCGCCGCGAAGGCCCGTGAGGTCCGCGGCGTGGACCGGGTCGTCGTACGGGACGGGGACGCCATCGGCGCCCTGCTGACCCGGCTCGGCGCCCACGACTCGGTGCTGGCCTGGGAGGAGCGGCGGATGCGGCGCGAGGTGCGCGCCACCGCGAACCGCCTCGCCAACTTCGACGACGCCAACCTGCGCCGCTCGGCGCGGGCCGCGGTGGCCGCCGGAGCCCGGGTCCAGCGTGCGCTGGAGATCCTGGCCGAGGAGGTCCCGGAGCACCTCGCCGCGGCCGGCCGGCTGCGCATGGAGCACAAGCAGGCCTCCCTGGAGGAGCTGGGCGCGCTCGCCGACCCGCCGCTGACCAAGGACGCGGTCGCGGGCCGGATCCGCCGCCTGCTGGCGATGGCCGACAAGCGGGCCCAGGACCTCGGCATCCCGGGCACCGAGTCGAACCTCGACCTCAGCGACAGCGAGGAGCTGGCCGACAACATGGCCGGCTGAGGCCGCGCGGACCGGACGCAGGTCCGGTCGGCGCAAAGCGTGCTACCGAAAGGGGCCCGCACGATCACTCGTGCGGGCCCCTTTTCGGTATGCCCCATTGACATGAGCATGGGCTGATCGTGAGCCTGTCGTCCGAAGCTTTCGTGGCAGACGGGAGCTTTCGTGGCAGACGACGCCCAGGGGGGCACATGAGGCACCGCGCGAGATCGATCCTCGCCGCAAGCGCATTCGTCTTCGGCACCACACTCGCCGCACTACCCGCAGCGGCCCAGGCCCAGCCCGGTCCGGCGGACAAGTCCGCCGCCGACGAGGTACGGGTCTACGACGCTGACATCACCAAGGAGCAGGTCCCGCTGGTCCTGGCGGCCGGCCAGGACGCGCACGAGCTCACCGAACGCGCCCCGGAGACCGGGACCGCCAAGGTCGAGCTCTTCCTCACCGGCGGACAGGCCGAGGACCTGACGGCTCAGGGGATCAAGCTCGCCGAACGCAAGATCGGGGCCAAGGCCGCCGCCCGCTCGCTGGCGGCCGGCGACGGGGTCTTCCGCCCGTACAGCGGCAAGGGCGGGCTCCAGGAGGAGATCCTGCGCACCGCCCAGGAGAACCCGGGCCTCACCAAGGTCGTCTCCATCGGCAAGACCGTCCAGGGCAAGGACATCCTCGCCCTGAAGGTCACGAAGAACGCCAAGAAGTCCAGGGACGGCGGCAAGCCCTCGACGCTGTTCATGTCCAACCAGCACGCCCGCGAGTGGATCACCCCGGAGATGACCCGGCGGCTGATGCACCACACCCTGGACAACTACGGCAAGGACCCGCGGATCACCAAGCTGGTGGACTCCACCGAGCTGTGGTTCCTGCTCTCCGCCAACCCGGACGGCTACGACTACACCTTCGCCCCCGACGGCCAGCGGCTGTGGCGCAAGAACCTGCGCGACAACAACGCCGACGGCAAGATCACCGCGGGCGACGGCGTCGACCTCAACCGCAACTTCGCCTACAAGTGGGGCTACGACAACGAGGGCTCCTCGCCCAACGAGTCGAGCGAGACCTACCGCGGCGCCAAGGCCGCGTCCGAGCCCGAGACCGTCGCCCTCGACAGGTTCGAGAAGCGCATCGGCTTCGACTACGGCATCAACTACCACTCCGCGGCCGAACTGATCCTGTACGGCGTGGGCTGGCAGGTGGCCACCCCCACCCCCGACGACGTCGCCTACAAGGCGCTCGCCGGCACCCCGGAGAACCCGGCGGTCCCCGGCTACTACCCGCAGGTCTCCTCCGAGCTCTACACCACCAACGGCGAGGCCGACGGTCATGCCGCCAACGCCAACGGCATGATGATGTTCACGCCGGAGATGACCACCTGCCAGACGGCCTCCGGGATCGACCCCGACGACCAGTGGAAGCCCGAGGACTGCGCCTCCGGCTTCAACTTCCCGGACGACGAGAAGCTCATCCAGGCCGAGTTCGCCAAGAACATCGCCTTCGCGCTCTCCGTGGCCGAGAGCGCCGAGCGGCCGGACCAGCCGAAGTCCTCCCTCGGCCTGACCGCCGCGGACTTCACCCTCGACCCCTTCACCACCTCCTACGCGGCCCGCGGCGAGGACCAGGAGGTCGCCGTCACGGCCCGCAAGGCGCTGAAGGACAAGGAGCTCAACTACCGGATCAACGGCGGCCGCACCCACGACGAGGACCTCGAAGCCTGGAAGGGCGGCGAGGTCTACGGCGGCGACGACAACAACTGGTTCGACGAGTACCGCGCCGAGGTCGAGGGCGCCAGGCCCGGCGACAAGGTCGAGGTCTGGTTCACCGGCCGCGACCGCGGCAAGCAGGTCTCCAGCGAGCACTTCACGTACACGGTGGCCACGCGGCCCCGCGCCGACGTGCTGGTGATCGCCGAGGAGGGCGCACCGGCGCAGCACGCGCAGTCCTACGTCGACGCCCTGCGCGCCAACGGCAAGAGCGCGGCGGTCTGGGACGTGGCCGTCCAGGGCGCCCCGCACCACCTCGGAGCCCTCTCCCACTTCCGTACGGCCGTCCACTACACCGGGGCCAAGTCCCCGGGCGGCGACACGCAGCTGGCGGTGCGCGACTTCCTCAACGAGGGCGGCAAGCTGATCGAGGCCGGTGAGCTGGCGGGCGGCAACGCCCAGGTCGGCCGCGCCGTGACCAACGACTTCAGCCAGTACTTCCTCGGTGCCTACGGCCGCGCCGGGGTCACCGGCCCCACCGGCTTCACCGGCGCGGGCACCCTGACCGGGGCCAACGGCGCCCTCGGCAACGCCACGGGCAACCCGCTCGACCGCCCGGGCTCCTACACGGTCACCTCCGACACCCTGCCCGCGGCGCAGTTCCCGCAGTTCAAGAGCGCGCAGTCGGGCCAGTACGCCGGAGTCGTGAACCCGTACGCCCCGTACGCCGGCGCCTCGATGGCCTCGGCCACGCACGCGGACGACGACTGGAAGCGCCTCACCCGCACCATCGACCTCACCGGGGTCACCGCGGCCGACCAGCCGAAGCTCAAGATGGCGCTGAACTGGAACACCGAGGAGGGCTACGACCACGCGGTCCTGGAGTCGCGTACCGCGGGCGGCGACGACTGGACCACGCTGCCCGAGGCGAGCGGCCTGACCACCACCACCGTTCCGGAGGAGTGCGGGGCCGGGTTCTTCATCAACGGCCACCCGTTCCTGCGCCGCTACCTCACCCTGGACGCCGGCGGCTGCACCCCGCAGGGCACCAGCGGCACCTGGAACTCCTTCACCGCCTCCTCGGGCGGCTGGAAGCAGGTCTCCTTCGACCTCAGCGCGTACGCGGGCAAGACCGTCGAGGTCTCCCTCGCCTACATCACCGACCCGGGCTCGGGCGGCCGCGGGGTCTTCGCGGACGAGGCCCGCGTCTCGATCGGCGGCGCCGACCAGGCGACCGAGGGCTTCGAGTCCTCGTTCGGCGTCTGGACCGCCCAGGGCGCACCTGCCGGAAGCCCCGATGTTCCGGGCGATTGGTCCCGGTCGGGCGAGCTGTTCAAGTCCTACGCCTCCGTCACTACGCGTGACACCGTGCTCCTGGGCTTCGGCCTGGAACACGTGCCGGCGGCGGCCGACCGCGCCGTACTCGTCGGTAAGGTGCTCCGCTCGCTGAACCACTGATCAGAGCCCCCGACCGGGCTCACCGTGAGTGACCGGGCACAAAGTCCCCGAGGTCCCGTACTCGTCTTGGAGTGCGGGCCTTCGGGGCGTGTCACACGATGGTCGATGTCACTCCGAAGCTCACGGAGAGGTAGTGTCGTAAGCGGTCGGGGACATCCCATACAGCTCGCTGGCGGACAGGCCGGCGCACCAACGAGGAGATCGGTTCGTGACGATCCGCGTAGGCATCAATGGTTTTGGCCGAATTGGCCGCAACTACTTCCGGGCGCTCCTGGAGCAGGGAGCGGACATCGAGATCGTCGGTGTCAACGACCTGACTGACAACGCAACCCTGGTTCACCTCCTCAAGTACGACACGATCCTGGGCCGTCTCAAGGCCGAGGTCAGCCACACCGACGACACCATCACCGTCGGTGGCAACACCTTCAAGACCTTTGCCGAGCGCGACCCCGCGAACCTCCCTTGGGGCGAGCTGGGCGCCGACATCGTCATCGAGTCGACCGGCATCTTCACGAAGAAGGCCGACGCCGCCAAGCACATCGCGGCCGGCGCGAAGAAGGTCCTCATCTCGGCTCCGGCCAAGGACGAGGACATCACGATCGTGATGGGCGTCAACCAGGAGAAGTACGACGCGGCCAACCACCACGTCATCTCCAACGCCTCCTGCACCACCAACTGCGTGGCGCCGATGGCCAAGGTCCTCCTGGAGAACTTCGGCATCGTCAAGGGCATGATGACGACGGTCCACGCGTACACGAACGACCAGCGCATCCTGGACTTCCCGCACTCGGACCTGCGCCGGGCGCGCGCGGCCGCCGAGAACATCATCCCGACCACCACGGGTGCCGCCAAGGCCACCGCGCTGGTCATCCCGGAGCTGGCGGGCAAGCTCGACGGCATCGCGATGCGCGTCCCGGTCCCCACGGGTTCCGTGACCGACCTGGTCATCGAGCTGGAGCGCGAAGTCACCAAGGACGAGGTCAACTCGGCCTTCCAGAAGGCCTCTCAGGGCCAGCTCAAGGGCATCCTGGACTACACCGAGGACGCGATCGTCTCTTCCGACATCGTGAACTGGCCGTACTCCTGCACCTTCGACTCCTCCCTGACGATGGTCCAGGGCAAGAGCGTCAAGGTCATCGGCTGGTACGACAACGAGTGGGGCTACTCCAACCGCCTCGTCGACCTGACCGTGTTCGTCGGCGGTCAGCTCTAAGCACCAAGACAGGCACCACGAAGTGAGCACCGGGGCTCGGGCAGCGCGATGAAGCGCTGTACGGGCCCTGTTGCTTGCCTCGTACCCCTCTCGCCCCGCACGGGTAAAGTCCTGGGCTGGGAAAAGGAGTAGAAAACAGCATGAAGACGATCGACGAACTTCTCGCCGAGGGCGTGTCCGGCAAGCGTGTCTTCGTACGCGCGGACCTGAACGTGCCGCTCTCGAACGGTGAGATCACCGATGACGGCCGCATCCGCGCCGTGCAGCCCACCATCGCGAAGCTCGCCGAGGCCGGCGCCCGCGTGGTCGTGGCCTCGCACCTGGGCCGCCCCAAGGGCGCCCCGGACCCGGCCTTCTCGCTGGCGCCCGCCGCCGCCCGCCTCGGCGAGCTGCTCGGCACGGACGTCGCGTTCGCCACCGACACCGTGGGCGCCTCCGCCAAGGAGACCGTCGCGGCCCTCGCCGACGGCCAGGTCGCCGTCATCGAGAACCTGCGCTTCAACGCGGGTGAGACCGCGAAGGACGACGCCGAGCGCGGCGCCTTCGCGGACCAGCTCGCCGAGCTGGCCGACATCTACGTCGGCGACGGCTTCGGCGCTGTCCACCGCAAGCACGCCTCGGTCTTCGACCTCCCCGCGCGCCTCCCGCACGCGGCCGGCTACCTCATCGCCACCGAGGTCGGCGTCCTGAAGAAGCTGACCGCCGAGGTCAAGCGCCCGTACGTGGTCATCCTCGGCGGCGCCAAGGTCTCCGACAAGCTCGCCGTCATCGACGAGCTGCTCGGCAAGGCCGACCGCCTCCTCATCGGCGGCGGCATGGCGTACACCTTCCTCTACGCCAAGGGCTACGAGGTCGGCATCTCCCTGCTCCAGAAGGACCAGGTGGACGTCGTCAAGGAGTACATGGAGCGCGCCGAGAAGAACGGTGTCGAGCTGGTCCTCCCGGTCGACATCCTCGCCTCCAAGGACTTCCCGGACCTGAAGACCAAGGCCCCGGCGGACTTCATCACCGTCGACGCGGACAAGATCCCCGCCGACCAGGAGGGTCTGGACATCGGTCCCAAGACCCGTGAGCTGTACGCCTCGAAGATCGCCGACGCCGAGACCGTCTTCTGGAACGGCCCCGTGGGCGTCTTCGAGCACCCCGACTACGCCGGCGGCACCCGCGCCATCGCGCAGGCCCTCGTCGACAGCAACGCCTTCACGGTCGTCGGCGGTGGCGACTCGGCCGCCGCCGTGCGCACGCTGGGCTTCGACGAGAACGCTTTCGGCCACATTTCGACCGGTGGCGGCGCCTCCCTCGAGTACCTCGAGGGCAAGACGCTCCCCGGCCTCGCCGCACTGGAGGTCTGAACCCTGATGACTGAGAACACCGCCGGCCGTACCCCGCTGATGGCGGGCAACTGGAAGATGAACCTCAACCACCTCGAGGCCATCGCCCACGTCCAGAAGCTCGCCTTCGCCCTGGCCGACAAGGACTACGACTTCGTCGAGGTCGCGGTCCTGCCGCCCTTCGTCGACCTGCGCTCGGTCCAGACCCTGGTCGACGGCGACAAGCTGAAGATCAAGTACGGCGCCCAGGACATCTCGGCCCACGACTCCGGTGCCTACACCGGCGAGATCTCCGGCCCGATGCTCTCGAAGCTGAAGTGCACGTTCGTGGCCGTCGGCCACAGCGAGCGCCGCCAGTACCACGGCGAGAACGACGAGATCTGCAACGCCAAGGTCAAGGCCGCCTACAAGCACGGGATCACCCCGATCCTGTGCGTCGGCGAGGGCCTGGACATCCGCAAGGCCGGCCAGCAGGTCGAGTACACGCTGAAGCAGCTCGACGGCGGACTCAAGGACGTCCCGGCCGAGCAGGTCGAGTCCATCGTGATCGCGTACGAGCCCGTCTGGGCGATCGGGACCGGCGAGGTCGCCACCCCCGATGACGCGCAGGAGGTCTGCGGTGCCATCCGCGTCCGCCTCGCGGAGCTGTACTCGCAGGAGCTGGCCGACAAGGTCCGCATCCAGTACGGCGGCTCGGTCAAGTCCGGCAACATCGCCGCGATCATGGCCCAGCCCGACGTCGACGGCGCCCTGATCGGCGGCGCGGCGCTGGACGCGGACGAGTTCGTGAAGATCGTCCGGTTCCGCGACCAGTGACGTTCATCGTGAGTATGCGGTAGGACGGATCCGTCGTACCCTTGCGGGGGCCAGCAGGCTGAACCAGCCGCTGGCCCCCGTGCTCGTAATCGGCAATGCGGGAAAGCCGGAAAGCCAGTAAGCCCAGAAAGTAGGAATCAGCCGTGATTTTGGGGTTCGAGATCGCCTTGGTCGTCTTCAGCGCCCTGCTGATGCTGCTCGTGCTGATGCACAAGGGCAAGGGCGGCGGTCTTTCCGACATGTTCGGCGGCGGTATGCAGTCGTCGGTCGGCGGCTCCTCGGTCGCGGAGCGCAACCTCGACCGCATCACCGTGGTGATCGGTCTGCTCTGGTTCGCGTGCATCGTCGCGCTCGGTCTGCTCATGAAGACCGGCAGCTGAACCGTTCTGGCCATTCCGGCCGTCCGGTCGGCTCTCCCCGGCCTATCATGAGGTCCGGCGTTCTTGTCTGGAATGGGTAACTCCACTCCTGGACTTGCGCCCGCCTTACGTAGACTTGGGCGCCCGCGACGGAATCCACTCACGTTTCGCGGCACCATCACGCAGGGAGTTACGACCGTGGCAAGTGGCAACGCGATCCGTGGTAGTCGGGTCGGAGCGGGGCCGATGGGTGAGGCCGAGCGCGGCGAGTCCGCGCCCCGCCTGCGCATCTCCTTCTGGTGCTCGAACGGGCACGAGACGCAGCCGAGCTTCGCCAGCGACGCGCAGGTGCCGGACACCTGGGACTGCCCGCGCTGCGGGTTCCCGGCCGGCCAGGACCGGGACAACCCGCCCGCACCCCCGCGCACCGAGCCGTACAAGACGCACCTGGCCTACGTACGCGAGCGGCGCACGGACGCCGACGGCGAGGCGATCCTCGCCGAGGCGCTCGCCAAACTGCGCGGCGAGATCTGACGCGTCCCCACCGAACAACCGAAGTGGCATCCGGCCCGGCCCGCAGGAGTCTTCCCTCCTGCGGGCCGGGCCGCTTTGTGTCGGTTGTGCCGCTTCCCATCCCTTAGGTTGGAACCGGCGGGGCACGACAGGACAGGAAGTGGGTTTGATGTCCGAGATGAACGCAGACAGCCGTACGAGGCTCAACCGGACGCCCGAGTGGGCCGCACTCGGCAAGCACCGGGACGAGCTGGGGCAGACGCATCTGCGGGAGCTGTTCGCGACGGATCCGGGCCGGGGCACCGGCTACACCCTGCGGGTCGCAGACCTGCACATCGACTACTCGAAGCACCTCGTGACCGACGAGACGCTGACTCTGCTGCGCCAACTGGCCGCGGCGACCGGCGTGGCCGAGCTGCGCGAGGCCATGTTCCGCGGCGAGAAGATCAACACGACCGAGGACCGGGCGGTCCTGCACACCGCGCTGCGCGCCCCGGCCGACGCGGTCGTCGAGGTGGACGGGGAGAACGTCGTGCCCGGCGTCCACGCGGTCCTCGACAAGATGGCGGCCTTCGCCGGCCGCGTCCGGTCGGGGGAGTGGACCGGCTCCACCGGCAAGCGCATCAAGAACGTCGTCAACATCGGCATCGGCGGCTCCGACTTGGGGCCGGCGATGGCGTACGAGGCGCTGCGCGCCTTCTCCGACCGGGGCCTGAACCTGCGCTTCGTGTCGAACGTGGACGGCGCCGACCTGCACGAGGCCGTACGGGACCTGGACCCGCACGAGACGCTCTTCATCATCGCGTCGAAGACCTTCACGACGATCGAGACCATCACCAACGCCACTTCGGCGCGGGAATGGCTGCTCGCGGGCGTCGGCGGCGACGAGGCGGCCGTGGCACGGCACTTCGTGGCGCTGTCCACCAACGAGGAGAAGGTCTCCGCGTTCGGCATCGACACGGCCAACATGTTCGAGTTCTGGGACTGGGTCGGCGGGCGCTACTCCTTCGACTCCGCGATCGGGCTGTCCCTGATGATCGCGATCGGCCCGGAGGCGTTCCGGGAACTGCTCGGCGGATTCCACACCATGGACGAGCACTTCCGCACGGCGCCGGCCGAGGAGAACGCCCCGCTGCTGCTGGGCCTGCTGGGGATCTGGTACGGGGCGTTCTTCGACGCGCAGTCGCACGCCGTGCTCCCGTACAGCCACTACCTCTCCCGGTTCACCGCGTACTTGCAGCAGCTGGACATGGAGTCCAACGGCAAGTCGGTGGACCGCGAGGGCAACCCGGTGGACTGGCAGACCGGGCCGGTGGTGTGGGGCACGCCCGGCACCAACGGCCAGCACGCCTACTACCAGTTGATCCACCAGGGCACCCGGGTGATCCCGGCGGACTTCATCGGCTTCGCGCGGCCGGTGGGCGAACTGCTCCCGGCGCTGGCGGCCCAGCACGACCTGCTGATGGCGAACTTCTTCGCGCAGACGCAGGCGCTGGCCTTCGGCAAGACGGCGGACGAGGTCCGGGCGGAGGGCGTCGCCGAACCGCTGGTCCCGCACAAGACCTTCGCGGGCAACCACCCGACGACCACGATCCTGGCGACCGAGCTGACCCCGGCCGTACTGGGCCAGTTGATCGCGCTCTACGAGCACAAGGTGTTCGTCCAGGGCGCGGTGTGGAACATCGACTCCTTCGACCAGTGGGGCGTGGAGCTCGGGAAGGTACTGGCCAAGCGGATCGAGCCGGCGCTCACCGAAGGCACGGAGGTGCCGGGCCTGGACGCGTCCACGCGCGCGCTGGTGGCCGCGTACCGCTCGCTGCGGGGCCGCTGACGGTAGACGGAACGCAGACAGGGCCCGCTCTCCTCGCGGAGGGCGGGCCCTGTCGGGTTGTACGGGGTCTGCGGGTTCCGCAGGTTCTACGGGGTCAGGCCGAGGCCGGGGGGTACATGGCCGGCGGGAGCTTCGCCGCCGCCGCGCGGTCGAGGAGCCACAGGGTGCGGGAGCGGCCGTACGCGGCGGCCGCCGGGGCCTGGACCTCGCCCGCCCCGCCCAGCGCGATCGCCACCGCTCCGGCCTTGTCCTCGCCGGCCGCCAGCAGCCAGACCTCGCGGGCCGCCCGGATCGCCGGGAGGGTGAGCGAGATCCGGGTCGGCGGGGGCTTGGGCGCGCCGTGGACGCCGACCACCGTGCGCTCGCTCTCGCGGGACGCGGGGTGTTCGGGGAAGAGGGAGGCCACGTGGGTGTCCGGGCCCACGCCCAGCATCAGGACGTCGAAGCGGGGGACCGGACCATGGTCCTCGGGGCCGGAGGCCTTGAGGAGCTCCGCCGCGTAGGAGGCGGCCGCCGCGTCCACGTCGACCCCGTACGGGCCGTCGGAGGCGGGCATGGCGTGAACCCGCGCGGGGTCCACCGGGACGGCGTCCAGCAGGGCCTCACGGGCCTGGACGTGGTTGCGCTCGGGGTCGGCGGCCGGCACGTAGCGCTCGTCGCCCCACCACAGGTCGATCCGGGACCAGTCGATGGCGTCCCGGGCCGGGGCCGCGGCCAGCGCGGCGAGCAGGCCGTTGCCGTTGCGGCCACCGGTGAGGACCACGGACGCGGTGCCGCGGGCCGCCTGTGCGTCCACGATCTTCGTGATCAGCCGGGCGGCCGCGGCCTGGGCCATCAGCTCCTTGTCCCGGTGGACGACGACCTGGGGAGTCGTCATACCCATGTGCTGCCGCCTTGTCGGTAGTTCTGCGTTCGGGTGCGGGTCCGGATGCCGCTGCGCGGAGCCTTCCCCCCACCCCGCCCCTTCCCGAAACCGGGGGCTCCGCCCCCGGACCCCCGCGCCTCAAACGCCGGCGAGGCTGGGTTCATTCAGCCCGTCCGGCGTTTGAGGACCGGGGTCCGGGGCGGAGCCCCGGGGAACGGTGGAAGGGCGGGTAGGGGACGGCCCCGCGCAGCGGCCCGTGCCTACTGCTTGGCCGCGGCCTTCTTGGCCGGCTTCGCCGGAGCGGGCTTCGCCGCCGGAGCATCCGCCTTGGCCGGGGCCGCCTTGGCCGGAGCCTCCGCCTTCGCGGGAGCCGGCTTCGCGGGCGCCGGTTCGGCCGTGGGGGCCAGGCGGGCCACGCCGAACTTCAGCGAGGCCTCGTAGGTGTTGTCCGGGTCCAGGCGGCGGAGTTCCTCCGCCAGGAGCTCGGCCGTGTCGCGGCGCTTCAGCGCCACCGCGCGGTCGGGCTGCCCCGGCATGCACAGCGTGGCCAGCGCCCCGTCCGCCCGGTCCAGGACGATCTCGCCGTCCTTGGTCTCCAGACGCACCGCGGTGAGCCCGGGGCCCGCCGAGGAGGTGCGCTTGACGGGGACCCCCAGCCGGTCCGCGAGCCACATCGCCAGCAGCTCGCAGCTCGGGTTGTCGTCCTCGCCCTCGACCGTGGCCGAGGACACCGAGTGGGTCTGCTGGTCGAGCGCCGCCGCCAGCATGGAGCGCCACGGGGTGATCCGGGTCCAGGACAGGTCCGTGTCCCCGGGCGCGTACGCCCCGGCCCGGCTGCCGAGCGCCTCGATCGGATCCTCGGTGGAGTACGTGTCCGTGATCCGGCGCTGGCCGAGTGCCCCCAGGGGGTCGCCCGCCAGGTCCTGCGGAGCGCCCTCCGGCCACCAGACGACGACGGGCGCGTCCGGGAGGAGCAGCGGGAGAACCACCGACTGGGCGTGGTCGACCAGTTCGCCGTGCAGGCGGAGCACGACCGTCTCGCCGGTGCCGGAGTCCGTCCCCACGCGGACTTCCGCGTCGAGACGGGCATCGCGGCGGCTGCGCGGCGAGCGGCTGACCCGCTTGATGACGACGACGATCCGCGAGGGGTGTTCGCGGGACGCGTCGTTCGCCGACTTGAGCGCGTCGTACGCGTTCTCCTCGTCGGTCACGATCACCAGCGTGAGCACCATCCCGATGGCAGGCGTGCCGATGTCCCGGCGCGCCTGCACCAACGAGGCGTTGATCTTGCTGGAGTTGGTCTCCGTGAGATCGATCTTCATGGCCGGCGCCAGCTCCGTCCGTCTCGTGCGAGCATCTCGTCCGCCTCGACCGGTCCCCAGGTGCCCGACGGGTACTGCGCGGGCTTGCCGTGCGTGTCCCAGTACTGCTCGATCGGGTCGAGGATGTTCCAGGACAGCTCGACCTCCTGGTGGCGCGGGAACAGGTTCGCGTCACCCAGCAGCACGTCGAGGATCAGCCGCTCGTAGGCCTCGGGACTCGACTCCGTGAAGGACTCGCCGTAGGCGAAGTCCATCGTCACGTCCCGGACCTCCATGGAGGTGCCCGGAACCTTGGAACCGAAGCGCACCGTCACGCCCTCGTCCGGCTGGACCCGGATGACCAGGGCGTTCTGCCCCAGCTCCTCGGTCGCGCCCGATTCGAACGGCAGGTACGGGGCCCGCTTGAAGACGACCGCGATCTCGGTCACCCGGCGGCCCAGGCGCTTGCCCGTCCGCAGGTAGAACGGGACGCCCGCCCAGCGGCGGTTGTTGATCTCCAGGCGGATGGCCGCGTAGGTGTCGGTCTTCGACTTGGGGTCGATGCCGTCCTCTTCGAGGTACCCGACGACCTTCTCGCCGCCCTGCCACGCAGCCGAGTACTGGCCGCGCACGGTGTGCTTGCCCAGGTCCTCGGGCAGCTCCACGGCGGTCAGCACCTTGAGCTTCTCGGCCACCAGCGCCTTGGGGTGGAAGGAGCCGGGCTCCTCCATCGCGGTGAGCGCCAGCAGCTGGAGCAGGTGGTTCTGGATGACGTCGCGGGCCGCGCCGATGCCGTCGTAGTAGCCGGCCCGGCCGCCGATGCCGATGTCCTCGGCCATGGTGATCTGCACGTGGTCCACGTACGACCGGTTCCAGATCGGCTCGAACATCGTGTTGGCGAAGCGGAGCGCCAGGATGTTCTGGACGGTCTCCTTGCCCAGGTAGTGGTCGATCCGGAAGACCTCGTTGGGCGGGAAGACGTCGTGCACGAGCTGGTTGAGCTCCTGTGCACTGGTCAGGTCGTGCCCGAACGGCTTCTCGATGACCGCGCGCCGCCAGGAGCCTTCCTTCTGCGCCAGCCCGTGCTTCTTGAGCTGGGCGACGACCTTGGGGAAGAACTTCGGCGGGACGGACAGGTAGAAGGCGAAGTTGCCGCCGGTGCCCTGCGCCTTGTCCAGCTCCTCGATCGTCGACTTCAGCGTCTCGAACGCCTGGTCGTCGTCGAAGTCGCCCTGGACGAAACGGCAGCCCTGGACGAGCTGCTGCCAGACCTCTTCACGGAAGGGGGTGCGCGCGTGCTGCTTGACCGCGTCGTGAACCTCCTGCGCGAAGTCCTCGTCCTGCCACTCACGTCGGGCGAAGCCGATCAGTGAGAAGCCCGGCGGGAGCAGGCCGCGGTTGGCGAGGTCGTAGACGGCAGGCATCAGCTTCTTGCGCGACAGGTCACCCGTAACGCCGAAAATGACCAGGCCGGACGGCCCCGCGATGCGCGGGAGCCGCCGGTCCTGTGCGTCACGAAGCGGGTTCGCTCCGTTTACAGACAAAGTGTTCAGGCCTCCGTGGGGGCGAGGCGCTCAAGCTCCGCCTCGGTCGACTTCAGCAGGTCGTTCCAGGACACCGCGAACTTCTCGACGCCCTCTTCTTCGAGCAGCTGCACCACATCGTCGTACGAAATGCCCAGCTTCGCGACCGCTGCGAGCTCGGCGCGGGACTGCTCGTACGTGCCGCTGATGGTGTCGCCCTCGACCACGCCGTGGTCGGCGGTGGCCTCGAGGGTGCCCTCGGGCATGGTGTTCACGGTGCCGGGGGCGACCAGGTCCACCACGTACAGGGTGTCCTTGTACGCCGGGTCCTTGACGCCGGTCGAGGCCCAGAGCGGACGCTGCTTGTTGGCGTGCGCCTTGTCCAGGGCGGCCCAGCGCTCGGAGGAGAACACCTCTTCGTAGGCCTCGTAGGCCAGACGGGCGTTCGCGAGCGCCGCCTTGCCCTTGAGGGCCTTGGCCTCGTCGGTGCCCAGCGCGTCCAGGCGCTTGTCGATCTCGGAGTCCACGCGGGACACGAAGAACGAGGCGACCGAGTGGATCTTGGAGAGGTCCAGGCCCGCGGCCTTCGCCTTCTCCAGGCCCGCCAGGTAGGCGTCCATGACCTCGCGGTAGCGCTCCAGCGAGAAGATCAGCGTGACGTTGACGCTGATGCCCTTGCCGATGACCTCGGTGATCGCCGGCAGGCCGGCCTTGGTCGCCGGGATCTTGATGAGCGTGTTCGGACGGTCCACCAGCCACGCGAGCTGCTTGGCCTCGGCGATGGTCGCCGTGGTGTTGTGGGCCAGGCGCGGGTCGACCTCGATCGACACGCGGCCGTCCTGGCCCTCGGTCGAGTCGTAGACCGGGCGCAGGATGTCGGCGGCGTCGCGGACGTCCGCCGTGGTGATCATGCGGATCGCCTCTTCGACGGTGACCTTGCGGGCGGCCAGGTCGGCGAGCTGCTGCCCGTACCCCTCGCCGCCGCTGATCGCCTTCTGGAAGATCGCCGGGTTGGTGGTGACACCGACCACGTGCTGCTGGTCGATGAGCTCGGCCAGGTTGCCGGACGTGATGCGCTTGCGGGACAGGTCGTCCAGCCAGATCGCCACGCCCTCGTCGGAAAGGCGCTTCAGTGCGTCTGTCATGGGAATTGCATCTCCTACTGGTCTGGGTACGGGAGTCAGCGCGCGGCGGCGGCGAGCGACTCGCGTGCGGCGGCGGTCACGGCTTCGGCGGTCAGGCCGAACTCGCGGTACAGCACGGCGCCGTCGGCCGAGGCACCGAAGTGCTCCAGCGAGACGATCCGGCCGGCGTCGCCGACGTAGCGGTGCCAGGTCAGGCCGATGCCGGCCTCGACCGCGACACGCGCCTTGACCGAAGGCGGCAGGACGCTGTCCTTGTACTCCTGGGACTGCTCCTCGAACCACTCGACGGACGGCATCGAGACGACCCGGGCCGGGACGCCCTCCGCCTGCAGCGCCTCGCGGGCGGCGACGGCGAGCTGGACCTCGGAGCCGGTGCCGATGAGCACGACCTGCGCGGGGCCGCCCTCAGCCTCGAAGAGCACGTACCCGCCCTTGGCGGCGTCCTCGTTGCGCTCGTAGGTCGGCACGCCCTGGCGGGTCAGCGCCAGACCGTGCGGGGCGCCCTTGCCGAAGACCTTGGTGTGGCGCTTGAGGATCTCGCGCCAGGCGACGGCGGTCTCGTTCGCGTCGGCCGGGCGGACCACGTTCAGGCCCGGGATGGCGCGCAGCGCGGCGACGTGCTCGACCGGCTGGTGGGTCGGGCCGTCCTCGCCGAGGCCGATGGAGTCGTGCGTCCACACGTAGGTGACCGGCACATGCATCAGGGCGGAGAGGCGCACGGCGTTGCGCATGTAGTCGGAGAACACCAGGAAGGTGCCGCCGTAGATGCGGGTGTGGCCGTGCAGGGCGATGCCGTTCATGGCCGCGGCCATGGCGTGCTCGCGGATGCCGAAGTGGATGGTGCGGCCGTACGGGTCGGCCTCCGGCAGCGGGTTGCCCACCGGCAGGAACGAGGAGTTCTTGTCGATGGTGGTGTTGTTGGAGCCGGCGAGGTCGGCCGAGCCGCCCCACAGCTCCGGGATGACCGCGCCGAGCGCTTCGAGGACCTTGCCCGAGGCGGCGCGGGTGGCGACGCCCTTGCCGGCCTCGAAGACGGGGAGCTTGTCCTCCCAGCCCGCGGGCAGCTCGTTCGCGTTGATGCGGTCGAACTCGGCCGCGCGCTCGGTGTTGGCGGTGCGCCAGGCGGAGAACTCCTTCTCCCAGGCGGCGCGGGCCTCGCGGCCCCGGTCGCCGAGGGAGCGGGTGTGCGCGATGACTTCGTCGGAGACCTCGAAGGTCTGCTCCGGGTCGAAGCCGAGCACGCGCTTGGTGGCGGCGACCTCGTCGTTGCCGAGGGCCGAGCCGTGCGAGGCCTCGGTGCCCTGGGCGTGCGGGGCCGGCCAGGCGATGATCGAGCGGGCCGCGATGAAGGAGGGGCGCTCCGTCTCGGCCTTGGCGGCCTGCAGCGCGGTGAACAGCGCCTTCGGGTCGAGGTCGCCGTTCTCCTGCTGCGCGACGCGCTGGACGTGCCAGCCGTACGCCTCGTAACGCTTCAGGGTGTCCTCGGAGACGGCCGTCTCCGTGTCGCCCTCGATGGAGATGTGGTTGTCGTCCCACAGCAGCACCAGGTTGCCGAGCTTCTGGTGGCCGGCCAGCGCGGACGCCTCGTGGGAGATGCCCTCCTGGAGGCAGCCGTCGCCCGCGATCGCGTAGATCATGTGGTCGAACGGGGAGGTGCCCGTGGGAGCCTCGGGGTCGAACAGGCCGCGCTCGTAGCGGGCGGCCATGGCCATGCCCACCGCGTTGGCGATGCCCTGGCCCAGCGGGCCGGTGGTGGTCTCGACGCCCGCGGTGTGGCCGTACTCCGGGTGGCCCGGGGTCTTCGAACCCCAGGTGCGGAAGGCCTTCAGGTCGTCCAGCTCGAGCCCGAACCCACCCAGGTACAGCTGGGTGTAGAGGGTCAGCGAGGAATGACCGGCGGAGAGCACGAAACGGTCGCGGCCGACCCACTCCGGGTCCGCCGGGTCGTGCCGCATCACCTTCTGGAAGAGGGTGTACGCGGCGGGGGCCAGGCTCATCGCCGTGCCGGGGTGGCCGTTACCGACCTTCTGGACCGCATCGGCGGCCAGGATCCGGGCGGTGTCGACAGCACGCTGGTCCAGTTCGGTCCAGTCGAGCTCTGTGGTCGTCGGCTTGGTGCTCACCGTGGGTCAGGGCTCCTCTCCACATGTCTGGTTCCCGGTGACGAACGGTGCACCGGCGCGATTCCGAGCCTACCCCCGCCACAGCGTGCAGCTATTCGAGTACCCGCGGTCCGCACGTGACGTCGCAGCGCCGATCGGACCAACACGGGGCGACCCCCGCGCGGGACGAGCCAATGGCTACGTCTAGAGTGGCGTGGTACGCGCAAGCCTTTACGGGACCTACATGTTTAAAAGGGTTCACGTCGGAGCTTGCTGGATTCTCTGTCAGGGGTGTGCGTGACGGCCGTCGAATCCCGTCCAGCGGGGGTGCTCGGGACGAGCCCCAACCACCGGCCGTTCGGGGCCCGGGCCATGGCTTTCGTGGCGCTGACCAAGCCGCGGATCATCGAGCTTCTGCTCATCACGACCGTGCCGGTGATGTTCCTCGCCGAGCAGGGCGTGCCCTCGCTGTGGCTGGTCCTCGCCACCTGCTTCGGTGGTTATCTGTCCGCGGGCGGCGCCAACGCGCTGAACATGTACATCGACCGCGACATCGACGCGCTGATGGACCGGACCTCGGGACGCCCGTTGGTGACCGGCATGGTCAGCCCGCGCGAGTGCCTGGTCTTCGGCATCACCCTCGGGATCGCGTCCACCCTGTTCTTCGGGCTGCTGATCAACTGGCTCTCGGCCGCGCTCGCGCTCGGCGCGCTCCTCTTCTATGTCGTCGTCTACACGATGCTGTTGAAGCGGCGCACCTCGCAGAACATCGTCTGGGGCGGCATCGCGGGCTGCATGCCGGTGCTCATCGGCTGGTCGGCCGTGAAGAACGAGGTCTCCTGGGCCGCGGTCATCCTCTTCCTCGTCATCTTCTTCTGGACGCCGCCGCACTACTGGCCGCTGTCGATGAAGGTGAAGGACGACTACGCGCGGGTCGGCGTGCCGATGCTGCCGGTCGTGGCGGGCAACAAGGCCGTGGCCAAGCAGATCGTCCTCTACAGCTGGGTGATGGTGGCGGTCTCGCTGCTGCTGACCCCGCTGGGGTACACCGGCTGGTTCTACACCTCGGTCGCCCTGGTGGCCGGCGGCTGGTGGCTGTGGGAGGCGCACGGGCTGAACGCGCGCGCCAAGTCGGGCGTGACGGGCGCGAAGCTCAAGGAGATGCGGCTGTTCCACTGGTCGATCACCTACGTGTCGCTGCTCTTCGTCGCCGTCGCCGTGGATCCCTTCCTCCGCTGATCCTTCGCCGATGAACCTTCCTCCGTTCATTACCGGCCGGTAGCATGCCTTTCATGGCAGACACCGAGGAGACCGCCGCCACGGCGGACAAGAAGCAGGACCGTAAGGCCGCGAAGCTGGCCAAGCAGATCGGCGCGTTCGCCAAGCAGCACGGCGGCGCCGAGGGCCACCTCGCGCACATCGGCCAGGCGGGCACCCGGATCGTCCTCGTCGGCACCGACGGCGGCTGGGGCGACCTGGTGGCCCCTGCGTACGACACCGCGCGGCTCGCGGCAGAGAAGGCCGGGCTGACCCTCCACGAGGAGTTCGACGGCGAGTTCGCCGCGCGGGTGCGGACGGGACCGTACGAGTGGTCGCGGATGGCCGGAATGCAGCTCGGCGGAACCGCGAATCCGGCGGCCTGACCCGGTCGATCTTGGCTTGATCATTGGCCCGATCGTTTCGGGTCACCCGCTCGGTCAACAGCGCGAGCAACACCTCACACCCCGCTCACCCGTTAGGACGTGTGGAAGCCCCTTCCTCACGTCCGCAACGGGATGCCCGGATGATCGAAACGCCGCCCCTGGTGGACCAGTACTGCCAGGGAGTGCTCCGCACGGAGCTCGGCCTCGCCACCTTCGAGGCCCAGCTCCTCCCCTCGGCCGGCCCGCCCGCCGCCGGCACCACCTTCTTCGACACCCAGACCGGCTTCGCGGTGCGCCGCTGGTGCCCGCCGCTGCTCGGGCTCGAACCGCACTGCGCCCCCGCCCGCTACCTCGCCCGGCGGCGCGAGCTGGGCGCCGCCGAGTCCGCCCGCCGGCTGCTGCGCGGCTGTGGGGTCGGAGCCCGGCTCGTCGACACCGGGGTGCCCGGGGACCTCACCGGGTCCAAGGAACTGGCCCTGGCCGGCGAGGCCGAGGCCTTCGAGCTGGTGCGGCCGGAGCTGCTGGCAGAGCAGGCGGCGGACACCTCGGGGACCGTGGCCGCCTTCCTGGCCGACCTTGCGGGGGCGGTCCACCACGCCGCCGCCGGGGCCGTGGCCTTCACCTGCGGGGCGGACGCGGGGAGCGTCGCCGACCGGTCCTGGGTGGCGGCCCTCGAAGCCGCGCCCGAGCCGCCAGGTCCGGGCGAGGTGCGGGGCGCGGCCGGGCGCTGGCTGGCCGCGCGGGCCGGGGGAGGGGCCGTACGGGATCCCGTACTCCTGCGGCACCTGGCGTGGAGCGCGGTGTCCGCCGGCCTCCCGATCCAGCTGCACACGGGCGGGGAGCAGGGGGAGCCGGAGCGGCTGACCGGGTTCCTGCGGGCCACCGAGGGACTCGGGGCGCGGCTGGTGCTCCTCGGTGGGTACCCCCACCACCGGCAGACCGCGCGGCTGGCCGCGGCCTTCCCGCACGTCCACGCCGACCTCGGCGCGGCGCTGGGGTCCACGGGGGCGCGGGCGGCCGCCGTACTGGCGGAGTGCCTGGAGACCGCGCCGTTCGGGAAGCTGATGTTCTCCGGCGGCGGACGCCAACTGCCCGAACTGCATGCGGTGGGCGCGCTGGTCTTCCGGGAGGCGCTCGGCCGGGTGCTCGGCGGCTGGGTCGCAGACGGCTCCTGGTCCTGGCGGGACGCGGAGCGGGTGGCGGCGATGGTCGCGGCGGGCAATGCCCGCCGCGTCTACCGGCTGGACGAACGGGGCTGACGAACGGGGCTGACGAACGGGCTGACGAGCGGTCGGCCCCCGGTGGGCCAGTGGGTCAGACCGCGGTGGGTCGGCGGATCAGACCGCTGCGAGCCGGGCGTCGTCCCGGTCCGGGGTCCCGGTCTGCTCGGACGGGCGCTCGCGCAGGCTCAGCGCCACCCGGAGCACCGAGATCCACACCAGGCAGGAGCCGAGCATGTGGGCCGCCACGAGGGCCTCGGGCACCTCGGTGAAGTACTGGACGTAACCGATGGCGCCCTGGGAGAGCAGCACGATCAGCAGGTCGCGGGCGCGCGCCCGGGTGTCCACGGGGGCGTCGACCACGCGCAGCACCAGCCACATCGCGACGGCGAGCGCGCACACCACCCAGGCGGAGACCGCGTGGACGTGGGCGGTGGCCGACCAGTCGAAGGGCATCCGCTTGATCTCGCTGCTGTCCCCGGCGTGCGGGCCGGAACCGGTGACCACCGTGCCCGCCGCGATCAGCACGACGGTGGCCGCGAGCAGCGCCCACGAGAGCTTGCGGACCGGAGCGGGCACGCGCGGCCGGGCCGGGCCGTCACCCTCGCGGGTGCGCTGCCAGGTGATCGTCGTCACGGTGATCAGCGAGGTGGCGAGCATGAAGTGCCCGGCCACGCTGTAGGGGTTGAGGCCCGTCAGGACGGTGATGCCGCCGAGGACCGCGTTGCCCATCACGATGGCGAACTGGAGCCAGCCGAGCCGGGTCAGCGAGCGGCGCCACGGCTTGGCGCAGCGGGCGGCGGTGATCGCCCAGCCAACGGCCGCGCAGAGCACGTACGTCAGCATGCGGTTGCCGAACTCGATGGCGCCGTGGAAGCCCTGCTCCTGGGTCACGATCAGGCTGTCGCCGGTGCACTTGGGCCACGTGTCGCAGCCGAGACCGGATCCGGTCAGCCGTACCGCGCCGCCGGTGACGACGATGACGACGCTCATGAGCACCGCTGCGAACGCGGCCCGCTGGACGGTCCGGGGTGACGGCGTCCAACGGCGGGCGAGATATGAGAGGGGGGTCAACACGGCGCTTATCGTACGCGGACACTTGTGCAAAGTTTCACGAGGGGGTGGCGGTCGCCCCGTCAGGGCCGATGGCCAGCCGGAACCGGGCCCCGGCGGGATCGCCTTCCGCATGCCACCACACGCGGATCCGCCAATGCGCGCCCTCGCCCGGGTAGTCGGCCGAGGCCGCGAAGCCCCGTACCAATTCGACACCTACATCCTCGGCCGTCCTATTTCTCACTTCCGCCCCGCTGCGCCAGGGATGTGGCTGTACGTTCCACAGTCCGTCGGATCCGCGGACCTCGATGCGCCACACCGCGACCCAGGGGGTCACCTCCAGCATCGTGTGGACCTGGTCGGCCTCCAGGCCCAGCCGGACGGCGATCTCCGCCTCGGGGACTCCCTGGACGCGGGCGGCGACCACGGCCTGGGGCAGCAGCCGTTCGGGCAGCAGCCCGCGCGTGCGCAGGCCGGCCAGGGAGGCGAAGGACAGGAAGCGCAGCCGCAGTTCGAGCTGGCGGCCGATGTGGTCCAGGGCCTCCTCCGCCTCCTGCGACTCCTCGGAGCCGGGATCGGAGAGCAGCAGCCGCCGGAAGGAGGCCTCCGCGTCGACCGCCCAGGCCACGGACTCCTCGGCCAGGCCCAGCTCCGCGAGCCGGTCGCCGAGGAACACCTTCGCCTGCGCGAGGCCCCGCTGATTGACCGGATCCTCCTGGTCCAGGGCCGCCCAGACCTCCACCGCGCCGCGCGTCAGGTCCCGGGCCCGCTCGCCGGCGGCCCGTTCCATGGCGCTCGGGCCGTTCTCGGAGCCGGGGCCCAGCGGATGCTTCGGCAGCCGCTCCCCGTCACTGAGGGGCCAGGACAGCCAGACCCCCTGGTTGATCAGGCCCCGGGCGTACCAGCGGGCGTACTCGGCCGCGTGGCCGGCCGCCTGCTGCGAGAACCGCAGCCCCTCCTCGATGGCGGCCAGGGCGCCGCCCCGGTCCCCGCCGGCGAAGCGGCGGGCCGCCAGGTCGCCCAGGCGCAGACCCAGCCGGGCCGCGCACTCGGCGTCGGCGCGGGCCGGCTCGCGCAGGGCTGCGATCAGCTCGGCCAGCAGGGCGTCGGCCTCAGCGGCTCCGGCGTGCGCCGCGCCCGAACGGATCCGCGCCCACTGTTCGTCCAGCCGCAGAACGGCCTCTCGCTGCGCCATGCCGCCCCCCGGCTCCATGCGTGAAGGTGCTCATCCTCCCAGGGAACGCCCCGCCGGGTGGGAGTGTTCCGATCAATCCCCGCCGCCGTTCGAGTGATGGTGCGGTGGCACTGCGTAACCGGGCGGGTCTCAACCCGGGTGGCGTTGATCGCGGAAGACTTACCCGTCCGCTGGACGGGCGAGCAGCGTGAGCCAGGAAGTTCCCTCGCCTGCGGGGGAGCGGGGTCAATCCCAGCGGAACCAGCGCGCAGCAGCGCCAAGTCCGAGTACGGCCCAGCAGGTAAGCACGGCCGCGTCGCCCCAGGGCAGCGCGGCCCCGTGCTGGAGCACCTCGCGCAGCCCGTCGGAGAGCGCGGAGATCGGGAGCAGGCCGAGGACGGACTGCACCGCTCCGGGGAACTTGTCCATCGGCACGATCACCCCGCCGCCGACCAGCAGCAGCAGGAAGACCAGGTTGGCGGCGGCCAGCGTGGCCTCCGCCCTGAGGGTGCCGGCCATCAGAAGGCCGAGCCCGGAGAAGGCGGCCGTGCCGAGCAGGATCAGCAGGGCGACGGACAGCGGGTTCCCGTGCGGGGACCAGCCCAGGGCGAAGGCGATCACCGTCAGCAGCGCGATCTGCAGCACCTCGGTGACCAGCACGGACAGCGTCTTGGCGGCCATCAGGGCCCAGCGCGGCAGCGGGGAGGCCCCGAGCCGCTTGAGGACCCCGTAGCGCCGGTCGAAGCCGGTGGCGATGGCCTGGCCGGTGAAGGCGGTGGACATCACGGCCAGCGCCAGGATGCCGGGGGCGAGGAAGTCCACGGACTTTCCCTCGCCGGTGTCGACGATGTCCACGGCTGAGAAGAGGGTCAGCAGCAGCGCCGGGATGATCACGGTCAGCAGCAGCTGCTCCCCGTTGCGCAGCAGCATCCGGGTCTCCAGCGCGGTCTGCGCCAGGATCATGCGGGACACGGGCGCGGCCCCCGGGCGGGGGGTGAACTTACCGGCGCTCATGCGCGCAGCTCCTTACCGGTCAGTTCCAGGAAGACGTCTTCGAGGGTGTGCCGCTCCACCGAGAGGCTGTCGGGCATCACCCCGTGCTGCGCGCACCAGGAGGCGACGGTGGCCAGCAGCTGGGGGTCGACGTCGCCGGTGACCCGGTAGACGCCGGGGAGGAGCTCGGCGGCCTGGGTGCCGTCGGGCAGGGCCTTGAGCAGGGAGCCGACGTCGAGCGCGGGGCGGCCGGTGAAGCGCAGGGTGTTCTCGGCGCCGCCGCGGCACAGCGCGTCGGGGGTGCCGTGGGCGATGACCTTGCCGGCGTCGACGATGGCGACCTCGTCCGCGAGCTGCTCGGCCTCGTCCATGTGGTGCGTGGTGAGGACGACCGAGACCCCGTCGGCGCGCAGTTCCCGTACGAGGTCCCAGGTCGCGCGGCGGGCCTGCGGGTCGAGGCCGGCGGTCGGCTCGTCCAGGAAGACCAGCTCGGGGCGGCCGACGACGGCCATGGCGAGGGCCAGGCGCTGCTGCTGGCCGCCGGAGAGGCGGCGGTAGGGGGTGCGGCCGCAGCCGCCGAGGCCGAGACGGTCCACCAGGGTGGGGACGTCCAGGGGGGCGGCGTAGAGCTTGGCCATGTGGCGCAGCATCTCGACGGCCCGGGCGCCGGAGTAGACGCCGCCGGACTGGAGCATCACGCCGATGCGCGGGCGCAGGGACTCGGCCTGCGCCACGGGGTCGAGGCCGAGGACGCGGACGGATCCGGCGTCGGGGCGGCGGTAGCCCTCGCAGGTTTCCACAGTGGTCGTTTTGCCCGCGCCGTTGGGACCAAGGACTGCGGTGACCGAGGCCCTCCGGACGGTGAGGTCCAGGCCGTCCACCGCGGTTTTGGGGCCGTACCGCTTCACCAGTCCGCGGATTTCCACGGCGGGGTCGTTGCTCATGGGGAGTGAGTCTACGGAGCCCCGGGAGGTGACCGGGGTGGGGCCGTAGGTCCCGCCCCCGAAGGGTCACGGACCTGCGCATTCGTGACTTTATCGTCCGTCCGGGGATGCGTCCGGACCCTAACGTCGAATGGTGAACAGCATCGCTCAGAACGTCGAAGCCACCTCGGGGCAGGCCGAGCGCAAGGCCCATGACCTCGGGCATCCGCCGCGCTACTTCGTGTCGGCCATGCTCGCGGGCGCCTACATCGCCATCGGCGAGGTGCTGCTCCTGGTCGCGATCTCGCCGTTCGTGGCCAAGGGCTCGCCGGCCGTGAAGCTGCTGGAGGGTGCGGTCTTCCCGATCGCCCTGACCATCGTGATGTTCGCCGGCGCCCAGCTCTTCACCAGCAATGTGATGGTCATGCTGGTCGGCGCCCTGTCCGGGCGGACCGGCCCGAGGGACCTGTTCCTGTCCTGGACGCTCTCCCTGGCGGGGAACCTGGCCGGAGCCTTCGCCTTCGGCGCCATGGTGCACGCCTCGGGCGTGGTCTCCTCGCCCTCGGCGCGGTCCATGCTCACCGAGATGGTGCACGGGAAGATGGCGCTGAGCGGCGGGCAGCTGTTCTGGCGCGCGGTGCTCTGCAACATGCTGGTCTGTCTGGCCATCTGGATGTTCACCCGGGCGCGCGGCGATGCCGCCAAGATTTTCGTCCTGTGGCTGCCGGTGGCTGTTTTTGTCGCCGTCGGATTCGAACACTGTGTAGCGAACATGGCTGTTTTCAGCCTCGCGATCCTGGATGGCTCAGCCGGCTTCGGTGATCTTTTCCGGAATCTGATGTTCACCGTGCCGGGGAACATCGTGGGCGGGGGATTGCTGGTGGGAGCCGTCTACTGGTTCACCGGCGGGGCCCTGCGCGAGGGCGGAGCGTCGACGTCCATATAACGCTCCGTGGATAAATAAGGTAACCCTTAGTGATGGAGGCCACCAGAGGTGGCCTCCATCACGGCTTGTCGGGGCGCGACTAATTACGCAACAATGGCGTTGTGAAATACGGCGAACGGATGAGCGAGGCCCCCCAGGGCGAACTCGCGACCGGGGAGCGGTCAACCCGCAACCGGGTCGCGCGGTCGATCCTGGACCACGGTCCTTCCACCGTCGCCGACCTCGCCCAGCGTCTCGGCCTCACCCAGGCCGCCGTTCGCCGCCACCTCGACACGCTCGTCGCCGACGACGTCGTCGAACCCCGTGAGCAGCGTGTGTACGGTGCGCGGACCCGAGGTCGGCCCGCCAAGGTCTTCGCGCTGACCGACTGCGGCCGGGACGCCTTCGACCAGTCCTACGACTCGCTCGCCGCCGACGCCATGCGCTGGATCGCGCAGGCCGCCGGTGGCGGGGAGCAGGGCGAGGCGGCCGTGGCCGCCTTCGCGAAGGCCAGGCTGACGGCGCAGGCCGAGACCTACCGCGAGGCCGTGGAAGCGGCCGACCCGGCGCAGCGCACCGAGGCCCTTGCCAAGGCGTTGACCGGAGACGGGTACGCTGCTACGGCGAAGAGCGCTCCCGGTCCGCACAGCGGTGAACAGCTCTGCCAGCACCACTGCCCGGTCGCACACGTCGCCGAGCAGTTCCCGCAGCTCTGCGAGGCGGAGACCGAGGTCTTCTCCCGCCTGCTCGGGACGCACGTGCAGCGTCTCGCCACGATCGCCCACGGCGACGGGGTGTGCACGACGTTCATTCCACGCAGTGGGAACGGCGTCGTCGCCACAGGCGCCACACAGACCGACACATCAGTATCTGCAAGTACGGCCGGGAGGAACCCCGCATGACCACGGAGACTGCTCACCCTGAGCTCGATGGCCTGGGCACCTACGAATACGGATGGGTCGACTCCGACGCGGCCGGTGCGGTCGCCAAGCGAGGCCTGTCCGAGGAGGTCGTCCGCGACATCTCGGCGAAGAAGTCCGAGCCGGAGTGGATGCTGAACCTCCGTCTCAAGGGCCTCAAGCTGTTCGGCAAGAAGCCCATGCCCAACTGGGGTTCCGACCTCTCGGGCATCGACTTCGACAACATCAAGTACTTCGTGCGTTCCACCGAGAAGCAGGCCGCTTCGTGGGAGGACCTGCCGGAGGACATCAAGAACACGTACGACAGGCTCGGCATCCCGGAGGCGGAGAAGCAGCGCCTCGTCGCCGGTGTCGCCGCCCAGTACGAGTCAGAGGTCGTCTACCACCAGATCCGTGAGGACCTGGAGGAGCAGGGCGTCATCTTCCTCGACACGGACACCGCGCTCAAGCAGTACCCGGAGCTCTTCCAGGAGTACTTCGGCACGGTCATCCCGGTCGGCGACAACAAGTTCGCCTCGCTGAACACCGCCGTGTGGTCGGGCGGCTCGTTCATCTACGTCCCCAAGGGCGTCAAGGTCGACATCCCGCTCCAGGCCTACTTCCGTATCAACACGGAGAACATGGGCCAGTTCGAGCGGACGCTGATCATCGTCGACGAGGACGCCTACGTCCACTACGTCGAGGGCTGCACCGCCCCGATCTACTCCTCGGACTCGCTGCACAGCGCCGTGGTCGAGATCATCGTGAAGAAGGGCGGCCGCTGCCGCTACACGACGATCCAGAACTGGTCGAACAACGTCTACAACCTGGTCACCAAGCGCGCCGTGGCGTACGAGGGCGCGACCATGGAGTGGATCGACGGCAACATCGGTTCCAAGGTCACCATGAAGTACCCGGCCGTCTACCTGATGGGCGAGCACGCCAAGGGCGAGACCCTCTCCATCGCCTTCGCGGGCGAGGGCCAGCACCAGGACGCCGGCTCCAAGATGGTCCACATGGCGCCGAACACCTCCTCCAACATCGTCTCGAAGTCGGTGGCCCGAGGCGGCGGCCGCACCTCGTACCGCGGTCTGGTCGAGATCGGCGAAGGGGCCCACGGCTCCAAGTCCAACGTGCTGTGCGACGCGCTCCTGGTCGACACCATCTCCCGCTCGGACACCTACCCCTACGTGGACGTCCGCGAGGACGACGTGTCCATGGGCCACGAGGCGACCGTCTCCAAGGTCTCCGACGACCAGCTCTTCTACCTGATGAGCCGCGGTCTGACGGAGTTCGAGGCCATGGCGATGATCGTGCGCGGCTTCGTCGAGCCGATCGCCCGTGAGCTGCCGATGGAGTACGCGCTGGAGCTGAACCGGCTGATCGAGCTGCAGATGGAAGGCTCGGTCGGTTAGTCCCGGCCCGCCCGACGTCCCGCAGCAGATTCTTTAAGGAAGAGAGCAACACGACAGCCATGGCTGAGGCTCAGAACATTCCGGCGGGTTCCACCACCGCCGGCGCGATCGCGGTGGCCGCCGAGTCCACCGTCGCCACCCGGATGAGTGCCCCCCCGTCCTTCGACGTGGCGGACTTCCCCGTGCCCACCGGGCGCGAGGAGGAGTGGCGCTTCACGCCGCTCGCCCGCCTCAAGGGCCTGCACGACGGCACCGCGGTCGCCAACGGCACCATGAAGGCCCAGATCGACGCGCCCGACGTGGTCACGATCGAGTCCGTGGAGCGCGGCGACGCGCGCATCGGCAAGGCAGGCACCCCGGTGGACCGGATCGCCGCCCAGGCGTTCTCGTCCTTCGCCAAGGCCACGGTCGTGACCGTGCCCAAGGAAGCGGTGCTCACCGAGCCCGTGCGCGTCACGCTGCACGGCGAGGGCGGCACCACCTTCGGCCACACCGTCTTCGACGTGAAGGCCTTCGCCGAGGCCGTCGTCGTCATCGACCACACCGGTGACGGCGTGCGCGCCGCCAACGTGGACTTCCTCGTCGGCGACGGCGCCAAGCTCACCGTGGTCTCCGTGCAGGACTGGGACGACACCGCCGTCCACGTGTCCCAGCACAACGCGCTGATCGGCCGCGACGCGACCTTCAAGTCGATCGTGGTCACCTTCGGCGGCGACCTCGTCCGCCTCCACCCGCGCGTGAACTACGCGGGCCCCGGCGGCGAGGCCGAGCTCTTCGGCCTGTACTTCACGGACGCCGGTCAGCACCAGGAGCACCGCCTCCTGGTCGACCACAAGGCCCCGCACTGCAAGTCGAACGTGGTCTACAAGGGCGCGCTCCAGGGCCAGGACGCCCACGCCGTCTGGATCGGTGACGTGCTCATCGAGAAGACCGCCGAGGGCACCGACACCTACGAGATGAACCGCAACCTCGTCCTCACGGACGGCGCCCGGGTCGACTCGGTGCCGAACCTGGAGATCGAGACCGGCGAGATCGTCGGCGCCGGCCACGCCTCCGCGACCGGCCGCTTCGACGACGAGCAGCTCTTCTACCTGCAGTCGCGCGGCATCCCGGCCGACGAGGCCCGCCGCCTGGTCGTGCGCGGCTTCTTCGCCGAGCTCGTCCAGCAGATCGGTGTCGACGACATCGAGGAGCGCCTGCTCGCCAAGATCGAGACCGAGCTCCAGGGTTCCGTCTGATGACTTACGTCAAGGCCTGTGCGCTGAGCGAGCTGGAGGAGAACGCCCCCAAGAGGGTCGAGCTCGACGGCACGCCGGTGTCCATCGTCCGCGCCGAGGGCGAGGTGTTCGCGATCAACGACATCTGCTCGCACGCGAACGTCTCGCTCTCGGAGGGCGAGGTCGAAGACTGCATGATCGAGTGCTGGCTGCACGGCTCGGCCTTCGACCTGCGCACCGGCAAGCCGTCCGGCCTGCCCGCGACGCGCCCCGTCCCCGTATACCCCGTAAAGATCGAAGGGGACGACGTGCTCGTCTCCCTCACCCAGGAGTCCTGAGGTATCCATGGCAACGCTTGAAATCCACGACCTGCACGTCTCCGTCGAGGCCGAGAACGGCGCCCGCGAGATCCTCAAGGGCGTCGAGCTCACCATCAAGCAGGGTGAGACGCACGCCATCATGGGTCCGAACGGCTCCGGCAAGTCCACCCTCGCGTACGCGCTGGCCGGTCACCCGAAGTACACCATCACCAAGGGCACCGTGACCCTGGACGGCGAAGACGTCCTGGAGATGTCCGTCGACGAGCGTGCCCGCGCCGGCATGTTCCTCGCGATGCAGTACCCGGTCGAGATCCCCGGCGTCTCGGTCTCCAACTTCCTGCGCACCTCGGCCACCGCCATCCGCGGCGAGGCGCCGAAGCTGCGTACCTGGGTGAAGGAGGTCAAGTCCGCGATGGAGCAGCTCCAGATGGACACGGCCTTCGCCGAGCGCAACGTCAACGAGGGCTTCTCCGGCGGTGAGAAGAAGCGCCACGAGATCCTGCAGCTGGAGCTCCTGAAGCCGAAGATCGCGATCCTCGACGAGACCGACTCCGGCCTCGACGTCGACGCCCTGCGCCAGGTCTCCGAGGGCGTCAACCGCGTCCACGCGACCGGCGACACCGGCACCCTGCTGATCACGCACTACACGCGGATCCTCCGGTACATCAAGCCCGACTTCGTCCACGTCTTCTCCGAGGGCCGCATCGTCGAGTCCGGCGGCGCCGAGCTCGCCGACAAGCTGGAGGCCGAAGGCTACGAGTCCTACAGCACGAAGGGTGGCGCGACCGCGTGACACAGCTGCCTGGCCTCCTCGACATCGAGGCGATCCGCAAGGACTTCCCCCTTCTGGATCGTGTGGTCCACGACGGGAAGAAGATCGTTTACCTGGACAACGCTGCGACCTCGCAGAAGCCGCGCCAGGTGCTCGACGCGCTGAACGAGTACTACGAGCAGCACAACGCCAACGTCCACCGCGGCGTGCACGTGCTCGCCGAGGAGGCCACGGCGCTGTACGAGGGCGCTCGCGACAAGGTCGCCGCCTTCATCAACGCGCCGAGCCGCAACGAGGTGATCTTCACCAAGAACGCCTCGGAGTCGCTCAACCTGGTCGCGAACATGCTCGGCTGGGCGGACGAGCCCTACCGGGTCGACCGCGAGACCGAGATCGCCATCACGGAGATGGAGCACCACTCCAACATCGTCCCGTGGCAGCTGCTCTCGCAGCGCACCGGCGCGAAGCTGAAGTGGTTCGGCCTCACCGACGACGGCCGGCTCGATCTGTCCAACATCGAAGAGGTCATCACGGAGAAGACGAAGATCGTCTCCTTCACGCTGGTCTCCAACATCATGGGCACGGTCAACCCGACCGAGGCGATCGTCCGGCGCGCGCAGGAGGTCGGCGCGCTGGTGCTGATCGACGCCTCGCAGGCCGCTCCGCACATGCCGCTCGACGTGCAGGCGCTCGGCGCCGACTTCGTGGCCTTCACCGGTCACAAGATGTGCGGCCCGACCGGCATCGGCGTCCTCTGGGGCCGCCAGGAGCTGCTCGAGGACCTGCCGCCCTTCCTGGGCGGCGGCGAGATGATCGAAACCGTCTCGATGCACTCCTCGACGTACGCCCCGGCGCCCCACAAGTTCGAGGCCGGTACGCCCCCGATCGCCCAGGCCGTCGGCCTCGGCGCGGCCGTGGACTACCTGACCGCGATCGGCATGGACAAGATCGCCGCGCACGAGCACGCGATCACCGAGTACGCGATCAAGCGCCTCGCGGAGGTCCCCGACCTGCGCATCATCGGCCCCACCACGGCCGAGGACCGCGGCGCCGCGATCTCCTTCGTGCTGGGTGACATCCACCCGCACGACGTCGGCCAGGTACTGGACGAGCAGGGCATCGCGGTCCGCGTGGGACACCACTGCGCCCGCCCGGTCTGCCTCCGGTACGGAATTCCGGCGACGACGCGAGCGTCTTTCTATCTGTACTCCTCTCCGGCCGAGGTCGACGCACTGGTCGCCGGGCTGGAGCACGTACGGAACTTCTTCGGATAAGACGAAGCGACGAAGGCGACGAGGGCGCAGTGAAGCTGGAATCCCTGTACCAGGAACTGATCCTGGACCACTACAAGCACCCGCGCGGGCGAGGCCTGCGCGACGGCGACGCCGAGGTGCACCACGTCAATCCGACGTGCGGTGACGAGATCACCCTGCGCGTGAAGTACGACGGCGAGACCCTTACGGACATCTCGTACGAGGGCCAGGGCTGCTCCATCAGCCAGGCCGGCGCGTCGATACTGAACGAGCTGCTCGTCGGCAAGGAGCTGGGCGAGGCGCGGAAGATCCAGGAAGTTTTCCTGGAGCTGATGCAGTCCAAGGGCAAGATCGAGCCCGACGAGGCCATGGAGGAGGTGCTGGAGGACGCGGTCGCGTTCGCCGGCGTCTCCAAGTACCCGGCCCGGGTGAAGTGTGCTCTGCTGAGCTGGATGGCGTGGAAGGACGCGACCGCCCAGGCACTGGGCGACGCCGAGAGGAAGACGGCATGACCGAGAACGCGACGCCCGAGGCGTCCATCAAGCCGGCCACCGAGGAAGAGGTCCGCGAGGCCCTCTACGACGTGGTCGACCCCGAGCTGGGCATCGACGTCGTCAACCTGGGCCTGATCTACGGCATCCACGTCGACGACGCGAACATCGCGACCCTCGACATGACCCTCACCTCGGCGGCCTGTCCGCTGACGGATGTCATCGAGGACCAGGCGAAGTCGGCTACGGACGGCATCGTCAGCGAACTGCGCATCAACTGGGTGTGGATGCCGCCGTGGGGCCCGGACAAGATCACGGACGACGGCCGCGAGCAGCTGCGCGCGCTCGGCTTCAACGTCTGATCGACGCCTGGCCCGAGCAAGACCAGCACGACGGCCGTCCGACGGCCTAGTGAACGAACGACCCCCGGCACGGGTGTGCCGGGGGTCGTCTGTTTTCCCCGAGGACGGGCCGCGTGCACCTGGAGTTGGCCACGGTGGCCGAATCTTCTCGACGGCCGTCACAACGTGACGGCGCAGACGAGAGGACCTCCGTTGACCGTTCGCCCTTCACCGGCACGCCGCCTCGGTGCCGTGGGAGCCGCCGGGGCCGCCGCCCTGCTCGCCGCCGGACTGACCGCGCCCGCGCACGCCGCCCAGGACACCGCCGCCGAACCGACCATCGCGCTCTCCGCCGGATACCTGTCCGGGGCCGTCGGTGCGATCGGCGACCCGGGCGTCACCGTGGACATCGCGCAGGAGGGGATACCCGCCGCCTTCCTCAGGGTCGAGGTCCTCTCCTCCAGCAACCCGGCGGTCGCCGGGCCCGGGGACGTGCGCATCGGCCGGACCGGCCACGGCGACCGTGAGCTGACCGTCAGCCCGCGGGCCAGGGGCTACACCGACCTGACGCTCCGGGTGACGGGCCGCGGCGGCAAGACGGCCACGGCCACCCTCTCGTACGTCGCTTCGGCGCGGGTGGGCACCGGCGCCTTCTCCACCCGCTACCTCACGGGCTCCGCCGACTCCTCGGCCGCCGTGGACGTCGGCGGCGGCCACGCGCTGGTGGCCGACGACGAGACCAACGTGCTGCGCCTGTACGACCGCTCCCGCTCCGGCGCTCCCGTGAAGACCTGGGACCTCGGCCCCGCGCTCGGCATCAAGAAGGAAGCCGACATCGAGGCGGCCGCCCGGGTCGGCGACACCGTCTACTGGACGGGCTCGCTCGGCAACAACAAGGACGGCAAGTACAAGGCCGAGCGCAACACCGTCTTCACCACCCGGCTCACCGGGACGGGCGCCGACACCCAGATCGTCTTCGGTTCCGCGTACAAGGGCCTGCGCGAGGACCTGGTCGCCTGGGACACGGCGAACGGGAACCGCTACGGCTTCGCGGCCGGTACGGCGGCCGGCCGGATCCCGAAGAGCATCGACGGGTTCAACGTGGAGGGCCTGGAGTTCGCTCCGGGCTCCACCACCACCGCCTACCTGGGCTTCCGGGCCCCGCTGGCGCCCGCCGTGCCCGGGGGCAGGGCACTGGTCGTGCCCGTCACCAACATCGACCAGGTCGTGGCCGGCGCGGCCAAGCCGGTCTTCGGCGAGCCGATCGAGATGGACCTCGGCGGCCTCGCGATCCGTGACATCCGCAAGAACGCCGCGGGCCAGTACCTGGTCCTGGCCGGCTCCTGGGCGGCGGACGACAACTCCGACCCGTACGCCCTCTACCAGTGGGACGGCGTCGCGGCGCACGCCCCGGTCAAGCGGGCCGACCTGCCGACCACCGACCCCGGCGGCTGGGAAGCCGTGGTCTCCGTGCCCGACCTGCGGGTGCCCGGCGCCCGCGTCCAGCTGATCACCGACAGCGGCTCCGCCGACCTGTACGGGGACGGCACCGAAGCCAAGGACCTCGACCACCCGGAGTGGAAGAAGTCCCGGTCCGGATGGTTCACGCTCAGCCCGATTCGCGGAGGTCACCGATGAACGCGCAGCATGGGAAGACGATGAAGACGACGTACCTCGCAGCCGCCGGCATCGCCGCGCTGCTGATCGCCGCCACGACGATGCCCGCGCAGGCGGTGACGTACGGCACGCCCACCATCTCGCTGTCCGCCGCCTACCTGTCCGGAGCCGTCGGCGGGAGCGGTGACCCGACGGTGGACGTGACCGTGGCGCAGAGCGGCGCGAACGTCTCCGCGCTCACCGTCAGCGCCTCGGCCTCCAGCAAGGCCACGGTCGCCGGGACCGGCGACGTGAGCGTCACGGGGGCGGGCGCCGTCCGCAAGCTCGCGGTCACCGCACGCGGCCGCGGCTACACCAACCTCACCGTCAAGGTGACCGGTCTGGGCGGCAAGACCGCCACCAAGACCCTCTACTTCGCCGCTTCCGCCGCCGTGCAGAACCCGGCCGACGCGCGCTACTTCACCGGCGCCTCGGACTCCTCGGCCGCCGTGGACGTCGGCGGCGGCTACACGGTGGTCGCCGACGACGAGAGCAACGTGCTGCGCCTGTACGACCGCGCGAACTCGGCGGCCCCGGTCAGGACCTGGGACTTCAGCTCGCAGCTCGGTGTCACCAAGGAGGTGGACATCGAGGGCGCGACCCTGATCGGCAGCACCATCTACTGGACGGGCTCGCTCGGCAACAACAAGGACGGCGAGTACAAGGCGCCCCGCAACACGGTGTTCACCACCACGCTGAGCGGCTCCGGATCCACCGCGCAGCTCGCGTACGGGCGCTCGTACAAGAAGCTCCGCGAGGATCTGGTCGCCTGGGACACGGCGAACGGGAACCGCTACGGCTTCGCGGCCGGTACGGCCGCCGGTGAGGCGCCGAAGCAGATCGACGGGTTCAACGTGGAGGGCCTGGAGTTCGCCCCGGGCTCCACCACCACCGCCTACCTGGGCTTCCGGGCCCCGCTGGCGCCCGCGGTGATCGGCGGCAAGGCGCTGGTCGTGCCGGTGACCAACTTCGACAAGGTGATCTCCAGCGGGACCAAGGCCACCTTCGGCGCGGGCATCGAGCTCGACCTCGGCGGGCTCGCGATCCGCGACATCCGCAAGAACGCGGCCGACCAGTACCTGATCCTGGCCGGCTCCTGGGCGGCGGACGACAACTCCGACCCCTACGCCCTCTACCAGTGGGACGGGATCGCCGGCCACGCCCCGGTCAAGCGGGCCGACCTGCCGACCACCGACCCGGGCGGCTGGGAGGCCATCGTGGCGGTTCCCGACCTGTCGGTCGCGGGCGCGCGCGTGCAGCTGGTCACCGACAGCGGCTCCGCCGACCTGTACGGGGACGGCACCGAGGCCAAGGACCTCACCCACCCGGAGTGGAAGAAGTCCCGCGCGGCCTGGTTCACGCTGAGCTGAGCTCCCGGGACTGCCGGTCGAGCTCCGCCGCCAGGTCCTCGCGGCGGAGCCGCCGGTCTGCGTAGAGCAGGCCGGCGGTGAGCTGCGGGAAGCAGAGCAGCAGTGTCTGGGCGACCATCCCGCCGAGTGCGGTGAGGGTCGCGTGCACGAAGCCGCCGTCCACCGCGGGGATCAGGCTGAGCGCCCCGGCGAAGGCGAAGGGCAGCTGGACGGCGTACGCCGCCAGGGCGCCGATCGCGGCGGCGAGGGCGGTGAGGCCGAGCGTGCGCCACCAGGCCCCGCGCACCAGGCGGGCCGAGCGGCGCAGGGCGCCGAGCGGGCCCAGCCCCTCGTAGGCGGCGACCGTGGGCGCGAGCGCGAGAAGGACCCCGAGTACGAGGGCGACCGGCAGGGTGGCCGCCGCCACCAGCGGGGGCAGCCCGGCGGCCAGGACGGCGGCGCCCGGTCCGGCCACGGCGCCGAGCACCAGGAGCTGGGTGCCGAGGACGGCCGCGAAGCGGGGGCGGGCGGCGCGCAGCAGCGTACGGGCGGTGGCGGGGCGGCCGAGCAGCGCCGGGCGGAGCACGGCCCCCGTCAGTGCGGCGGCCAGGGTGCAGGTCAGCAGGGTGGCCAGGGCGGCGGCGGGAACCAGGGCGGCGACGGGCCGGGCGTCCAGCGCGAACGCCGTCAGGGCGGCCGCCGCGACCAGCAGCAGTGCCCCGAGCTGGCCGAGGAGCATGGCGGTGGCGAGGCGGACCCCGTACCGGGCGAGGGTGGCGAAGGCGCCGCCGAGTATCTCGCCGGGGGTCAGCGCCCGCAGGGATATCACCCCGGGCCGGGGAGGCTGCGGGGGCAGCCAGCCGCCGCCCCAGGGCGTCCACGGCCGGCTCGCGTGCTGCGTCTCGTGTCGCGTCCCGTCCTGGACCATGCGCGGATCTCCCCGTCCCCCGGTGCACACGGCGGCGCCGCCGCGAGCGGACACCGTAGCGGCCGGGACCGGGGAAGTCCCGGGGACACGCGGTTGTGTACGCGCGTCCATAACGATGTGTACAGTCGTACGCATGCCCTACATACTGCTCGCGGCCGCCATCGCCGCTGAGGTCGCCGGTACCACCGCAATGAAGTTCAGCGAGGGCTTCACGAAGCTGTGGCCCTCGCTGATCACGCTGGTGGGCTACGTCATCGCCTTCACGCTGCTCGCGCAGACGCTCAAGTCGATGTCGGTGGGGACGGCGTACGCGATCTGGGCGGGCGTGGGCACGGCCGCGATCGCCGCGATCGGCATGGTCTTCATGGGGGAGGCCGCGACGGCCGCGAAGATCGGCGGCATCGCCCTGGTGATCGCCGGCGTCGTGCTGCTGAACCTCGGGGGGACCACGCACTGATGGCCGGCTCCGTACGCCGCTACGACCCGGACCGGCGGGACCGGATCATCGACGCGGCCATCCGGGTGGTGGGCGCGCGGGGTATCGCCGGGCTCAGTCACCGCAGCGTGGCCGCGGAGGCCGACGTACCGCTCGGCTCGACGACGTACCACTTCAAGAGCCTGGACGACCTGCTGGTCGCGGCGCTGCGGCAGGCCAACGAGGGCTTCGCTCGGGTGGTGGAGGATTCCGCGGCGCTGGCCGATCCGGACGCGGACCTGGCGGGCGGTCTGGCCGCCCTGCTGGGCGAGTTCCTGGGGGCGGACCGGGCGCGGGCGGAGCTGGAGTACGAGCTCTACCTGGCCGCCCTGCGCCGCCCCGCGCTGCGTCCCGTGGCCGCCGAATGGTGCGAGGCCGTCGCCGCGGCGCTGTCCGCGCGGACGGACCCGGCCACGGCGCGGGCGCTGGTGGCGGTGATGGACGGGATCGGCCTGCAAGTGCTGCTGACGGGGGCGGAGTACGACCAGGCGTACGCCTGCGAGATCCTGCGGCGGGTGCTGCGGGCCTGACGGCGGGGCCGGCCGGGGCCCGGCCGGGGCCCGGCCGGGGGCGGGCCCCCGGGGCTACCCGCCGCGGACCGCCGCCAGGGCGGCGGCCACGCTCGCCTCGATGTCCCGGACCGGGTAGAGGACCTCGCGGACGGTCCGGTCGCGGTCCACGACCAGCGTCAGGCGCTTGAGCCGGCTGATGCCCCCCGCCCGGAACGTCGGCAGCCGCAGCGCCGCGACGAGCCCGAGCTCCGCGTCCGAGAGCAGGGGGAAGCGGAGCCCCTCGGCCTCGGCGAACTCCCGCTGCTCGTCCGGCCGCTGGGTGGACACCCCGTGCACCGTCGCGCCCGCCGCCGCGAACTCCCCGAGCTGGTCCCGGTAGGTGCACGATTCGAGGGTGCACCCCCGCGCCCCGGGGATCCCGGCCCACCCCGGCGGGTAGGACTCGGCTCGGGCGAACGCGCCCGGGAAGCAGTACAGGACGGTGAACGGGGTGTCCGCCACCGGGTCGCGGAGCTCGCCGAAACGGTCCGGCAGCGACAGCTCCGGCAGCCGGGTGCCGCGCAGCGCGTGGACCCGTACCGCCTCGCGCGAGGTCTCGTCCGTCGTCGCCGTCATCTCTCCCTCTCCCAGGATCCAGGTGTCCCCCCAGTCCTGGAGGGCGACCAGGACCGGGAGCAGCGCGCGTCCGCGCGGGGTCAGCCGGTACGCGTGGCGCACCGGCCGTTCCTGGTACGGCTCGCGGGTCAGTACGCCCGCCTCGACCAGCAGCTTCAGCCGCTCCGTCAGGACCTTTCGCGACATGCCCAGTTCGCGCTGGAACTCGTCGAAGCGCTGCACGCCGCGGGCGGCGTCGCGCACGATCAGCAGCGTCCACCAGTCGCCCACGACGTCGAGGGCCTGGGCGATGGAGCAGTCCGCGTCGTCGAGGTGCGTGCGCTGGGCCATGGGCACTCCTTTGTCCGTTGACCCGAGGCTGCCATGCTGACATGGTTAGTTCCCAAAGGGAACTCACTGGGAATGTGTCGGGAACGCGGGGGGACGAGAGTGTGCTGCAGGGATTCAAGGACGTACCGAGGGTCGTGTGGCTGCTGGCTGCGGGGATCCTGGTCAACGCCGTCGTCAGCTTCACCTTCGTCTTCGTCTTCCTCTACCTGACCGGCCCGCGCGGCCTCGGCGCCGCCCAGGCGGGCCTGATCGTCGGCGTCGGCGGCGTCGGACTGGTCGCCGGGAACTTCACCGGCGGCTGGTACGGCGACCGCTTCGGCCACCGCCGGGTGCTGCTCACCGCCTCCGCGCTCGGCGGAGTCGCCCTCGTGGCCCTGCCGGCGGTCTCCACCGGCCTGCTGGTCCTCGTCCTGCCGCTCGCGCAGTACGCCTCCGGGGTGGTCCGCGCCGCCAACTCCGCGCTGGTCGCCGTCACCGTGCCGGAAGGCTCCCGGCGTCAGGCCTTCGCGCTCACCCGCTTCGTGTCCAACGCGGGCTTCGCGGTGGGCTCACCGATCGGGGCCCTCATCGCGACCGGGTTCTCGTACGACTGGCTCTTCGTCGCGGACGGCCTCGGAACCCTCTTCTTCGCCCTCTGGATCGCCCGGGTCGTACCGGCCAGGGCAATCGCAGCGCCCCCCGCGGCCCCGGACGGGGGTCTGGGCCGCGGGGGCCTGTGGCGGGAGCTGCGCGCCCGGCCCGCCGTACTCGTCCTGCTCGGCGCGATCGTCGTCATCGACATCGTCTACAGGCAGCACTACACGACCTTCCCCGTCGTCCTCGCCGACCACGGTCTGGACACCCGCGCCTACGGACTGCTCATCGCGGTCAACGGCGGTGTGATCATGCTCCTGGAGATCCCCGCCGCCCTCGCCCTGCGCCGGCGTTCCCCGCTGCACATCATCGGCACCGGGCTCGTGCTGGTGGGTGGCGGCTACGCGATGCCGGCGCTCGGAGTGGGCGTCCTGACCGCGGTCGCGATGATGCTGCTGCTCACCCTCGGCGAGATCCTCTACAAGACCACCGCCACGGCGTACGTCGCGGACGAGTCGCCCGAGCACGCCATCGGCCGGTTCCAGAGCCTGTACGCGGGCGTCTCCGTCAGTGGCGTCGTCCTCGCCGCGCCCCTCGGCGGAGCCCTGTACGACGCCGCGCCGGGCCTGCTGTGGCCGCTGTGCGCGGTACTGGGCGCGGCCGCGGGCGGGACGGTCCTGGTCATGGGTGCGCGGGCGACGCGGCGACGCGCGCGCCCGGCACATGAGACCGGTTCGCGACCGCGGGCCGTCGCCGGTTAGGTTTCGGGCATGACTGCTACGCGTACCACCGGCGCCGTCGCCGCCGGACTTGCCACCATCACCGCCGACGGCACCGTCCTCGACACCTGGTTCCCCGCCCCCCAGCTGGTCGCCGAGCCCGGCCCGGCCGGCACCGAGCGCCTCACCGCCGAACAGGCCGTGGAGCTGCTGGGGGCCACCGCGCCCAAGGCGATCCGCCAGGACGCGGTCCGCGGCGTCGAGGTCGTAGCCGTCCGCACCGTGATCGCCTCCCTGGAGGACAAGCCGCTGGACGCGCACGACGCGTACCTGCGCCTGCACCTGCTCAGCCACCGCCTGGTCAAGCCGCACGGCCAGAACCTGGACGGCGTCTTCGGCCTGCTGGCCAACGTCGCCTGGACCTCGCTGGGCCCGGTCGCGATCGACCAGGTCGAGACGGTCCGCCTGAACGCCCGCGCCGAGGGCCTGCACCTCCAGGTCACCTCGATCGACAAGTTCCCGCGGATGACGGACTACGTCGCCCCCAAGGGCGTGCGCATCGCCGACGCGGACCGGGTCCGCCTGGGCGCGCACCTCGCCGAGGGCACCACCGTCATGCACGAGGGCTTCGTCAACTTCAACGCCGGCACCCTGGGCACCTCCATGGTCGAGGGCCGGATCTCCGCGGGCGTCGTGGTCGGCGACGGCTCCGACATCGGCGGCGGCGCGTCCACCATGGGCACCCTGTCGGGCGGCGGCAAGCAGATCATCTCGATCGGCGAGCGCACCCTGATCGGCGCCGAGGCGGGCGTCGGCATCGCCCTGGGCGACGAGTGCGTCGTCGAGGCGGGCCTGTACGTGACCGCGGGCACCCGCGTCACCCTGCCGGACGGCCAGATCGTCAAGGCCCTGGAGCTCTCGGGCGCCAACAACATCCTCTTCCGCCGCAACTCGGTCACCGGCGCCGTCGAGGCCCGCCCGTACAAGGCGGCCTGGGGCGGCCTGAACGAGGTCCTGCACAGCCACAACTGACCGATCCGGCCCACCACGACAGCGCCCTCCCACCCCGACCGGGGTGGGAGGGCGTTCGTTTGCGCGATGCCGGCCCGTCGCCGGCGGTCAGGTCCGGTCCGGCAAGGCCGCGTACGCCCGCTCGACCTCGCCCAGGTACTGGTCCAGGCGGAAGTGGACCTCCTCGACGGCCTTGCCGTCGGAGCCGGGGTACATCAGGCCGGACCAGATGACCGTCCCGCCCCGGATCCGGACCCGGAGGGTGAGTCGCTCCGGCCCCGGATCGGGCCCCGGTCGGGCCGCCACGTCCACCTCGCGCGGCATGTCCGCCGGATGGAGCGGTCCACCGGGGCGCAGGAGCCACCACGGATCGAGGCCGGCCATGCGGCTGTCGCTGCGGGCCGTGAGGTCGAGGCCGTCGACGAAGAGGTAGGTGTGCAGGCCGGTGCACACCGGCGGTCCGGGACAGGTGCTGATGAGCAGCGTGCTCAGGGAGCGCATCGGGCCGACGGGCCCGGCGGACCTCAGCAGGCCCGGGGATCTACGAGGCATCCGCCTGATGTGACGTCATGGCCCGAGCCTACCGACCGCGCCGCACCGGGCCGCAGGGAGAACACCCTCCCCACCCGAGCGGGGGAGGGGGATCGGCCGTGCGCGGGGTGTCAGTGCAGGGGGATGGTGCGGACCAGGCCCGCGAAGGCCTGCTGCTCCGCCTCGGTCAGTTCCACCGACTCCATCGGGTGCACGGAGGTGCCGCGCTGGGCCGGGATGACCGAGAGGCCTTCGAAGGCGCCTGGCTCCGGGTGGTGGAAGCGGCTGTCCCACAGCATGTGGCCGAGGCCGATCAGCCAGACGGCGGCGGCCACGAGCAGGACGGCGATGCCGATTTCCTGAGCGAGGGAGATGGAGGGGAACACGCGGTCCTCCAAAGGAGTGCTGGAGTGCGGTACAAGATCGGGCGTGGGGACACTCAACACCAGAACCGCCCGAATGGGTAGGGATGTGCTGAGCGTCACGCCAGGGCCAAAGGTCCCTTCCTCGGCTCCCGACCGTCCGGTCCCGGGTCCCGGCCGCCCTCCCCGCTAGCGCAGCGGCAGCTTGAAGCCCTCGTGGCTCCGGGCGTAGCCCAGCCGCTCGTAGAAGCGGTGCGCGGCGGTGCGGCGCTTGTTGCTGGTGAGCTGCATCAGGCCGCAGCCGCGCTCGCGGGCCCGGTCCGCCGCCAGCTCCATCAGGCGGGCCCCGAGCCCCCCGCCCCGCCGGTCCGCGCGGATCCGTACGGCCTCCACGAGGGCCCGCTCCCGACCGCCCTGGCCCAGACCCGGGACGTACGTCAGCTGAAGGCAGCCGAGGAGGACCCCGTCCTCCTCCAGGACCAGCATCTCGTTGCGCGGGTCCGCCTCGATCGCGGCGAAGGCCAGCTCGTGGGCTTCGGAGACCGGCCCGGAGGCCGGCTCGGGGGCCCCGGCAGCGGCTGCGGCCGGGTCTGTGTCGGCGGACTGAGCCAGCAGGGCGAGTACGGCGGGCAGATCCTGACGCGTTGCGGTACGGAAGATCATGCCGGGATCATGCCAAAGGGGCCGGGCGGCGGTGCGGCCCGGCCCCTTCGGCGGCGCCGCTACGGGCGGAAGCGCACGACCTGCGGGTCGTGGTCGCTGTTCTGGTCCGAGAACTCGGCGTTGATGTGCACGCTGTCGTACGTGAACTTCTTGATCGCCGGGCTGGTCAGGATCTGGTCCAGCACCTGCGCGTTGCCCTGGAAGACGTACGAGTACCGCTCCGACTTCGGCAGCGACTTGATCGCCGGGTACAGGGCGCCGCCGTCCGCCAGCGCGTCCGTCGTCGCCGAGAACTCGAAGTCGTTGATGTCGCCGACGACGAGGACGTTCGCGTGCTTCTCCGCCGCCAGGATCTCCTTGACGAAGCCGTTCACCGCCTGCGCCTGGAGCAGCCGCTTCTCCTCCGACTTGCGGACCGGCGGCTGGTGGTGGGAGGTCAGGCCCTCGTCGCCGCCCTTCGAGCCGAAGTGGTTGGCGATCACGAAGACCGTCTTGCCGCGGAAGACGAACTCGCCGGCCAGCGGCTTGCGGCTGTCCACCCACGCCGGGTTCGCCGGGTCGATCCGGCCGGGGGAGTGGGTCAGGGCGGCCTTGCCGTTCTCCTTCACCACACCGGTCGCCGTCACGGCGTCGCCCGGGGCGCGCTCGGTGAAGGAGACCCGCTCCGGGTTGAAGAGGAACACCTGGCGGATGTTGCCGCCGGGCTCGCCGCCGTCCTTCTTGTCCTCCGGGTCGACGGTCCGCCACTGGTAGGCCGGGCCGCCGGCGGCCGTGATGGCCGCGGTGAACTTCGTCAGGGTGGCCTCGGCCGAGACCGTGCCGTCGTTCTTGGCGCCGTTGTCGTCCTGGATCTCCTCCAGGGCGAGGACGTCGGGGGAGGCGAGGTTCTCGACGACGGCCTTCGCCAGGTTGTCGAACTTCTCCTGCGGGTCGGACGGGTCGAGGTTCTCGACGTTGTACGTGGCCACCGCGAGCTCGTTCGAGGCCTGCGCCTTGGTCTTCTCGGGGGCGAGGGTGCCCGCCCTGACCGTGCCGAGGGTGCGGGCCACCAGGGTGTAGCCGCCGAACTGGTTGAAGTCCAGCGGGCCTTCGGTGGGGCCGGTCAGCTTGTCGCCGACGTTGGCCACCGGGAACGGCTGCTGCGCGAGGGGCGCGAGCTGCTGGATCTGGAGGCGGCCGGTGTTCTGGGACTCGTACGAACCGTAGATCGTGCCGCCGCGCTTGGCGGTGTTCTCCCAGCCCTTCACCGTCACCCACAGCTCCGCGTACGGGTCGGTGGCGCCGACCACGCGCGAGGTGCCGATCGCGATGTTCATGCCCTCCAGGGACTCGTAGTAGTCCAGGGCGTAGCGCGAGGGCTCCAGGGTCAGGCCGTTGATGCTGCCGGCGGCGGCCGGGTCGCCCTCCGGGGCGTACGCGCAGGGGACCGAGTACTCGTTGACGGCGGTGGCCGCGGGCAGCGGGTTGCCGGAGGAGACCACGGTCACGACGGGCTTGGAGATCTGGGTGACCGACTGGTTGCCGGAGGCGACGCCACCGGGGATGTACTCGCCGACCAGGCCGGAGACGGTGACGGCGTCGCCGACCGCGACGGTCGGGACCGAGCTGGTGAAGACGAACACGCCCTCGCTGGTGGCGTCGTCGTCGTCCGTGTCCGGATCCTGGATCCAGAAGCCGCGCGAACCGTACGTACGGACACCCGTGACGACGCCCGCCACATCGGCGACCTGCTTGCCGGCCAGCGGGGATATGCGGGTGGAGCCCTGGATGTCGTGGATGCGTATCGGATCGGCGGACGCGGCGCCTTCGGCCGCGTCGGCGGTGCCCGCGAGCAGGCCGGTGGCCAGCGCGGTGGCGACGAGGGCCGCGACGGCGGCGGAACGGGGATGCGAGGAGCGCATGGGCGGGAACTCCGGTGTGTGGAGGAGGAAGCAGATATCTACGCGCGTCAATTTCCTTCGTGGCCGGCAAAGTTGTCAAGCCCTACAGGGGATACGGCGGTTGACTGTGGGATGAACCAAAGGGGAGGGGCCGCCGGGAGCGCCCGAAATGCGTCTACTCTGGGGCGCCGTAGACCCGTACCCGAACCACCGGTACCCGTACAACCCGCACAACCCGTACCCGAACAACCCGTGCCCGCGAGGAGAACCGCCCCATGTCCGCAGACTCGCACCCCACGCTGCCGCCGGTACGGCTGCTCCCCGACGCGGAGCTGGCCCGCGAAGCCCTGGCCGCCCCGCTGTTCGCCCGCGCCGTGCGCCTCGCCCGCTGGGCCGGACCGGACACCCGCGTGGACACCGGTGGCGAGCTCGTCGCAGGCCAACTGCCGCAGGCCGTCGCCCTGCTGGGCCTCGACCCCGCCGACGAGGACTCCGCCGCCCACGCGAGCCAGGCCTGGCGGGTGGCCGTCGACACCGGACTCGTCGACGTCACCGAACCGGAGGAGGACGGCTCCGCCAACGGGGAAGCGGACGCGGGCCAGGGGGAGTTCGGCACCGCCGGGCCCGGCGAGGACCTGGCACTGGTGACCGGCGGAACCCCCGGCGACGTGCTCGACCTGTGGCTGGCCGCCCTGGACACCGTCCTCGCCGACGCGGCCGTGCCCGCCCTGGACGACCTCGTCGACGCCCTCGACGCGGGCGGCGAGATCGACTTCGACCAGCTCGACTGGAACCCGCGCCGCGAGGCCGACTTCCTCGACGGGGTCCTGGCCAACCTCTACCTGCTCGCCGTCGCCGAAGGCGGCACGGCCGACGGCCCGGTGCCGCTGCCGGTGCTCGCCGCCTCGATGGTGGTGCCGGACGACATGGGCGATCCCACCGACGCCGTGCTGGAGCAGGTCTCGGACGCGATGATGCGCCTCGACGACCAGTTCCGGCAGCTGGAGCCGATCGGGCTGGTCGAGTTCCGACCCGTCGACGAGGAGCTGATGGCGGAGGCCGAGGACGAGGACTTCCTCGCGGGCGCGGGCGCCGCCCCCGAAGAGGAGGACGTCTCCCGGTACGGGCTGGTACGGCTGACCCCGCTCGGGCTGTACGGGATCCGGGCGCGCATGCTGGAGGCGGGCGTCGAGGCCCCGGCCGTCGGCGAACTGGCCGGCAAGGGCGCGGACGTCCTGCTCGACGTGGTCTCCCACTACTCCGAGGACGCCGCCCAGGCCGAGATCGAACAGTGGCTGGCCGGCCGCCCCGTACCCGAGGCCGTGACGGAACTGCTCGCCGCGGCGCGCGGGGCGGACGCGGGCGGCCCGCTGCGCCGGCTGCGCTGCCAGCAGGCCCTCGCCCCGGCCGGCGCGGAGGCCGAACCGGCCGTCCGCTCGGTGCTGGACGACGCGGAGCTCGGCGGGCTCGCCCGGGTCTGGCTGGCCGAGCGCGGGGTGGCCGACGTGCCGGCGCCGGACGAGGAGATGGTGTTCTGGCTGACGGTCGACACGATCGCGGCGCAGCTCGCCACGGGCGGCGGTAGCGGCGGGGGAGCCGGGGGCGGGGAGGACGCCGAGGCGGAGCTGCCGCTCTTGATCGAATCGCTGACCGCCCATCACACCGGGTTCTTCGAGCAGGCCTGGCGGGTGGAGCACCCGGCGACGGCCCACGTGCTGGAGGCGATGGGACGGCTGCACCCCGACAAGAAGGCGGCCAAGGAGGCCCGGAAGGCCGCGTTCAAGGCGCGTTCCCGGGGCGTGTGAGGCGTCGGTAACCAGCCGTTCCCGAAAGGGACTCGGCCAAGGAGGACGCCGGGCAAGGGGTCGATTCGTTTTCCCGGGTAGTTCAGTCGGCGTTCACGTGCGGGCGGGAGCGTGTGCGCCGACGACCGTACGACAGGCGCACCACCTCCCCACCCCTGGAGACCCGATGCCGCTCAGCCGCAGAGATTTCACCACCCGCACCGCACTCGCGGGTGCGGGAGTCGCGCTCACCGGAACGGTCGGCGCACTCGCCACCGCCCCCGGGGCCCTCGCCGCGGACGACGGCGCACCGCAGGACGCCGGCAGCGAGCAGGGTCAGGGCGGCCACGGTCGCGGCCCCGGCTACGGCCCGCTCGTGCCCGACCCGGCCGGAATCCTGGCCCTCCCCGCCGGATTCACGTACCGCGTGATCACCCACAGCGGTGTCACCGCGCTCGACTCGGGCGAGAGCACCCCGTCCAACCACGACGGCACGGCCGCCTTCGCGGGCCACCGGGGAGTCACCCTCCTCGTCAACAACCACGAGCTGAAGGGCCCGCGCGCGAACTGGAAGCACCCCGTCCCGCTCGCGGAGGGCCTCGTCTACGACCCGGCCGCGGCCGGCGGCTGCACGGTCGTCGAGGTCCGGCGCGGCGGCGAGGTCGCCGAGTGGGTGGGCATCTCCGGTACGTCGACCAACTGCGCGGGCGGCTCCACCCCCTGGGACACCTGGCTGACCTGCGAGGAGAACTCGGACCTCGCCGGCAAGAACGGGATGACCAAGGACCACGGCTACGTCTTCGAGGTCGACCCCCACGACCGCCGCGCCAACCTCGGCCCGAAGCCGGTCAAGGCGTTCGGGCGCTATGACCACGAGGCCGTGGTCATCGACCCGCGCCGCGGCCACGCCTACCTCACCGAGGACGCCTCCAACCCCAACGGGCTGCTCTTCCGCTGGACCCCGCCGGCCGGCTTCCGCCACGGGCGCGGCAAGCTCCGTACCCTCGCCGACGACGCCGGTGTGCTGGCGGCCGCCAAGTGCTTCGACAGCGCGGGGCTGTTCGTCGACGACCTCTCGCGGGCGACGAAGATCGGGACCACCTACGGGGTGGACTGGGTGCCGGTCCCGGACCGCGACGCGCGCACGGTGGCGGTGCGCAAGCAGTTCGGGGTGGCCGCCGTGACCCGCGCGCGCAAGCTGGAGGGCATGTGGTGGGCCGACGGCGGTGCGTACTTCGTCTCCTCCTACGCCCGTGAGGAGAGCCCGGGCGCGGCCCACGACGGCCAGGTGTGGTTCTACGACCCCAAGCGGCGCACCGTGCGGCTGCAGGTCCTGCTCGGGGTGAACGCCGACCCGTCGGTGGACGGCGGGTACGACGGCCCGGACAACATCACGGTCTCCCCGTACGGCGGTCTGATCATCGCCGAGGACGGGTCGGGGCTGCAGCACCTCTTCGGCGCGACCGAGTCGGGGCGCACGTACCCGCTGGCCCGCAACGAGATGAACCTGGGGACGGCCGAGGAGCCGGAGTACTCGGAGTTCACGGGCGTGTGCTTCTCGCCGGACGGGCGGACGCTGTTCGCCAACCTGCAGGACCCGGGCATCATGCTGGCCGTCACGGGACCGTGGCGCCGCGGGCGCTGACCGGGTACCCCGACATGAGAAGAGCCGCCGGGGCCTCGGGCCCGGCGGCTCTTCTCGTTGTCTCGTCTGTTCGTCTGTACGTCTGTTCGTTTACTGAGCTTCGGCGCGGCTGGCCGCGGCCCATTCTTCGAGGAGGAACTCGTACGCCTCGGAGGGCCACTCGCCGTCCACCCGGCTCTCGACGAGCTGCCGGATCGCCTCGTTCGCCTCGGCGGCGGACGGGCGCGCGGGGCCCGCGGGCTGGAGTGTCTGGTGCATGGTTCCAAGGCTACGGGCGGGCACTGACAGCCACCTCCGTATTAAGGGTGGAACAGATCACCCGGTGAGGGCGTCCGTCGCTCCATGTGCCCGCTCACCTGCTCAGAGTGCCTGTGCGGCCGGTTTGACCATGCCCCGCACTGTGCGCGACTTCACAAACTCTCCCATGGCCGTCATCTCCCATTCGCCGGAGAACTGCTTGATCAGCTTGGCCATCATCACGCCGGTCTGCGGCTCGGCGCTGGTGAGGTCGAAGCGGACCAGCTCCTCGTTCGTCGCGGCGTCGATGAGGCGGCAGTAGGCCTTGGCCACCTCGGTGAACTTCTGGCCGGAGAAGGAGTTGACCGTGAAGACGAGGCCCGTCGCCTCCGCCGGCAGCCGGCCGAGGTCGACGACGATCACCTCGTCGTCGCCCGCGCCCTCGCCGGTGAGGTTGTCGCCGGAGTGCTTGACCGAGCCGCCCAGGATGGACAGCTTGCCGAAGTAGCAGCTGTCGATGTGGTTGCGCTGCGGGCCGTACGCGATGACCGAGGCGTCCAGGTCGATGCTCCGGCCGCGGAAGGCGGGCTCCCAGCCGAGGCCCATCTTGACCTGCGAGAGCAGCGGGCGGCCGCCCTTGACCAGGGACACGGTCTGGTTCTTCTGGAGGCTGACCCGGCCCTTGTCGAGGTTGATCTTCCCGGCGCCGGGTGCGGGTGCGGGGGCGGCGGCCGCGACCGGTGCGGGGGCGACCGGTGCGGGTGCAGGGGTGGCCCCGCCGGGTGCGCCGCTGGTGAGCCAGGGAGAGGCCGCGTACGTGGGCGGCGCCGCCGGGGGAGCCGGGGGCACGGGCGGTGCGGGCGGGGCGACGGGGGCCGGGGCGGCGGCCGCCGGAGCCGGCTCCTCGTCCACCGAGACCCCGAAGTCGGTCGCGATGCCGGCAAGGCCGTTCGCGTATCCCTGGCCGACCGCGCGCACCTTCCACACACCGCCGCGCTGGTAGACCTCGACGACGATCAGGGCCGTCTCCGTGCCGAGCTGCGGCGGGGTGAAGGAGGAGATCACCGCTCCGCTGCCGGCGTCCCGGACGGTGGCGGTGGGCTCGATGCCCTGGAAGGACTGGCCCGCGGCGTCCGGGCTGGCGGTGATGACGATCCGCTCGATGCCGGGCGGGACCGAACCGGTGTCCACGGTGATCGAGTCCGGTGCCGTGCCGCCGCCCGAGCGGTAGGTGACGCCGGGGCCGGACGGCTGGTTGAAGAAGATGAAATCGGCGTCGGAACGCACCTTGCCGTCGCCGGCGAGGAGCAGCGCGGACACGTCGAGCCGCACCGGGGCAGCCACGTCGACCGTCACGCGGACGGCATTGAGCGGCAGGTTGGAACCAGGGGTCATAGCGGTCATGCCGGGAGAACGACCGAGGTGGCTTTGCCGTTCCCTTACTTTCACCCGGTTTCCCGGTTCTTCACCCGCGCCCCACGCGTGCCTCAGACGCGGCCCTTGTTGCGGGGGTGGTTCCTGGCGGTCCGCTCGTTGCCGAACTTGTAGGAGCCGGTCCAGCGCGCCATGACGAGCTGGGCGTCACCGGCTTCGACCTCGGCCAGGAAGGCGGCGGCCCGCCCGCCCCGCAGGGTGGCCGCGGACCGGCCCTGGTGGGTGATGGCGACGCTCTGGTCGCCGCGTTGTTCGTACGAGAATCCGTGAGGTCTGGGCATGGGCCGAGGGTGCCGTTCCCGGGCGGCGTGCCGCAACGCAATTTGCGCCTCGCGATGCGGTGTCAGCCCTGCCGAGTAAGATCCTTTTTGGGGTGATTTCATGCGCTATGGAAGAGGTCTTGCTCATGCCTGCTGGTGCAGCTCTTACGGCCGAATCGATCGGCCCGGTGGACGTCGCCGTGGTCACCTTCGACGGCAATCGGTTCAACGGTGACGTGGCCCCCGCCCTGCGCGAGCTCCAGGAGAGCGGAGTGGTGCGCATCCTCGACCTCACGTTCGTCCGCAAGGAGCGGGACGGCGCGGTGTCCGTGGTGGAGCTCGCCGACTCCGAGGTGGCCGATCAGTTCGAGCGGGTCCTCGGCGAGGAGTTCGACCTGCTGAGCGACGAGGACCTGGAGACCGTGGCGCAGGGCCTGGCTCCGGAGTCCTCGGCCCTCGTGGTGGTCTGGGAGAACTCCTGGGCCACCCGCCTGGCCTCGGCGCTGCGGGAGTCCGACGGACAGGTGCTCTTCATGGAACGCATTCCACGGGACGGCGTCGAACGAGCCGTCGCCGCACTGGCCGAGAAGTAGGGAGGATCACCATGCGACGACGCTTCGGACGCCCCGGTCTGCTGGGCGCGATGGCCCGCACCGCGGTCGTGGCGGGTACGGCCACCGCGGTCTCCGGCCGGATGCAGCGCAACGCCGCCGAGCGCAGCAACCAGGAGCAACTGGCGGCGGAGGCCGAGCAGCAGGCCTTGGTCAACCAGGCGGCAGCCCAGGCGGCCGCGCAGCAGCAGGCCTGGCAGCAGTCGCAGCAGGCCCCGCAGCCCGCCGCGGCGCCGGCTGCGCCGGTCGACAGGGTCGGCCAGCTCACCGCGCTGGCCGAGCTCAAGGCCCAGGGCCTCCTCACCGACGAGGAGTTCGCGACGGAGAAGGCCCGGGTCCTGAGCGGCTGATCGGGGCTCCCCGACAGGTTCTAGCCTCCCGTGACCCGTCGCGGGAGGTTCAGGGGGTTGGCCTCGCGGAGTTCCGCCGGGAGCAGGGCGTCCGGCACCGACTGGTAGGCCACCGGGCGCAGCCAGCGCTCGATCGCGGTGCCGCCGACCGAGGTGGAGTGCGAGGTCGCCGCCGGGTAGGGGCCGCCGTGGTGCTGGGCCGGAGCCACCGCCACACCGGTCGGCCAGCCGTTGACCACGACCCGGCCGGCCAGCGTCGTGACCTGGGAGATCAGCTTCGCCGCCGGACCCGGGCCGCCGTCCGCCTCGGCGGCCGACAGCTGCAGGGTCGCGGTGAGGTTCCCGGGGAGCCGCCCGAGCAGGGCGGCTGCCTCGTCCTGGCCGGCGTACCGGGCGAGCACGGTGACGGGGCCGAAGCACTCCTCCAGGAGCACCTCGTAGGGCCCGCCCTCCAGCAGGGTCCGCGCCGGCACGCTCAGGTAGCCCGCGCCGACGGTGTGCTCGCCGCCGGAGCCGGGGGTGACGGGCGCGTCGACCCCCGGCAGCGCGGCGCGTTCGCGGACCCCGGCGACGAAGTTCTCCCGCATCCGGTGGTCGAGGAGCACCCCGGGCTCGGTCTCGCCGAGCGCCTTGGTCAGCGCTCCCGCGAGCCGGTCCCCGTCCGCGCCCTCGGGTACGAGGACCAGGCCGGGCTTGACGCAGAACTGGCCGACGCCGAGCGTGACCGAGCCGGCCAGCCCGCCGCCGATCTCCTCGGCGCGTTCCGCGGCGGCCGCCGGGGTGACCACGACCGGGTTCAGGGAGCCCAGTTCCCCGTGGAAGGGGATCGGTACGGGTCGCGCGGCGGCGGCGTCGAACAGGGCCCGGCCGCCCCGGATCGACCCGGTGAACCCGGCGGCGCCGACCAGCGGGTGGCGGATCAGCTCCAGGCCGGCGTCGAACCCGTGGACCACGGCAATGACCTCGGCCGGCAGCCCGGTGGCGACGGCGGCCCGGCGCAGCAGCGAGGCGCACAGCTCGGAGGTGGCCGGGTGGTCGGGGTGCGCCTTGACCACGACCGGGCAGCCCGCGGCCAGCGCGCTGGCGGTGTCGCCGCCGGGCACGGAGAAGGCGAGGGGGAAGTTGGAGGCGGCGTAGACCGCGACGACGCCCAGCGGCACCTTGTAGCGGCGCAGTTCGGGGCGGGGCGGGGTGGTGGTGGGATCGGCGTGGTCGATGCGGATGTCGAGGTAGGAGCCCTCGTCCACGGCGTCGGCGAAGGCGCGGAACTGGCCCGTGGTGCGGGCGAGCTCGCCGGTGAGCCGGCCGGGGCCGAGCGCCGTCTCGGCGTCGGCGGCCTCGATGACGTGGGTGGCCGCCTCGTCGAGCAGGTCGGCGGCGGTGCGCAGGAAGGCGGCGCGCCGCGCGGCGTCGGCCAGCGAGCCGCGGGCGGCGTGGGCCGCGCGCACGGCTTCGTCCACCTCCCGGGGTGTGGCCTCCACCGCAACCTGCTCGCGGTGCTTCCCGGTGCGGGGGTCCACACTCCAGACTGGTGTTGCTGCCATGGCGAACTGCCTCCTGGATCTACGCTGACCCGCGCGGATGCGTTCAGTATTGTGAACGCTGTTCCGTTGGATGAATGATCACATCCACCGTGGACTCTATTTCCGTGTCTTCCGGGTTGACAAGAGACAGCAAGAGACAGAGGGGCACGAAGGCGGATGACCACCACAGCAGAGTCGGGGGGCTCGGGAGCGCAGGCGGCCGTCAAGTCGGCGGTGCGCACGGTCCAGTTGCTGGAACATTTCGCTTCCCGGCCGGGGCTGCACAGCCTGGCCGACATCCAGAGCGACCTCTCCCTGCCCAAATCCAGCCTCTACATGCTGCTGCGGACCCTGGTGAACCTGGGCTGGGTGGAGACGGATGCGACGGGCACGCGGTACGGCATCGGCGTACGGGCGCTGCTCGTCGGCAGCTCGTACATCGACGGGGACGAGGTGGTCGCGGCGGCGCGGCCCACGCTGGACCGGCTCTCCGACGACACGACGGAGACGATCCACCTGGCCCGTCTCGACGGGACGAGCGTGGTCTACCTGGCGACCCGGCAGTCCCAGCACTACCTGCGGCCCTTCACCCGCGTCGGCCGGCGGCTCCCGGTGCACTCGACGGCGCTCGGCAAGGCGCTGCTGGCCACGCACACCGACGAAGAGGTACGCGCACTGCTGCCGCGGCGGCTCGAAGCCGTCACCGAGCACACCATCACCGACCGGGAGCGGCTCATCGAGGACCTGGCCCTGGTGCGGGAGCAGGGGTACGCGGTGGACCGGGAGGAGAACACGCTCGGGCTGCGCTGCTTCGGCGTGGCGGTGCCGTACCGGACGCCGGCGCGGGACGCGGTGAGCTGTTCGGTGCCGGTGGCCCGGCTGACGCCGGGGCACGAACGGGGCATCAAGGCGGCGCTGTTCGCGGCGCGCGACCGGCTGTCGGTGGTGACGCGGCGGATGTAGCCGCGGGGCCGCCGGGGCGCGGCGCGGCGGAGGACCTGATTCCTCCCCCGGGCGGGGGAGGCGGTTCCCCTTCAAGGGGGAGGTGGCGGGGGCGCCGGCGCGGGACCGTTGAGCCATGACCACACGAGCCGTGCACCTGCCGCAGCCACCACGACCGACCCAGGACGCAGCACAGCCCTCCGCCGCCGGGCCGGGGGCCGGGCGCAAGGTCCTGGCCGCGGTGGCCGTCGCCGCCACCGTCCCGTACCTGGCCCTGAAGACCGCCTGGCTGGCCGGGAGTCACCTGGGTATACCGGCGGGCAGTGTGCTGCTGGAGCCCCGGCTGCTCCTCACCGTGGCGAACGCCGTCACGGTACTCATGGACGCGGCCGTGATCCTGCTCGTCCTGGTGCTCATCAGGCCCTGGGGCAAGCGGGTTCCGTCCTGGCTGCTGGTGGTTCCGAGCTTCGTCGCCACCGGCCTGCTGACGCCCATCGTGCTCGGTTTCCCCGGCCAGCTCCTTCTGAGGGGCATGGGTCTGGGTCCGGACGAGGCCGCGCCGACGGCGGCGAAACCCTTCCTCGACGACTGGGTCTTCCACGTCGTCTACACGGGCTTCATCGTCCAGGCGGTAGCCCTGGCCGGCCTGTTCGTGCCCTATGCGCGCGAGCGCTGGGGCCGCCGCTGGCAGGGTCCCCTCGGCGCGCGGCTCCCGTCACCCACGGGGGTGGTGGCGGGAGCCGCGGCGGCACTGGGCGCGGTGGTCGCGGCGGCGCACTTCTACTGGGCGCTGGGCGGCACGGCCGGGCAGAACGCATCGCAGATCGCGCAGTACTCCTCGGACACCGCCGTGGCCACCGCGGTCCACGGGATATGCGCGCTGACCGCGGTGGCGGGGGCGGTACTGCTGGCCAGGGGCGGGACCCGGCGGGCAGGATGGCCGCTGGCCGTGGCGTGGACCGGGTCGGCGGCGACCCTGTGCTGGGGGATGTGGATGCTGGCGGCCTTCACGAGCGGCGACCCCGGACCCGGAGAACGGACCACCACCGCGAGCTACGTGATCTACGGTGGTCAGATGATCACCGCCCTCCTCGCGACCGCCGTCCTGGGGCGGTTCCTCGCCGGCCGCCGCGAAGGCTGAGGGAGAGGGCAGGGTGGAGTGGCGGCCGCGGTGGAGACCCCTGCGCTGGGTCCATCTGATCCTCGGCGGGGCCCTGTTGATGCCGTACTTCCTGCTCACGGAGGTGGCGGTCGGTGTCCTCGCCGGCGGGGACAACGCGCGCGAGTCCCTGCCGCTCAGCCTCGCCGCCTACGCCGCCGCCTTGCCGCTCGTCGCCGCGACCGGGCTGTTCCGGCTGGTCCGGCCGATGTCCGTGGCCGCCGCGCGCGCCCTGTGCGGGGTGTCGGGGGAGCGTTTCGCCGAGGGGCCTGCCCGGAGTTGGGCGGCCCGGGGGCGGGCCTCGGCCTGGTGGACCCTGCACCTGGGGGTCGGAGCGCTGGTCAGCGGGATGACCCTGGCGGTACCGCCCATGGCGGCGGTGCTGCTGGCCCTGCCGTTCGTGAGCGCGCTGCGGGAGCTGCCGATCGGGCTCGGCCCGCTGGGCGTGCCGGATCAGCCGTACGTCGCCCCCCTGCTCGGGATCGGGCTGCTGGCCGGACTCGTCCTGTGCGCCGCCGGGGCGGGGGCCCTGCTGGCCCGACTGGCTCCCGTCCTGCTCGGGCCGGCGGCGGCGGACCGGCTGGCGGCCGCCGAGGAGCGCGCCGCGGATCTGGCGGTCCGCAACCGGCTGGCCCGGGAACTGCACGACGCCGTCGGGCACGCCCTGAGCGCGGTCACCCTCCAGGCGAGCGCCGCCCGGCGGGTGCTCGACAGCGACCCCGGCTTCGTACGGGAGGCGCTGGCCGCGATCGAGGACACCACCCGGCGCACGGTGGGGGAGCTGGACGCCGTCCTCGGCCTGCTGCGCGAGGGCGACGGAGCGGGCGCCGGGGGAGCCGGGCTGCCGGCCGCTCCGACGCTCGCAGCCGACCTCGACGGGCTGCTGGCCCGCAGCCGGGCCTCCGGGACCTCGATCGCGGCCCGTCTGGACCCCGGACGGGCCGGTGGCTGGGGGTGGCTTCCGGCGATCGCCTCCCGCGAGGCGTACCGGATCGTGCAGGAGGGGCTGAGCAACGCCCTGCGGCACGGGACGGGCCCGGTCGATCTGCGGATCCTCGTACGGGTGCGCGGGGGACCCGCGGGACACGGTGAGCAGGGGGAATCCAGTGGGCGCGACGAGCACGGTGGATACGGGGAGCACGGTGGACACGAGGAACTGGAGATCGTCATGACGAACGATCCGGCGGCCGTTCCGGGGGCCCGGACCACCGGGGGCCGGGGGCTGCAGGGCGCCGCCGAGCGGGCTTCGCTGCTCGGCGGGCGTGTCGAGGCCGGGCCGCACGAGGGCCGGTGGCGGCTGCGGGCCGTCCTCCCGCTCGGCGGGGGCACCCGATGACGGCGGCGACCCCATCGGCGAACCCGTCGACCCCAGCGCCGGGGACCCCGTCGACCATGGTGCCCGGGACCGCGTCGGCCCCCGCGTCGGTGACCCCGGTGACCCCGGTGACCCCGGCGACCCCGGGGACCCCCGTGCCGGCCCGTCCGCCGCTGCGCCTGGTCGTGGCCGACGACGAGCGGATGGTCCGTACCGCCCTGCGGGTCATCCTCGACGCCGAGCCCGACCTGGAGGTCGTCGGGGAGGCGGCCACCGGAGCAGAGGCCGTGGCCGTGGTCCGGGCGCTGGAACCCGACGTGGTGCTGATGGACGTGCGGATGCCGGAGATCGACGGGATCCGGGCCACCGAGCGGATACTCGCCACCATGCCCGGGCCGCCCCGGATCGTGGTGGTCACCACCTTCGAGAACGACGCCTACGTGTACGAGGCGCTGCGCGCGGGAGCCGCCGGGTTCCTCCTCAAGCGGGCCGATCCCGACGAGCTGACCGCCGCGGTCCGGCTCGTGGCCCGGGGGGACTCGCTGCTCTTCCCGGCGGCCGTCCGCTCCCTGGCCGCCGCCCACACCCCGCCCGGGGCCGGTCCGGCCACCGCGCCCTGGGTCGCCCGGCTCACGGACCGGGAGGCCGACGTACTGCGGCTGATGGCCACCGGGCTCTCCAACCACGAGGTGAGCGAGCGGCTCGGGGTCGGACCTCAGACGGTCAAGACGCACGTGGCCGCGGTCCTGGCCAAGACCGGCTCCCGGGACCGGACCCAGGCGGTCATCGCGGCGTACGAGGGGGGCTTCCTCATGAAGAAAGGCTGAGAACTCCGCCACAATCGGGGCAGAGCGGAACGGCTGGGGCGGACGGGACGTCCTTCTGGGGGATGAACAAGACGATCAGGCGTGCGTCGGTCTTCTGTCTGCTTCTGGTGCTGGCCCTTTTGGTGCGGGTCACCTGGGTGCAGGCATATCAAGGCCAGGCCCTCGCAGACGACAAGAACAACCGGCGCAACCTCATCGGGAAGTACGAGAACCCGTTGGGGAACATCATCGTGGGCGGGGAGGCGATCACCGGCTCCAAGGACACCGGTGGCAAGGACTTCCGGTACAAGCGGACCTACACCGACGGGCCGCTGTACGCGCCGATCACCGGCTACAGCTCCCAGGCCTTCGGGTGGAGCATGCTGGAGGGCGTCTACAAGGACATCCTCAACGGCACCGACAACCGGCTCAAGACGATCATGGACACGCTCACCAACAAGCGGGCGGCCCCCGGCAACGTCCTCACCACGATCGACAAGGATGTCCAGAAGGCGGGCTGGGACGCGCTGCAGGGCAAGCAGGGCTCGGCCGTGGCGCTCGACCCGGCGACGGGCGAGATCCTGGCCGTCGTGAACAACCCCTCCTTCGACCCGGGCAGCATCGCCGGCGCCGGTGAGGCGGATCAGAAGGCCTGGGAGGCGCTCAACGCGGACCAGGGCAAGGCCATGGAGAACACGGCCCTGCGCAAGCCGCAGGCGCCCGGATCCACCTTCAAGCTGGTCACCCTCGCGGCCGCCATCGAGAACGGCCTGGTCACGAACATCGACACGCCGACCTCCGTCCCCGGCAACTACACGATCCCCGGCACCACGCTCAAGCTCAAGAGCGAGGTGACCGACGAGCAGTGCAACAACGTCAGCCCCCGCACCGCGCTCAAACTGTCCTGCAACAACGTCTTCGCCGACCTCGCGCACAAGCTGGGCCAGGACAAGATGCGGGCGATGGCCGAGAAGCTCGGCTTCAACGTGGTGCAGAAGCTCCCCGTCTGGACCGACCCCGCGAGCAAGTACCCGACGAAGAAGATGTCCGTCGACCAGGTCGCGCAGACGGGTATCGGCCAGTTCGACGTCCAGGCCACTCCGCTCCAGATGGCGATGGTGAGTGCCGCGATCGAGAACGGCGGCAAGCTCGTCGCTCCGCACGAGGTCTCCGAGGTCACCGACTCCAACGGCAACGTGCTGGAGAGCTTCAAGGATCCGAAGTCCACGCAGGTGATGAGCGGGAAGACCGCCTCGATGCTCCAGGACGCCATGAAGACGGTCGCCACCGAAGGCGGCGGCAAGAACGTCCAGATCCCGGGTGTCGAGTCGGGCGCCAAGACCGGTACCGCTCAGCGCGGCGTGGGCAACAGCCTGCCGCCGCTCGCCTGGTACACCACGTACGGCAAGGCCGGCGGCAAGCAGATCGCCGTCGCCGTGGTGATCGTCGGGTCGGACACCGACCGCTCCGAGATCGCCGGCGGCAAGCTGGCCGCCCCGGTGGCGCAGAAGATGATGAAGGCCTGGCTGAAGAAGTAGCCCGTGGAGCGCGCCGGGAACCGGCGGGATTCCCGGCGCGTTCTCCTTCCCATGATCAGGACCGCGCAGCCCGCAGACCTCGACGCCATCGCCGCCCTCCACACCCGGGCCCGCGCCACCTACTACCGGGGCCGGGTACCCGAGGAGGCCTACGGCGGCGCCGCCGAACTGGCGCGCACCCGCGAGGGCTGGTCCCGGGCGGTGGCCCGGGCCGCGGCCGACGGCGGGGTGCTCTGCGCCGAGAGCGGTGGCGAGCTCACCGGGGTGGCGGCCTTCCGCACCGCCGACGGCGAGACCACCCTCACCCAGCTCCACGTGGACCCCGTCCACTGGCGCCGCGGCACCGGGGCGGCCCTGCACGCGGCCTGCCTCGACGCCTGGCGCCGCGCGGGCGTCCGCAGGGTCCGCCTGGAGGTCTACGAGCACAACCTCCGCGCCCAGGCCTTCTACGCCACCCACGGCTGGCTCCCGGACCCCGCAGGCGTCCGGGCCGCGGGCTCCCACCGCATCCTGTGGCTCACGGTGGAAGCGATCGGGGACCCGGGGGGAATGACGGGTCAGGGGGGTGACCCGTCCGGGGAATGAGACGCCGCGGCGGGTGGTTGAAGACGGAACAGTTGATTTCGTGGAGAGAAGAAGGAACATGCGCGTCGAGATCTGGAGCGACATCGCCTGCCCGTGGTGCTACATCGGCAAGGCCCGTTTCACCAAGGGGCTGGCCGGGTTCGCCCACCGCGACGAGGTCGAGGTCGTCTACCGCTCCTTCGAGCTCGACCCGAACGGCCCCAAGGGCCAGGTGGCGCCCGTCGTGGAGATGCTGGCCAAGAAGTACGGCCGCACCCTCGACGAGGCCCGCGGCATGGAGGAGCACGTCGCCGCGAGCGCCCGCGCCGAGGGGCTGACGTACCGCACCGAGGGCCGTGACCACGGCAACACCTTCGACATCCACCGCCTGCTGCACCTGGCCGCCGACCGCGGGCGTCAGGAGGAGCTGCTCGACCTCGCCTACCGCGCCAACTTCGGCGAGGAGCGTTCCGTCTTCGAACCCGAGGTTCTGGTGGCCCTCGCGGTCGAGGCCGGGCTGGACGAGGGGGAGGCCCGCGCGGTGCTGGCCGACGAGTCCGCCTACGCCGCCGAGGTGCGGGCCGACGAGCGCGAAGCGTCCGAGCTGGGCGCGAACGCCGTACCGTTCTTCGTGCTCGACCGCCGCCTCGGGATCTCCGGGGGCCAGCCCGCCGAGGTCTTCACGCAGGCACTGGAGCAGGCCTGGGCCGGCCGCGAGGTCCTCGTGCCCGCCGCACCCGAGGGGGAGGCGTGCGAGCCCGACGGCGCGTGCGCGGTGCCGCAGCCCTAAGGCCTCAGCATAAGTAATCCTTTGGTGTGGTGCGGTGAATCCGGCAATGGACTTGGGGATGGTCCTGGCGCAGAGTGAAGGTCATGGACCTCCTTGCGCCCGAAGCCGTCCGCGACGAGTTCGCGCACTCCACCACCTATCTCAACACCGCCACCTGCGGGATCCTCCCGCGAGCCGCCGTCGCCGAGGTGCGGCGGCTCGCGGAGGCGGCCGGGGCCGGACTCCCCTCCGGATTCGGCGACTTCGACCGGGTCGAACGGGTCCGGGAGACGTTCGCCCGCCTCGTCGGGGTCGACGCGGACCGGGTGGCCGTCGGCTCGGCCGTCTCCACCCACGTCGGCCTGATCTCCGCCTCCCTCCCGGCCGGATCCGAAGTCCTCTGCCCGGAGGGCGAGTTCGCCTCCGACATCAACCCCTTCGTGGTGCGCGACGACCTCAAGGTCCGCTTCGCCCCGCTGGAGTCCCTCGCCGAAGCCGTCGGCCCGGACACGGCGCTGGTCGCGCTGAGCGCCGTACAGTCCGCCGACGGGCGTACGGCGGACCTGGCGGCCGTCCGCGCCGCGACGACCGCGCACGGGGCGCGGATGCTGGTCGACGCCTCGCAGGCGGCGGGCTGGCTGCCCTTCGACGCGAGCCCCTACGACTACACGGTCACCGCCGGGTACAAGTGGCTGCTCGCCTCGCGCGGGGTCTCCTACCTCACGGTCTCGGAGGAGGCCCAGGACACCGTGACCCCGCTGCACGCAGGCTGGGTGGCGCTCGCCGACATGTGGGACGCCATCTACGGCCCGCTGCGGGAACTGGCCCGCGGAGCCCGGCGCTTCGACGAGTCCCCGGCCTTCCTGGCCTACCACGCCGCCGAGCCCTCGCTGGCCCTGCTGGAGCGGATCGGGATCGACGCCGTCCACGCCCACGACACCGCCCTGGCCGCCCGCTACCGCGCCGGCCTCGCCCGCCTGGGCCACGAGCCCGTCCCGGGCGGATCCCCGATCGTCTCGGTGCCGGGCCTGGCCCACCGTCAGGGCGCCCTGCTCGACGCGGGCGTCCCCGTGGCCGCCCGCGCGGGGAGCCTGCGGGCCTCCTTCCACCTCTACAACACCGAGGCGGACGTGGACCGGTTGCTCGACCTCCTGGAGGGCTGATCCCGGGAGGCCGAGCCGGGAAGGCCGAGCCGGGAAGGCCGAGCCCGGGGAACCGGCCTGCTCAGACGGAGGGCGGGGCCGCGGACCAGGCCGAGTCCGCCGCCGCGAGGGCCCCGGCGGGGTCCACCGACAGGGCCCCGGCCAGGGCCGTCAGGCTGGAGCGGACCGTGTCCAGGGAGGCGGCCGTGCCGTAGTGGTTGACCCGGACCATCTCCCCGGCCAGCGCGCCCCCGCCCGCCGCGAGGGGGGCCGCCGGATCCGCCGCCAGGGCCTTCGCCACCACCAGAGAGGCCTCCGGGACCCGCAGGGTGGTGGCCACCGGGGCCGCCGCCGCGTCCAGGCCGACGTACGGGGCGATGCCCAGCGCCGCCGCGCCCGCGCGGGTCGCCGCCGCCGCGGCCGCGTGGCGGGCCGTCACCGACTCCAGGCCCTCGGCCGCGATCCGGTCCAGGCAGGCCTCCAGCGCCAGCATCTCCAGCTGCGCCGGCGCGTGCGGCAGGGCCTTGCGCCCGGCGTCGATCCAGCGCTCCTTCCAGTCCAGCAGGGACAGGTACGAGCGGCGCGGCGCCGAGGGGTTCTCCGCGAAGCGGGCCCAAGCGCGGTCCGAGACGGACACGGCCGAAACGCCCGCGGGGCCGCCCATCGCCTTCTGTGCGCCGATCACGCACAGGTCCACGCCCCACGCGTCCGGCAGCAGCGGCTCCGCGCCCACCGAGGCCACCGCGTCCAGCATGAACAGCGCCCCGTGGGCCCGTACGGCCTCGCCGATCTCCGCCACCGGGTTGGTGTTCCCGGTGGCCGCCTCCGCGTGGACCAGGGAGACGAAGTCGATCTCCGGGTGCTCCGACAGGGCCCGGTCCACCTGCGCCGCGGACACGGCCGTGTCGAAGGGGACCTCAAGGTCCACGACGCTCGCCCCGCAGTCGCGCAGCCAGTTGCCGAAGGTGGTCCCGTAGGGGCCGGTCACCACGTTCAGCGCGGTCGAACCGGGTCGCGCGCCCGAGCGGATGCACCCCTCCAGCGGCAGCAGGGCCTCGCCCTGGGTGATCACCACGTCGGCCCGGGTCCCGAGCAGCTCCGCGACCCCCCGCTCGATCGACGCGAAGCGCGCGGCGGTCAGGGGCGGAAGGTCCAGGAGGGGGTGGGTCACGGCGCCGCTCTCTTCGTTCTCTCGGTCTGGGATCGTGCTCCCGGGCGGACCGCCCATGCGGTCCCGGGGCGTTCGTCCGGAAAAGTCCGGACCGACCTGGAGAGCCTACCGAGCCCGCGCATAGAGTGCCGCCATGAGCGACGAGGTCAACGGTGACAGCGCGAGTTCGGGGCTGCTGCACGTCAAGGGGCGGGTACTGGTCGGACCCGAGGAGGTCCGCGACGAGCTCTGGGTGGTGGGCGGACGGATCTCCTACGAGCGTCCGCGCGGCGCCCGGGAGGTCACCGAGGTCACCGGGTGGGTGCTGCCCGGGCTGGTCGACGCGCACTGCCACGTGGGGCTCGACGCCCACGGGCCGGTGGACGCGGACACCGCCGAACGGCAGGCGCTGACCGACCGCGACGCAGGCACCCTCCTCATCCGCGATGCCGGATCCCCGTCCGACACCCGCTGGATCGACGGCCGCGAGGACCTGCCGAAGATCATCCGGGCGGGCCGGCACATCGCCCGCAGCCGCCGCTACATCCGCAACTTCGCCCACGAGATCGAGCCCGCCGACCTCGTCGAGTACGTCGGCCGCGAGGCGCTGCGCGGCGACGGCTGGGTCAAGCTGGTCGGGGACTGGATCGACCGCGAGGTCGGGGACCTCACCGCCTGCTGGCCGCGCGCCGAGGTCGAGGCGGCCATCGCCGAGGCCCACCGCCTCGGGGCGCGCGTCACCGCGCACTGCTTCGCCGAGGACTCCCTGCGCGACCTGGTCGAGGCGGGCATCGACTGCGTCGAGCACGCCACGGGGCTGACCGAGGACACCATCCCGCTGTTCGCGGAGCGCGGGGTGGCCATCGTCCCGACCCTCGTGAACATCGCGACCTTCCCGAAGATGGCCGCGGGCGGCGAGGCCAAGTTCCCGCGGTGGTCGGCGCACATGCGCCGCCTGCACGAGCGGCGCTACGACACCGTCCGCGCCGCCTACGACGCGGGCGTCGGGGTCTACGTCGGCACGGACGCGGGCGGTTCGCTGCCGCACGGCCTGGTCGCGGCCGAGGTCGGCGAGCTCGTCAAGGCCGGGATCCCGCCGCTGGAAGCCCTCTCGGCGACGGCCTGGGGCGCGCGCGAATGGCTCGGCAGGCCCGGCCTGACCGAAGGGGCGCCGGCCGACCTGGTGGTCTACGAGACCGATCCGCGGGCCGACGTACGGGCGCTGGCGCAGCCGCGGCGCGTGGTGGTGAACGGCACGGTGGTGGCCTGAGGGCCACGGGGTCGCATCGCCGCAAGAACGCAAGAACGCAAGAACGCAAGAACGCAAGAACGCAGGAGCGCAGGGACGGGGGAGCGGGGAGCCCAGAGGCCGGGAGTTGACGCGGCGTGACGTCGGCGGCGGCGCCGTCGTTGTGTATGCCCGGCGCGGGTCTCGGCGGGCGGGATTCCCGTGATGGGAGGGAACTCCCGTTCCGGGTGAGGCGCATTGATTCGAACCTATGCCTGGAAACCACCCTTTGGGGTGAACTCACGCCGGGTTCACCCCCGTTCACTCTCAGTGCGTAAAGATTCCGGGGTCGAGGCCGTCGGCGCGCGCAATGTCCCCCATTGGCGGCGCGACGGCTCCCATCTCCCTGGGGGTTCCACCACCTTGAACAGCAACACCTTCCGCATGCCCGTGGCCGCGCTCGTCGCCACGGGAGCGGTTGCCCTGCTCACCGCCCCGCCCGCCTTCGCCACCGGCTCCCACCCGGGGAAGGGCAAGGCGAGCGCCGTCGTCCTGCGCACCACGCTGGACGTGGGACTGCTCAACAAGACCGTGCACGTCCCGCTGAAGGCGACCCTCAACGAGGTCAGCGCCCCGGAGGAAGCCGCGAAGACGGCGCTGACCGTCACCCTCGACGGGGTCGAGGGCGGAAAGCCGGTGAGCATCCTGCGCGCCGACGTCGCCACCTCCAAGGCCACCGCCGACTCCGACCGCGCCGCGGCGGAGGCCAACCTCGCCAAGGCCCGCGTCCACGTACCGGGACTGCCCCTGCTGTCCCTGATCCAGGTGGAAAAGGTCAGCTCCAAGGCCGTCTGCGAGGCGGGCAAGAAGCCGGTCGCCTCCTCCAACGTCCTGGGCACCGTGACCGTCCTGGGCAAGAAGGTCACCCTCTCGGCGGGCGGCCCCACCAAGGTCGAGGTCCCCAAGGTCGGCCTGGTGAGCCTGGAGCTCTCCGCCATCGAGACCACCTCCACCACGGCCGCCGCGGCCGCGCTGCGGCTCAAGGTGTCGGTGAACCCGCTCGATCTGAACGTCGCCCAGGTCGAGGGGGAGGTCGTGCTCGCCGAGGCCCGCTGCGAGTCCCCCGCCGCCCCCGCCCCCAGCGCCAGTGCTTCGACGCTGCCCGACGTCAAGCCCCAGACGGGCACCACGGGCGGCTCCGGGACCCAGGCCGACCTCGCCGAGACGGGAGGCGGCTCGCTCACCCCGTTCGTGACGGGCGGTGCGCTGCTCCTGCTCGGCTTCGGCGCCGCCGCGCTGATCGTGACCCGGCGCGGCAAGGCCTCGTAAGGCCGGGGCGAGTCCCAAGGGCCGGGCCGGGCGGCCCGGCACCGCGCGCCCTACTTCGTCGCGCGCGTCAGTCCCTGATCCCCGGCGCCGCGTGACATCACGGCCTTGGTGACCTCGCGGTCGGCGGCGGCGTACGTGCTGTCGGCGGTGGAGGCGGTGGCCTCGCAGGAGGTGCAGACGACGCGGAACGGCGGCCGCATGTCCGAGAACTGCGTGAGGTACTCGGCCTTCACCACCTCCCAGCGGCCCGGATGCGCGGCCGCCGGGGCGAAGGTGAAGCGGGGGACCGAGGACATGTTGCCGCGGGCCTTCGCGGCCTCGTAGAAGCTGGCCACCTGGTCGCCCATGCCGTACACCACCCAGGTGCCGTTGACCTTCTCGTACGGCTGCGGCACGTGGTTGTGGGTGCCGAGGATCAGGTCGATGTCGGGGAGGCCGTCCGCCCCGCGCGAGGCGGTCAGCGTCCGGGCCAGGTCGAGTTGCTGCTGGTCCGGGGCCGTCTGCCACTCGGAGCCCCAGTGGACGCTGAGGACGACGACGTTCGCGCCGGCCGCGCGCGCGGCGCGGGCGTCGGCGATGATCCGCGCGGGGTCGATCAGGTTCACGGCCCAGGGCTTGCCGTCGGGGAGCGGGATGCCGTTCGTCCCGTACGTGTAGTCCAGTTGAGCGACCTCGGCCCCGCCGGCTTCGAGCAGGGCCGGGGCCTTGGCCTCCTCGGCGCCGCGGGCCGAGCCGACGTGGCGGATGCCGACGCGGTCGAGGTGGTCGAGGACGCGGACGAGGCCGTCGTACCCGTCGTCCAGGGTGTGGTTCGAGGCGGTCGAGCAGCTGTCGTAGCCGGTGTCCTTGAGGGCGTCGGCCAGTTGGTGCGGTGCCTTGAAGAGGGGGTATCCGGTGTAGGGGCCGCCGGGTCGGCCGTACGGTATCTCGTGGTGGCATATCGCCAGGTCGGCGGAGGAGACGAGGGGCTTGACCCCGGCGAGGATCTTCCGGAAGTCGTAGCCGCCCCGCTCCGCGGAGTCTTCGGCGGCCCGCTGGATGATCGACGGGTACGGGATGATGTCGCCGGTGCCGACGAGGGTGAACGGCTTCCCGCCGGGCACGGCTTGGGCCGGCGCGGGGGCTCCGGTCGAGGCCGAGGCCTCACGGCTCGGACTCGCCGCCGCCCCCGGCTTCGGCCCCAGCCGCTGTTCGGCCGACGCGCCGCCGTCCCGGCCGGCCACCTGCGTCACGCCGTAGGCGGCGCCTCCCGCCACGGCCAGTCCCGCCACGGCCGCGCCTATCCTGCCGACTGCCTTCATCCCCGCACCCCCGGTGTCGCATGGTCGCCGCCTGCGGAAATGGTCGCGCACCGGTGCGGGCGCCGCCATGCGCGACCCGCGGAAACGCGCCATTGGGGTGACGTCCCCGACGGGGGGCGACGGGCGGATCGGTATGCGGGGCGGTGTGCGGCCGGGCGCGTCGTCCGAGCGCCGTCGGCGTGCCGTCAGCGCGGCGTCAGCGTGCCCGCGAGGGCCAGGTCGAGGGCCTGGAGGAGGCGGCCCGTCGTCGCGCGGTCGCGGACCGCCAGCCGCAGCCAGGAGCGGTCCAGCCCCGGGAAGGTGTCGCCGCGGCGCACGGCGAAGCCCAGCGCGCGCAGCCGGGTGCGGATTTCCGCCGCGCCCTCGACCCGGATCAGCACGAACGGCCCGGCCGCCGTGCCCGCCACCGAGATCTCCTCGAACTCCGCGAGTCCCGCGAGCAGGTGCTCCCGGTCCACCGCGATCTGCCGGGCCGCGGCCTCCGCCTCGGCCAGCGCCGCGGGGGAGACGCACGCCTCGGCCGCCACCAGCGCCGGCGTGGACACCGGCCACAGCGGCTGTGCCGCCGCCAGCTTGGCGATCACCCCGGGCTCCGCCAGTACGTAGCCGATGCGCAGCCCGGCCAGGCCCCAGGTCTTGGTCAGGCTCCGCAGCACCACCAGGCCCGGTACGTCCGTCCGTCCGGCCAGCGCCTCGCGTTCGCCGGGGACCGCGTCCATGAAGGCCTCGTCGACCACCAGGATCCGCCCGGGCCGGGCCAGCGCGGCCAGGGTCGCCGCGGGGTGCAGCACCGAGGTCGGGTTGGTCGGGTTTCCGACCACCACGAGGTCGGCGTCCTCCGGCACCGCCGCGGGGTCCAGCCGGAAACCGTCCGCGGCCCGCAGCACCACCCGTTCCACCCGGTGGCCCGCGTCGCGCAGGGCCGCCTCCGGCTCGGTGAACTGCGGATGCACCACCACCGGCCGTACGGCGCCCAGCGCCCGCGCGATCAGTACGAACGCCTCCGCGGCGCCCGCGGTCAGCAGCACCCGCTCGACCGGCAGCCCGTGGCGCAGGGCCACGGCCGCGCGGGCGGCGCGGCCGTCGGGGTACGCGGACAGGGTGTCGAGCGAAGCCGCGATCCGGTCCTTCAGCCACTGCGGCGGGGTGTGGGACCGTACGTTCACCGCAAGGTCGACCAGCCCCGCGCCCCCGTCCGAGACCTCCGCGTCCCCGTGGTGGCGCAGGTCGTGCGTGTGGGCCGTGGCGACGGCGCAGGTGGCCGCCACCGACCGCCGCTTGGGTACGAGGAGTTCCCCGCCCCCGGCGAGCGCTGCGGCCTCCGCCACGGACGCGGTGCCGGCGGCCTCGCGGGCGGCGTCCGAGGGGTGCGGTACCGGGATCGCGGCCAGCCGCTCGGCGGGGTAGCTCAGCAGGGGCACGCCGAAACGTTCCGCCGCACCCGCGATCCCCGCCTCCAGCACCTTCCCCTCCACGGTGGCCAGGGCCGTCACCGACTCCGACGCCAGCCCGGCGCCGCGCAGGGTCTCCTCCACCAGCGCGCAGACCTCCGCCACGGACACGCCCGCGCGGCCACCGACTCCGACGACCAGTTGCGTCGCGTACTCGCCCAACAGGTTCACCCGTTCTCCGTCGTGGTGTTCATGGTGCTGCTCGTGCCCGCGTTCGCGTTCGCGCCCGCGCCCGCGCCCGTGCTCGTGCCCGTGTTCGTGCATGGTGCCCTACGCGCCTTCGGCGACTCCGTGCTCGCGGGCTCCGTGCGCGGGGACTTCGGGTGTGGGGACTTCGGGTGCGGTCGGCCCGTCAACCCGCCGTGGTCCGCCACCCGGGCGCGGAAGTGCGCGGGCGGCGCGGAGTCGGTATGCAGGGGCACATGGCCGTGATCGTGGCGTTGGGTGCGTTCCTGATGACCCTGGCAGGCGGATGGACGGCGCAGCGCGTCACCGACCGCCGCCACCTCGTGCTGGGCCTGGCCGGCGGGCTGATGCTCGGCGTCGTGGGCCTCGACCTGCTCCCGGAGGCCATGCACGCGGCCGGCGACGAAGTGTTCGGCGTCCCGCTCGCCCTGCTGCTGTTCGTCGGCGGGTTCCTCGCCGCGCACTGCGTGGAACGGGTCCTGGCCGTCCGTCAGGCCTCCCACGGGGGCACGAACGGCGACGGGCCCGGGGACTCCGGGCAGAGGGTCCCCGAGGTCGGCCTGGCGGCGGCGGCCGCCATGGTCGGCCACAGCCTCGCCGACGGGGTGGCCCTCGGCGCCGCGTTCCAGGTCGGCGGGGGGATGGGCGTGGCCGTGGCGCTGGCCGTCATCACCCATGACTTCGCCGACGGGTTCAACACGTACACCCTCACCCGGCTGTACGGGAACGACCGCCGCAAGGCCCTGCTCATGCTCCTCGCGGACGCGGCGGCCCCCGTCGTGGGCGCCGCGTCCACTGTGCTGTTCACCCTTCCGGAGGAACCGCTCGGGGCCTACCTCGGCTTCTTCGGCGGCGTCCTGCTGTACCTGGCCGCCGCCGAGATCCTGCCCGAGGCCCACCACAAGCACCCCGCACTGTCCACCCTGATGTGCACCGTGGGCGGGGTGGCGGGGATCTGGCTGGTCGTGGGCCTGGCGGAGTGACGGGGCCGGGCGTCTGAGGTTCACCGATGCGCTGCCGCGGCCTCGGCGAAGCGCAGGGCCACGGAGGGCTCCGCCGCCCAGTGCGTGTGCAGGTAGCTGGCGTGCACACCGCCCGCCACGAAGCCCTCGACCCGGCGTTCCGGATGCGTGAAGCCCCACGCCGGTGCACTGCCGGCGCCCGGCTCGATCACCGTGCGGTGGAACTCGTGCCCGCGCAGCCGGGTCCCGGCCGGGGCCAGCACGCTGTCGGAGACGGCGACCGCCTCGCGGTAGCCGAGCGTGAGCCGCTCAGACATCCGCGCGTCGGCGTCGAGCACCCCGCACATGGGCTTCCCGTCCAGCGAACGGGCCAGGTACAGCAGCCCCGCGCACTCCGCGGCCAGCGGGCCGCCGGCCGCGGCGAACGCGGCGACGGCCTTGCGGAGCGGCTCGTTCGCGGACAGCTCCGGGGCGTACACCTCGGGGAACCCGCCGCCTATCACCAGGCCGGTGGTGCGGGGCGGGAGCGCTTCGTCCCGCAGCGGGTCGAAGGTGACGACTTCCGCGCCCGCTGCGCGCAGCAGCTCCGAGTGCTCGGCGTACGAGAACGTGAAGGCCGCCCCGCCCGCGACGGCGATGACGGGTGCGGCGCCGCCGCCGGGGCTCCGCCCCGGACCCCGCGCCTCAAACGCCGGCGAGGCTGGATTTTGCCGCTGCGCGGCATTTTCCAGCCCGTCCGGTGTTTGAGGACCGGGCCCGGGCAGAGCCCGGTTTCGGGAAGGGGCGGGGTGGGGGAGAAGAGCCTGTTCCGGAGCCCAGGCTTCGCAAGTCAGGGCCGGGGCCGTTCTGGCCAGGGCCATCAGGGCCTCCAGGTCACAGCCTGCCCGGACCTGGTCCGCCAGGGCAGCCACCGACGAGACCGCGTCAGCGCGCCGCTCGGCGACCGGCACCAGCCCCAGGTGCCGCGAGGGCGCGGCCACCTGCGGAGCCCGCCGCAGGACGCCGAGCACCGGCATCCCCGCTTCCTCCAGCGCCTCCCGCAGCATCACCTCGTGCCGGTCGGAGCCGACCTTGTTCAGGATCACGCCGCCGAGGCGCACCTGCGGGTCGAAGGAGGCGAAGCCGTGCACCAGGGCCGCCACCGACCGCGACTGCGAGGACGCGTCGACGACCAGCACCACCGGCGCCCGGAGCAGCTTCGCGACCTGCGCCGTCGACGCCAGTTCGCCCCGCCCCGCGGCCCCGTCGTAGAGCCCCATCACGCCTTCGATGACGGCGAGATCGCAGCCGTCCGCCCCGTGCGCGAACAGCGGGGCCACCAGGTCCGGCCCGCACATGAAGGCGTCCAGGTTGCGCCCGGGCCGGCCCGTGGCCAGCGCGTGGTAGCCCGGGTCGATGTAGTCGGGCCCGGCCTTGTGCGGGGACACGGCGAGGCCGCGCTCCGAGAAGGCCGCCATCAGGCCCGTCGCGACGGTGGTCTTGCCGCTGCCGGAGGAGGGCGCGGCGATGACCAGTCTCGGTACGTTGAACGAGGTCACCACTCGATGCCCTTCTGGCCCTTCTGGCCGGCGTCCATCGGGTGCTTGACCTTGGTCATCTCGGTGACGAGGTCCGCGAACTCCACCAGCTTCTCGGGTGCGTTGCGCCCGGTGATCACCACGTGCTGGGTGCCGGGACGATTCCGCAGCACCTCGACGACCTCGTCGACGTCGATCCAGCCCCAGTGCATCGGGTACGCGAACTCGTCCAGCACGTACAGCTTGTGCGTCTCGGCGGCCAGATCGCGCTTGACCTGCTCCCAGCCCTCCTTGGCAGCCTGCTCGTTGTCGAGCTGGGCGTCGCGCTGGACCCAGGACCAGCCCTCGCCCATCTTGTGCCAGACGACGGAGCCGCCCTCGCCGGAGGCACCGAGCACCTTCAGCGCGTTCTCCTCGCCGACCTTCCACTTCGCCGACTTGACGAACTGGAACACCCCGATCGGCCAGCCCTGGTTCCAGGCGCGCAGCGCCAGACCGAAGGCGGCCGTCGACTTGCCCTTGCCCGGCCCGGTGTGGACGAAGACGAGCGGGCGGTTGCGGCGCTGACGCGTCGTGAGTCCGTCGTCGGGAACGACGGACGGCTGTCCCTGCGGCATTACGCGGCCCTCCTGAGGGTCGGGGATGGGGTACGTACGTTTTTCACGAGCCCGGCCAGCGAATCGGCCCGCAGCCCGTCGAGGGTGACGACCGGGCCGCCCAGATCGGCGGCCAGTGCTCCGGCCAGCCCGAGCCGGACCGGACCCGACTCGCAGTCCACGACCACGGAGGCGAGCCCGCCGGCCGCCAGCAGCCGGGCGCTGCGCGCCGAGAGCTCGCGGGGATCGCCGCCCACCGAGCCGGCCGAGGTGGCCCGCCCGTCGGTGACGACCACGAGCAGCGGGCGCCGGCTCGGGTCCCGCAGCCGCTCGATGCGCAGCACTTCGTGGGCCTTGAGCAGCCCGGTGCCGAGCGGGGTGCGACCGCCGGTCGGCAGGTTCTCCAGCCGGGCCGCCGCGGCGTCGACGGAGGAGGTGGGCGGCAGGGCCAGTTCGGCCGAGGAGCCCCGGAAGGTGATCAGGCCGACCTTGTCCCGGCGCTGGTAGGCGTCGAGCAGCAGGGACAGCACCGCTCCTTTGACCGCGCTCATGCGCTGCCGGGCGGCCATGGAGCCGGAGGCGTCGACGAGGAACAGGACGAGGTTGCCCTCGCGGCCCTCGCGGGTCGCCTGCCGCAGATCGTCCTTGCGGACGATCAGCCCGCGCCCGGTGCGCCCGCGGGCCTTCTGGTGCGGGGCGGCGGCGTGGACGGTGGCCGCCAGGTGCAGTTTGGTCAACTGGCCGCGGGGGCGCTGGGCGCCGGTGGTGCGGCCGTGCGCGGTGCGGGCGCGCGAACGCCGGCCGGAGGCGCCTTCGCCGAGCCCCGGGACGCTGAGCATCTTGGTGCGGAACGGCTCGGCGGCCCGTACGGGTGCCTGCTCGGCCGGACCCGCCGCCTCGGTCTCCTGGGCGGAGGGCTGGGTCTCGGGCCGCTGCTCGGGCTCCGCCGGGGCCTCGGGCTCGGCCTCGGTCTCGGGCGCGTCCGGTCCGGAGCCCTGCGGGGGTACGCCGCCCCCGCCGTCGGGGCCGCCGCCGTCCGGGCCGTCGTCCTGCGGACCCTCGCCCGGCCCCTCCGGCTCGGGCTCCGGCTCGGGGTCCGGCTCCTCGTCGGGGAACCCGTCCAGGATCCGGTCCAGCATCTCCTCGTCGAGACCGGGCGCGTCGAAGGGGTTGCGGCGGCGCCGGTGGGGGAGCGCCAGCAGGGCGGCCTGCCGCACGTCCTCCTTGCGCACCTCGGTCCGGCCGGCCCAGGCGGCGAGCGCGGTCGAGGTGCGGGCCATCACGATGTCGGCGCGCATGCCGTCGACCTCGAAACCGGCGCAGGTCGCGGCGATCTGCAGCAGCGAGGTGTCACCGAGGCGCACCTTCGGGAGCAGGGCCCGCGCGGCCACCACCCGGGCGCGCACCTCCTGCTCGTCCCCGGACCAGCGGCCCGCGAACCCCGCGGGGTCGTCCTCGTAGGCGAGCCGGCGACGCACCACCTCGACCCGCTGGAGGGGCTCCCGGGAGGCGGCGACCTCGACGGTCAGCCCGAACCGGTCGAGCAGCTGCGGGCGGAGCTCGCCCTCCTCGGGGTTCATCGTGCCGACGAGGAGGAAACGGGCGGCGTGCCGTACGGAGACGCCCTCGCGCTCGACATACGAGGCGCCCATCGCGGCGGCGTCGAGGAGCAGGTCGATGAGGTGGTCGTGGAGCAGGTTGACCTCGTCGACGTACAGGATCCCGCGGTGCGCGTCGGCCAGCAGGCCGGGCTCGAAGGCCTTCACGCCTTCGGAGAGGGCGCGTTCGATGTCGAGGGCGCCGACGAGCCGGTCCTCGGAGGCACCGACGGGCAGCTCCACCATGCGGGCGGGCCGCGCGGCGGCCGGTCCCGGCTCGTGGGGGCCGTCGGGGCAGGCGGGGTCCGCGGCGGTGGGGGCGCAGCTGAACCGGCAGCCCGGGACCACGTCCACCTGGGGCAGCAGGGTGGACAGGGCGCGGACGGCGGTGGACTTGGCGGTCCCCTTCTCGCCGCGCACGAGAACACCGCCGACCGCGGGGCTCACGGCGTTGAGCAGCAGCGCGAGGCGCAGGTCGGTCTGGCCGACCAGTGCGGTGAACGGGTAGGGCGTGCTCATGCGGTGGCCCCTTCTTGGGCGTGTGTACGGATACGCGTGCGCGGGCGGGCGTGGACGGCGCGGCCGGGCTGCGGGTGCGCCGCTGCGCGGGGCGGAGTTCCCCTGCCCGCCCTTCGCCCGTTCCCCGGAGCTCCGCCCCGGACCCCGTGCGTGCGCTGCGCGCCCGCGCCCTCGAACGCCGGGCGGGCTGGTTCTTCGAGCCTCGCCGGCGTTTGGGGCGCGGGGTCCGGGGCGGAGCCCCGGGGAACGGTGGAAGGGTGGGTCGGGGACGGCCCCCGCAGGGCTGCGCCGCTCATGGCGCGCCCGGGGGGAGGAAGGGGAGGCCCGACGGGGCGCCGGTCTCGATCAGGCGCAGCAGCGCGTCCGTGTCCGCGTGTTCCTCGATCAGGTCGCCGAGCAGATCGAGCTGCTCCTCCCGCAGGGAGGCGAACGAGGTGTCCGGGGCCGGGACGAAGCGGCGGCCCGCCGCCGAGGCGACCTCGCGGAGGAACGCCCGGCGGAAGCCGTCCGACTCCAGCGAGCCGTGCCAGTGCGTGCCCCACACCTCGCCGACCCGGCACCCGTCCAGGAAGGGGGTTCCGCCCAGGACTTCGGCCACGCCGTGGTGGATCTCGTACCCCTCCACCGGCTCGCCCAGCGCCGAACCGACCGGCCGGGCCAGGGTCTTCTCCCGCTCGAAGCGGACCCGTACGGGAAGCAGCCCGAGCCCCGGCACGGAGCCGGCCTTCGACTCGACCTCGTCCTCGATGTGTTCGCCCAGCACCTGGAACCCGCCGCAGATGCCCAGGACCGGCCGCCCCTCGGCGGCCCGCCGGGCCAGCGCGTCCGCCAGCCCCCGCTCGCGCAGCCAGGCCAGGGCCTTGACCGTGCCGCGGGTGCCGGGGACGACGACCAGGTCCGCGTCCGCCAGTTCCTCGGCCCGGTCCACGAACCGCACGACCACGCCGGGCTCCGCCGCGAGCGCGTCGACGTCCGTGAAGTTGGACATCAGCGGCACCGCGCAGACCGCGACCCGCAGCACGTCCCGGCCGACGGGCGGGGCGACCACGGATTCGCGTACCGCGCCCCGCAGGGAGACCCGCAGGCCGTCCTCCTCGTCGATGCCCAGCCCGTGCTGGAAGGGGAGCACGCCGTACGTGGCCCGCCCGGTGAGGCCGCGCAGCATCTCCATGCCCGGTTCCAGCAGGGTGACGTCACCGCGGAACTTGTTGACCAGGTAGCCCGCGATCAGCGACTGGTCCTCGGGGGAGAGCAGGGCCGTCGTACCGAAGAAGGACGCGAAGACCCCGCCCCGGTCGATGTCGCCGACGACGACCACCGGGAACCGCGCGGCCCGCGCGATGCCCATGTTCACGATGTCGGTCCGGCGCAGGTTGATCTCGGCCGGGCTGCCCGCCCCCTCGCAGATCACGGCGTCATACGTGCCCCGCAACTGCTCCAGGCAGTCCGTGACGATGCCGAGCAACTGCTCCTGACGCCCGCCGTGGTAGCCGCGGGCGCTCATCTCGCCCACCGGCTTGCCCAGCAGCACCACCTGGCTGCTGCGGTCGCTGCCGGGCTTGAGCAGCACCGGGTTCATCAGCGCGGTCGGCTCCACGCGGGCCGCCTGGGCCTGCATGGCCTGGGCGCGGCCGATCTCGGCGCCCTCCCTCGTCACGAAGGAGTTCAGCGACATGTTCTGCGCCTTGAACGGGGCGACCTTCACGCCCTGCCGGGCCAGCCACCGGCAGATGCCCGCCGTGACCACGCTCTTGCCCGCGTCCGAGGTCGTACCGGCGACGAGGAGCCCCCCGCCGCGCTTCGCTCCGCCGCTCATGCGCGCCGCCCCTTCTTCTTCGTCGTACGGGAGACCAGCGTCCGGGAGACCAGCGTCCGGGCGGCCACGCAGGCCCCCAGCGCCACCCACGTCACCTGGCGCGACAGTCGCACCGCGCGTTCGATGTCGGCGACCTCCACGGGCCGCCCGGCCGCACCGTTGAGCACGGCCCGGTGTTCGACCCGGCCCGCGTACGCCAGGGTCCCGCCCAGCCGTACGCCCAGCGCCCCGGCGAAGGAGGACTCCACGGGGCCCGCGTTGGGGCTCGGGTGCTTGGCGGCGTCCGCGCGCCAGGCCCGTACGGCTCCCCGCCGGTCGGGCCCGGCCAGTACGGCGGCCAGGGCAGTCAGCCGGGCGCCCGGCCAGCCGGCCACGTCGTCGAGCCGGGCCGAGGCCCAGCCGTAGCGCAGGTGGCGGGGGGACTTGTGGCCGACCATCGCGTCCAGGGTGTTCACGGCGCGGAAGGCCAGCAGCCCGGGGACGCCCGCGACGGCGCCCCACACGAGGGCGCCGACCACGGCGTCGGAGGTGTTCTCGGCGACCGATTCGACGACCGCGCGGGCCATCTGCTGCTCGTCCAGGGCCTGCGGGTCGCGCCCGCACAGGTGGGGCAGCCGCTCGCGGGCCACCTCGGCGTCCCCGGCGGCGAGCGCGCCGCCGATGGCGCGGGCCTCCCGGCCCAGCGAGGTGCCGCCCACGACGGCCCAGGTGGCGGCGGCGGTGAGAGCGATGCGGGCGGCCGCGGGGCGGGAGCGCACGGCGCGGGCGCCCAGCGCGCCGACGGCGGCGGCGCCTCCGGCGCACAGCAGGGTGTGCAGGGCGCCCCGGGCGCGGTCGTCGCGCCACAGGGCGCGTTCGACGGCGGCGGCGGCTCGTCCGAAGGCGGCCACGGGGTGCCCTCGGCGCGGATCCCCGAGGATCCGGTCGCCGATCAGGCCCGCCGTGACGCCGTACGCGAAGACGCGATCGGCACGCATGGTGGCAGGTATGTCCTCACTCAGGGTCCGCGCCCTGGTTCGACGTGTCCGGCGGCGAGAGTTCCTGGCTCCCGGCCGCACACGGCCAGAGGTCCGCGTGCGCCGGTGACAGTGGCGGGACCGCGCCGGATTCGCACCGGACTTCCTCTCCATGCCGCCGTATTGGCTCGGGCAGTCCACCACGCAGCGCGAAGGCCCGTCAACTCGCCGTTGACCTGCGGAGGGGTGGCGGGGGAGGGGGCGGGGCCGGGCCCGCGCGAAGGGGCAGGGGTACGTCCCGGGCCGGTCCGGGGCATGCGAAAGCTCCCTCCGGTACGAACCCGGAGGGAGCCTTCGTACGTGCCGTCCCGCGCCTCAGGCGACGATCAGGTAGATCCCGTAGGCCACGGCCGCCGCGCAGAGCGCGAAGCAGGCGTACGCACCGCTGCGGGCCAGGGTGGCGGCGCCGCCCTGTTCGGTGGCGGCCTCGTGCTTGGAGAGCCCCATCAGGCCCAGGGTGAACAGGGTCACCAGGATGACGGTGGCGGAGAGGCTGACCCCGAAGACGGAGCCGAGTGCTGCCCAGTCGATCTTCATACCGCTGAATCCTCTGTCGTTCTCGGGGTCAGACGGCCGCGGCCGGAGCCGCGGGAGTCGTCGTCGCGGAGGCCGGGATGGTGGCCCTGAGCTCATCGTCCGTCACCGCGGCGGTGCTGCCGGCGGCCGAGGCGGTCGGCGGGACGCTGACGGCCGCGATGGCCGTGGTGACGACACCCGGCTCCTGGGCGTCGGCCGTCCCGACCTCGTTGACGTTGGTGTGGTCGACGACCTGGCGGCGCGAGATCAGCCAGATGGCGACGCAGGAGCCGATCAGGAAGACCGTGACGCCGGCGATGCCGATGTCCCCGGTGCGCATGACCAGCTCGGCGCCGGCGGCCACCAGGGCCGCGGCCGGGAGGGTCAGGCCCCAGGCGATGAACATGCGGGTGGCGGTGGACCAGCGGACCACGCCACCCTTGCGTCCCAGACCCGAACCCATGACGGCGCCGGAGCACGCGTGGGTGGTGGAGAGGGAGAAGCCGAGGGAGGAGGAGGCCAGGATGACGCTGGCGGCCGAGGTCTGGGCGGCGAAGCCCTGCTGCGGCTGCAGGTCGGTCAGGCCCTTGCCCATGGTGCGGATGATGCGCCAGCCGCCCAGGTAGGTGCCCATCGCGATGGCCAGACCGGCGGAGACGATGACCCAGACCGGCGGGTTGGAGCCGGGGGAGAGGGCGCCGCCGGCGACGAGCGCCAGCGTGATGATGCCCATCGTCTTCTGCGCGTCGTTGGTGCCGTGCGCCAGCGAGACCAGACCCGCGGAGGCGATCTGACCGGCGCGGTAGCCCTTGGCCGAGGTCTTCTCACCCATGCCGTTGCCGACCTTGTACGTGACCTTCGTGGCCAGGTACGCGGCGAAGCCGGCGACCAGCGGCGCGGCGATCGCGGGGATCAGCACCTTGGTGACGACCACGCTGCCGTTGACGGCGCCCATGCCGGCGGAGGCCACGGCCGCACCGATCAGGCCGCCCATCAGGGCGTGCGAGGAACTGGAGGGCAGGCCGACCAGCCAGGTGACGAGGTTCCAGAGGATCGCGCCGACCAAGGCGGCGAAGATGACCTCCGGCTGGATGCCTTCCTCGTTGACCAGTCCCTTGGAGATCGTCTTGGCGACCTCCACGGACATGAAAGCGCCGACGAGGTTGAGCACGGCGGACATCGCCACCGCGGTCTTGGGCTTGAGGGCGCCGGTCGAGATGGTGGTGGCCATCGCGTTGGCCGTGTCGTGAAAACCGTTCGTGAAATCGAACACGAGAGCGGTGATGATCACGATCCCGAGGAGAAGCGTTATGTGCTCCATTTACCCAGGCTTCTGTTTGACGTCAGTGGTTCGTGGACCGTAGGCAACCTGGATGAACGGAAGGTGAACTGCCAGGGGTCATGCGGTGTATCGGTACGGCACCCCATCGGGACCTTCGTCCCGGGAAGGGCATTGATATGTCGATTAATGCACGTCACGGCGGGGTGTCCGCACGTTTCGGGGAGGGACTTCCGGTAGGGCCTGCTGTTCATCCGGAACCCCCGAAGAGACCTAGATCACCTTGCGCGCCACCCCTTCGGGGTGCCGGCCGGAACGATTCCCTCCGGTGGCCCGCCGACCCGTCCGCCTCGACACTGGAGCGGTGCGCACCGCTACCGCGACGGCAGCCGCCGTCACCACGACCCTGCTCGGCGCCGGCGCGGCCGCCGTCACCGCCGTCGCGCTCGCCGGCCGGTACGCCGCCGACGCGGCCCTGCGGACCGAGCCCGGCCGTCCGCTCCCCGGCAGCCCCCGGCTCAGCGTCCACTCCACCGCGGCCGGCCGGGTCGAGCTGACCCGCTCGCTGGCCTCCCTGGGCCCCGGCACCTACGGGCTCACCGCCCCCGGGGTGCACGCCGTCGTCGGGCCCGTCCTCCCCGATGCCCCGCACGGCCCCGACACCGTGGTGCGCCGCCTCGTCGCCGTCACCCACGGCAGCCTCGACCCCGGAACCCGCGTCACCCTCACCCCCACGGTCCACCTGGGAAACCCGGGCACCGCCCTCGGGCTGGACCACGCCGACGTGGACGTCCCCGGGGAGCTCGGGGCGCTGCCCGCCTGGTTCGTGCCCGCGGCCCGCGACACCTGGGTGATCACCGTCCACGGACTCGGCACCACCCGCGAGCACCCGATGGTGGTCATGCCCTTCCTCCACCGCAACAAGCTCCCCGTCCTGGACCTCGGGTACCGGGGCGACCTCGGCGCCCCCGAGTCGCCGGACGGCCTCGGCCACCTCGGCGAGTCCGAATGGCGCGATCTCGACGCCGCCATCCGCTACGCCCTGCGCTACGGAGCCCGCCGCGTGGTCCTGCACGGCTGGTCGACCGGCGCCACCATGGCCCTGCACGCCCTCGAACGCTCGGCGCTGGCCGACCGCATCTCCGGGCTGGTCCTCGACTCGCCCGTACTGGACTGGCACGCCACCCTGCGCGCCCTCGCCGCCGCACGCCGCACGCCGGCCCCCCTGCTCCCGTTCGCGGTCAAGGCCGCCGAGGGCCGTGCGGGCCTGCGCGCCGACCGGCGGGCCCCGGGGTCGGATCCGGCCGCGCTGAAGGTGCCCGTACTGATCTTCCACGGCCCCGACGACGCGCTCGCCCCCTGGGAGCCCTCCCGCCGGCTCGCCGCGGCCCGCCCCGACCTCGTCACCCTGCACTCCGTTTCCCACGCCGCCCACGGGGCGATGTGGAACGCCGACCCGGCCGCGTACGAAGAGGCGCTGCGCCGCTTCCTGACCCCTTTCATGTGAAGGGCCGGTTGACGGACCGTCGGACGAGTTGTCCGAAGACAGCGGGGCGGACGGGGCGGGGAGGGTGGGTTGTCCCGTTCTGTCCCTGTGGGGCCTTGTGGCAATGGCTGGTTCCGTTTGGGCTTTCGGCCAGTGACGGGCGAGACTGCTCACGTGACGTCCCGAAAGCCTGATGAGCAGTTGGCTCGCGACTCCAGACTCCGACTCGTCGCCCCGCGGTCCGTGGCCACGGCCCGCAAGGCGGTGACCGACCGGCGCACCCGGACCGCCCCGCGGCCTCCGGCGGGCACGCCCGCCACGGCCGACCTGGCGAACAGGGCCCGCGCCTCCCTCGCCGACGCGGTGCGGCTCGCCCGCTGGGCCGAGCTCCACCTAGGCGCCGCGGACGGCAACGGGCCCGCCCTGGCGGGCGCCCTGCCCGCCGCCGAAGCCGAACGCGCCGCCGCCCAGCTGAGCCTGACACCGGGCCAGATCCGGGTCGGCTGGGACCGCGCCCGGCTCGCCGGGCTGATCGAGATGCACGGCGGGCACGCCCGCCCGGGCTGGCGCCTGCGCGCCTGGAACCGGGACGACACCGCCGTGCTGCGCGGCTGGGTCGCCCTCTTCGACGCCTGGTCGCTGGTCCACCCGGCCCCCGCCGACATCGCCCCCGCGGCCGTCGCCGAGGTGGTCGAGGCCATGCCCCAGCTGCTCTCCCTGCTCCAGCTCTCCGCCGGTCCCGTGACCGTCCCCGATCTGCTGGACCTGCTCCGCCAGCGCGTCGACGAACTGCGCGACGAGCGGTGCGAGGTCCCCTACGAGTCCACGGCGCAGGCCGCCGGGACCCCGCACGCCGGTCCCGCGCCGGCCGCGGCGCCCGTCCCGCTCGCCCGGCTGCTGCGCTGGGCGCTCGGCGGGCTCGCCGCCGTGGACGCCGTCACCCTCGGCCCCGCCAGGGCCACCCTCACCCCGCTCGGGAGCTGGGCCGTCTGGGTCAAGCTGGAGCAGATCTGCGTCGCCGCGCAGAGCCCCGCCGGGAACATCGAACAGTCCGCCGCCGCCATGCTCCACGGCTGCGCGCGGCTCACCCCCGGCCCGGCCCGCGCCGAATACCAGGCCTGGCTGGCCGCCCGGCCCGTCGGCCACGCGGTCTCCGAGCTGCTGCTCGCGGCCCGCGGCCAGGACGCCCTGCTGCGCGGGCTCGCCTTCGAGGCCCTGCGCGTCGTCGGAGCCCCCGCCGAGCCCGAGGTCCGCAAGGCCTCCCGGGAGGCCGCGCTGCGCCCCTACGCCCTGCTCTGGCTCGCCGAGCACGACGGGGTCGACCCCGACGAGGCGCAGGACGTGCTCACCGCCGAGGAGCAGACCTGGCTCTGGGTGGACACCGCGGCGGCCATCGCCGACCACGGCGAGGCCGAGCTGCTGGCCCGCCACCTGGACTCGGCGGTGCGGACCACGGTTCCCCGGCTGCTGGACGAGGTCCGCGCGGTCGGGCACCCCCGCACGGTGCAGGTGCTGGTCGCGCTGGCCGCCGCCCATCCCGACCCCGCCCTGGCCAAGGCGGTGCGCCGGGCCGCGTTCCAGGTGCACACCGGCGGCGCGTAGCGCCCCGTACGGGCGCCGTACGCGCCGCAGGGGCTCCGGTCAGACCTGCGGTGCGTACGTCCCGAAGCTCCACACGTTGCCCTCGGCGTCGCGGGCCATGTAGTCCCGCGAGCCGTAGTCCTGGTCGGTCGGCTCCATCAGGATCTCCACGCCGTGCTCGACGGCCCGGCGGTGGTGGGCGTCCACGTCGTCGACGTGCACGTAGACCCCGGTCGGGCCGGCCGCCTCCATCGCCTTGTCGAAGGCGCTGCCGGTGCCCTTGCTGCCGAGCATCACCATGCCGTTCCCGTAGGACAGCTCGGCGTGCGCCACCGCTCCGTCCTCGCCCTCGTACGCCGCGACCTGGGTGAAGCCGAAGGCCTCGGTGAGTAGCTGGATGGCGGCCTTGGCGTCGGTGTACAGCAGGGTCGGACAGATGGACGGAACGCCTGCCATGACGATCACTCCCTCTCGTACCGTGGGTGGATGGTGATCCACGTCACAGCATGACAGGCGCCACCGACACTCAGCGGAAGGTGTTGCACTGGGCCATGTCGCCCGTGCGGTAGCCCTGGTAGAACCACTGCTGGCGCTGCTCGGCCGAACCGTGCGTCCAGGACTCCGGGGACACCCGGCCCTGGAACTTCTCCTGGATCCGGTCGTCGCCGACCGCGGCCGCCGCGTCCAGGCCGTCCTTGATGTCCTGGTCGGTCAGGCTGGTGATCAAGGGCTTGCCCGTGGACTCGTCCGGGGTCTTCGTGGCGTTGTGGGCCCAGACCCCGGCGTAGCAGTCGGCCTGCAGCTCGACCCGTACCGCGTTGCTGTTCGCGCCCTGCCGGCCGTCCTGGGCCTTCTGCAGGGTGCCGGTCAGGTTCTGGATGTGGTGGCCGTACTCGTGGGCCACCACGTACGCCTGGGCGAAGGGGCCGCCGCTCGCGCCGAACTTGGTGCGGAGCTCGTTGAAGAAGCCCAGGTCCAGATAGACCTGCCGGTCACCGGGGCAGTAGAACGGGCCGACCGCCGAGGTGGCCGCGCCGCAGGCGGTGCCCACCTTGCCGGTGAAGAACACCGTCTGCGCCGGGGTGTACTGGGCGCCGCGCTTGGCGAACTCCTGCTTCCAGAAGTCCTGGGTGCTGTTGATCACCGCCACCAGCCGGCAGTCCTCCTTGGTGTTCGCGTCCTGCCCGGTCTTGCAGCTCTGCTGCACCTGGGCGGCGGAGGAGGAGGTCGCCTCGGGCTGCGGACTTCCGTCGGACAGGCCCAGCTGCTCCGGGCCCACCCCGAACAGCAGACCCATGATCAGCGCGATGAAACCGATGATGCCGCCGCCGACCGTGGCCCTACCGCCCGGGATGCGGCTGCCACGTACGTCCTTGACCTCGGAAGTGTCCAGATTGGCGTTGTCGTCGAACTGCATCCCGCACCGCCCTCCATTCCAACCAAGGGGGGTACGAGTACGCCCCTGCGGCGAGTATCAACCCGTTCATCCTCATACGCCCCCCGGCCGGGAGGCGTGTTCCCTGGGCCGAACGGGGGACACGGGGGTGGGGGCGGGGGCGGTCCCCGGAGGGGCGGGCGGGCCCGAAAGTAGTTGCGCACCCCCGGTAGAATGACTCCCATGGCAAATCTCCTCGCGGATTAGCGGCGTAGAAGCATCGCGTCCTGCCCCCCTTCCGCCGTCCCGACCCGCCCTGGAGTATTTCCGTGATCACCGCCACCGGCATCGAGCTGCGCGCCGGCGCCCGCATCCTCATCGAGAACGCCTCCTTCCGCGTCGCCAAGGGCGACCGCATCGGCCTCGTCGGCCGCAACGGAGCCGGCAAGACCACCCTCACCAAGTGCCTCGCCGGCGAGGGAACCCCGGCCGGCGGCAGCATCGCCCGCTCGGGCGAGGTCGGCTACCTCCCGCAGGACCCGCGCACCGGCGACCTCGACGTGCTGGCCAGCGACCGGATCCTGTCCGCCCGCGGACTCGACGTGCTGCTCAAGAAGATGCGGATGAACGAGGAGCGCATCTCGTCCGGCTCCGGCGCCACCCGCGAGAAGGCGATGCGCCAGTACGAGCGCCAGGAGACCGAGTTCCTCACCAAGGGCGGTTACGCCGCCGAGTCCGAGGCCGCGACCATCTCCGCCGCCCTCGGCCTGCCCGACCGGGTGCTCGGCCAGCCGCTGCACACCCTCTCCGGTGGCCAGCGCCGCCGCGTCGAGCTCGCCCGGATCCTCTTCTCCGACGCCGACACCCTGCTCCTCGACGAGCCGACCAACCACCTCGACGCCGACTCGATCGTGTGGCTGCGCGACTACCTGAAGACCTACCGCGGTGGCTTCATCGTCATCTCCCACGACGTGGACCTGGTCGAGACGGTCGTCAACAAGGTGTTCTACCTGGACGCCAACCGCTCCCAGATCGACGTCTACAACATGGGCTGGAAGCTCTACCAGCAGCAGCGCGAGGCCGACGAGAAGCGCCGCAAGCGCGAGCGCCAGAACGCCGAGAAGAAGGCCGCGGCGCTGAACTCGCAGGCCGACAAGATGCGCGCCAAGGCCACCAAGACCGTCGCCGCCCAGAACATGGCCAAGCGCGCCGACCGGCTGCTCGCCGGCCTGGACGCCGTCCGCGTCTCCGACAAGGTCGCCAAGCTGCGCTTCCCGGACCCGGCGCCCTGCGGCAAGACCCCGCTGACCGCCGAGGGCCTGTCGAAGTCCTACGGCTCGCTGGAGATCTTCACCGACGTCGACCTGGCCATCGACAAGGGCTCCCGCGTGGTCATCCTCGGCCTCAACGGCGCCGGCAAGACCACCCTGCTGCGCCTGCTGTCGGGCACCGAGAAGCCCGACACCGGTACGGTCATCCCCGGTCACGGCCTCAAGCTCGGCTACTACGCCCAGGAGCACGAGACCCTGGACCCCGAGCGCTCGGTCCTGGAGAACATGCGCTCCTCGGCGCCGGACCTGGACCTGGTCTCCGTACGCAAGACGCTCGGCTCCTTCCTCTTCTCCGGCGACGACGTGGACAAGCCCGCGGGCGTCCTGTCCGGTGGCGAGAAGACCCGCCTCGCCCTGGCGACGCTGGTCGTCTCCTCGGCCAACGTGCTGCTCCTCGACGAGCCCACCAACAACCTCGACCCGGCCAGCCGCGAGGAGATCCTGGGCGCCCTGCGCACCTACAAGGGCGCCGTCATCCTCGTCACCCACGACGAGGGCGCGGTCGAGGCGCTGGAGCCGGAGCGGATCATCCTGCTCCCGGACGGCGTCGAGGACCTCTGGGGTCCGGACTACCGGGACCTGGTGGCACTCGCCTGAGGCGCTTCCGCTTTCGTGATCCTTTGCTTATGGATCATTCGGCTCAGACGTGATCCATCATCTGAGTGAGACGGTCTCATACCGTTCCGTGCTCGACGAAGGCCCCGGCCGCGCATCCTCACCGATGCGGCCGGGGCCTTCCGCTTACCCGCTTCCGGCCCCTGACCTGGTGATTCATACCGGCCGAGCGGAAATGTGACGGAGGTCATGCAGCGGAAGAGGAGATTCCGTTCTGCTCGGCCGTCCACGGCTGAAGAAATGCCGCCGTATCGACCTTGCTGAATGGGTGGCCAGGAAGCCGGGGAGGGGTGATCATGAGAAGTCCAGAGCGCACTTCCCATAGAGGAGGCACGGGTGGCCGAAACTCTGAAGAAGGGCAGCCGGGTAACCGGCGCCGCGCGTGACAAGCTCGCGGCAGACCTGAAGAAGCAGTACGACTCCGGTGCGAGTATCCGGGCGCTGGCCGAATCGACTGGCCGGTCCTACGGATTCGTCCATCGGATGCTCAGCGAGTCCGGAGTCACGCTGCGTGGTCGCGGTGGCGCGACACGCGGCAAGAAGGCGGCTACGGCCTGACCATTTGGTTCCCCTTGGTTCCAACGGTTCTTCCGTATTCAGCTTCACGGTTCCAGTTCCACCGTCCTTCGGTGACCCCCGGTCGGCTCCATGGCCGGCTGGGTGGTTACTGTGCAGTCACTTAGGCCGAGAACGCGGCCGAACGACGGCACAACCACCGGAGGCACACAGATGGCTCTGCTCGACAAGGACGGCGTACGGCTCACCGTCGACGAGACGGTCGCCACGGTGACACTGACCAATCCAGCCAAGCGAAACGCTCAATCCCCCGCGCTCTGGCGGGCGTTGACGGAGGCTGGAAGGTCGTTGCCGGGCACCGTCCGGGTCGTCGTGCTGCGCGGCGAAGGGCAGTCCTTCTCCGCAGGGCTCGACAGGCAGGCGTTCACCCCCGAAGGCTTCGAGGGCGAGCCGTCCTTCCTTGACCTGGCGCGCGGTTCGGAGGAACTGCTCGACTCCACCATCGCCGAGTACCAGGAAGCGTTCACCTGGTGGCGGCGCAACGACATCATCTCCGTCGCCGCCGTTCAGGGGCACGCGATCGGTGCCGGTTTCCAGCTTGCCCTCGCGTGCGATCTGCGCGTCGTCGCGGACGACGTGCAGTTCGCCATGCGCGAGACCGGGCTGGGCCTCGTCCCCGACCTCGGCGGCACCCAGCCGCTGACCTCGACGGTCGGCTATGCCCGCGCGCTCGAAATCTGTGCGACGGGACGCTTCGTCCACGCCGAGGAGGCGGAACGGATCGGCCTCGCGAACCTGGTCGTCCCCGCGGGCGAGCTCGACGCGGCCGTCCAGGACCTCACCACCGCGCTGCTGGCTCCGCCGCGGGACGCGGTGATCGAGACGAAGGCGCTGCTGCGCGGTGCGGTGTCGCGCCCTTACGAGGACCAGCGTGCGGCTGAGCGTGCCGCCCAGGCCCGCCGCCTGCGGGACCTGGCCGGGCTGTCGGACTAGCCGCGGCGCCGTTGCCGGGGGCCAGCCCCCGGACCCCCGCTCCTCAAACGCCGGAGGGGCTGAAAAGATCGCCTCAAACGCCGGCGGGGCTGGATTTATCCAGCCCCGCCGGCGTTTGAGGCGCGGGGTCTGGGGCGGAGCCCCAGGGGGTCCGGGGCACAGCCCCGGGGAACGGTGGAAGGGCGGGGAGGGGACTTCGCCTCGCGTAGCGGAGCCCGCCCGGCCGCGTCGGGACAGGCGCCGACGGGGGTGCCGCCTTAACGTGGGTCGGGAGCCCGTACGCGCGCGAAGGGGATATGAGATGACCGAATCCGCCGCCACAGGGAGCACCGCCAAGCCCCCCGCCGACCGCGGCCGCACGAGCATCGCCGACGGCGTGGTCGAGAAGATCGCCGGCCTGGCCGCCCGCGAGGTGGTCGGCGTCCACGCCATGGGCAGCGGCAGCGGCCTCTCCCGTACCTTCGGCGCCGTCCGCGACCGCGTCCCCGGCGGGGCCAAGTCCAGCGTCAGCCGGGGCGTGAAGGCGGAGGTCGGCGAGGTGCAGACCGCCCTCGACCTGGAGATCGTCGTGGATTACGGCGTGTCGATCCGGGACGTGGCCCGGGCCGTCCGTGAGAACGTCGTCTCGGCGGTGGAGCGGATGACCGGCCTCGAAGTCGTCGAGGTCAACATCGCGGTCAGCGACGTCAAGCTGCCGGACGAGGACGACGAGGAGCCGGAGTCCCGACTGCAGTAGAGGAGTCCGCATGAGCATGGCGGTCGTCGGCCTGGTGGCCGGCATGGCACTGGGGTTCGCCGGGTACTTCGGCGGCTTCGGGGCCTTCCTGCTGGTGGCCGCCCTCGGCGCCATCGGCTTCGTCGTGGGCCGGTTCCTCGACGGGGACCTGGAACCGGGCGACTTCTTCCGCCCCCGGGGCCGCCCCGGGGACCGCGACCGCGACCGGGATCGCGACCGCGACCGTGACCGGGACCGATGAGCACCCCCCGCCCCACCCCGCCCCGGGTGCCCGCCGCCGAGCGCGGGGCCACCCGGATCGCCGACCGGGTCGTGGCGAAGATCGCCGCCCAGGCCGCCCGGGAGGCGCTGACCCGGCCCGCCCCGGACGCGGCCCCGCCGCACGCCACGGTCACCGTCCACCACGACATCGCCCGGGTACGGGTGGCCCTGGAGCTCCCCTACCCCTGCGACCTCGCCGCCCAGTGCGCGGCCGTACGCCGTCAGGTCGCCCTGCGCGTCGAGGAGTACGCGGAGATGGCCGTACCCGAAGTGGACCTGGACATCGAGCACCTGCACCCCGCGCGGCCCGCCACCGGGCGGGACCGGCGGGTCCGGTGAGCGCCCGCTTCCGGTCGCCCCGGCGGTTCCCGGCCGCGGTGGGGGCGTTCGCCGTCCTCGCAGTGGCGGGGCTGTTCCTGTACGACCTGGCGGCGGTACGGGCCCACCGCCCCGGCATGCGCTGGCGCGAGGAGCTCTCCCGGGCGCTGGAGCGGCACACCCCGGCCGACCCCGGCGTGCTGATCGGCGGCGGAGTTCTGGCCGCGGCCGGGGCCGCGCTGCTGCTGTACGCCCTCACCCCGGGCCTGCGCGGGATCCTCCCGATGAGCTCGGCGCATCCGGAGGTCCGGGGCGGACTGGAACGCAAGGCCGCCGCGCAGGTGCTGCGCGACCGGGTCATGGAGGTGTCCGGGGTGCGGTCGGCGCGGGTCGGCGTGGGCCGGTCGCGCATCGGGGTCCGGGCCGTGTCCCACTTCCGCGAACTGGACGACGTACGGGCCGACCTGGACGCGGTGCTGGCCGTCGGCGTCGCGGAGCTGGGGCTGGCCCACGAGGTGCGGCCGAAGGTACGGGTGAGCCGCCGGTGACCCTCGGGACGGTGAACCGGGTCCTGCTCGCGCTGCTCGGCCTGGTCCTGCTGGCGGCGGGGGCGTCGGTGCTGACCGCGTCCGGGCCGTTCCAGGGCCGCCGCGAACCCCTGCTGGCGCCGCACGGGCGGGGCTGGCCGGCGCCCTGGTGGGTGGTGCTCGCCGCACTCGGGGCCTGCGTACTGCTGGCGCTGTGGTGGCTGCTGTCCCAACTGCGCCGGGCCCGGCTGGCGGAGGTGCTCGTGGACACCGGGGACGGGGCGTTCGCGGTGCTGCGCGGGCGGGCGCTGGAGGAGGCCGTCGAGGCCGATGTCCGGGAGGCCGTGGAGGGTGTGGCCCGGTGCCGGGTCACGCTGCGGGGGCGGCGCGGGGCCCCGGCCCTGCGGGTCGCCCTGGAGCTGGAGCCGCACGCGGTGCCGGCCGACGTACTGGCGGCCCTCGCCGGCCCGGTGCTCGGCCGGGCCCGTGCCTCGGCGGCGCTGCCGGCCCTTCCGACGGAGGCGCGCCTGCACGTCACCCCCCGCCGGGCGCGGCGGGTGACGTGAGGCGGAGCCGGGGCGGCCGGCTCAGAAGCCGTGCCGGGAGCCGCCGTCCACCGGGAGCATGACGCCGGTCAGGTAAGAGGCCGCCGGGGACAGCAGGAAGGCGGCCGAGCGGCCGAACTCCTCCGCGGTGCCGTAACGCCGCAGCGGGATCCCGGACTCGTTGCGGGCCCGGGCGGCGGCCGCGTCCCCGGACAGGGCGTCGAGCTCGCGGACCCGGTCGGTGTCGATGCGGGCGGGCAGCAGGCCGACCACCCGGATGCCGCGCGGGCCGAGCTCCACGGAGAGGGACTTCGCGAAGCCGGCCAGGCCGGGGCGCAGACCGTTGGAGATGGTGAGTCCCGGGATCGGCTCGTGCACGGAGCCCGACAGGACGAAGCCGATGACCCCGCCGTCGGAGAGTTCGGCGGCCGCCGCCCGCGCGAGGCGGACCGCGCCGAGGAAGACCGACTCGAAGGCGGCCGCCCACTGCTCGTCGGTGTTGTCCGCCGCCGAACCGGGCGCCGGGCCGCCGACGCTGATGAGGATGCCGTCGAGGCGGCCGAAGTGCTCCCGGGCCGCGGCGACGAGCCGGGAGGCGGCCCCGGGGTCGGAGTTGTCGGCGGCCACGCCGACCGCGTTCGAGCCCAGCGCCTTGGCGGCGGCCTCGGCGCGCCCCGCGTCCCGGCCGGTCAGCACCACCTTGGCGCCGTCGGCGGTCAGTTCGCGGGCGGAAGCGTAGCCGAGGCCCCTGGTGGCGCCGGTGACGACGTAGACACGGTCCTTCAGTCCAAGATCCATGCCGACACGCTACGCGGTCGCCACCGGCTCCCGCTCGGAAGCCTCGGCCGAGGCTGCGGCCGCCGCCTCGCGGTCGCGCTTCTCGCGCCGTACGAGCACGATCCAGCCCACCGGCACCGCCAGGGTGAACAGCCACCACTGCACGGCGTACGCCATGTGCGGCCCGATCGAGTCGTGGTCGGGCTCGGCGACCACCTCGGGTTCGCCGCCGGCCGGGACCGGGGCGGTGAGTTCCAGGTAGCCGCCGAGGACGGGCTTGCCCAGGTACTGCGCCTGCCGGGCGCTGTTGATCAGCATCACCTGGCGGTCCGGCAGGCCCTTGCGGTCCTTGATGCCGCTGCCGCCGCTGGTCTCGTCGGCCTTCAGCCGCCCGGTGACCGTCACTTCGCCGGTGGGCGCGGCCGGCACCGGCGGGTAGGCGCGCGGGTCGTCGCCGCCCGCGACCCAGCCGCGGTTGACGAGCACGACCCGGCCGTCTTCCAGGACCAGCGGGGTCAGGACGTGGAAGCCGACCTTGTCGTCGTTGTCGGTGCGCATGCGCACGACGACCTCGTGCGCGGGGTCGTACGTACCGGTGGCGGTCACGGCGCGCCAGTAGTCGGCGCGCGGGACCACGTGGCCGGGGGAGGTGACCTCGGTCATGGGGACGGGCTTCGCCCGCAGGTTCGCGTCGATCAGCTCGTTCTGCGCGACCCGGTGCTCATGGCGGTGGAACTGCCAGAACCCCAGCCTGATCGTCGCGGGGATCAGGGCGAGGGCGATGAGGGTGAGGCACACCCACTGCCGGGTCAGCACAAAGCGGTACACGCCCACGACGGTACCCCCAGCGATGGGGACCCCGGCGGCCGGGTGGCCGTCCGGGGTCGTGGCGGAGGGGGAGCAGGGGGAGACAGGGGAGGACGGGACGGGAGTCAGACGCGGTCGGTGATGCCCACCTTCCCCTCCGCGCGGGCGCAGTGCCCTCCGCAGAACCACTGTCCCTCGACCTCGACGCCCTGCCCGATGATCTGGACCCGGCAGTGCTCGCAGATGGGCGCCATGCGGTGAATGGCGCAGGAGAAGCAGTCGAAGACGTGCACAGCACCCTGTGCGTGTACTTCGAAGGACATGCCGTAATCGTTCCCGCAGACTTCGCAACGTGCCATGCGCGGCATGCTGCGCAGGGCGGACCGCCGGAACAAGATCCACCGGGGTGAGTCGCCGAGCGTGCACCCGGCCGGCCCAACGGGCGGCCCCCGGACATCCCCTGGGCCGGTCCCGTGTGGCCGGTCCCGAGTGGTCGGTCCCGTGAGGTCAGTCCTGCGCCGGAGCCACGTCCCGCAGCAGCTGGGTGAAGGCCGCCTCGTCGACGACGGGGGTTCCGAAGGACTTCGCCTTCACCGTCTTGGAGGTCGAGGAGTCCGGGTCGTTCGTCACGAGCAGGCTGGTGAGCCGGGACAGGCTCGTCGCGATGTGCAGGCCCGCCTCCACCGCGCGGTCCTCCAGCAGCTCCCGGTCCACCGAGGTGTCGCCGGAGAACGCGATCCGCATGCCCTGCTTGAGCGGCGTGCCGTCCGCCCACCGGCCCGGGTTCGGGTACGGGCACGGCGGCCGCTTGCGCGAGGCCCGCCAGCTGGAGCCGGCTCCGTACGAGGCCTGGTACCCGACGCGCGGGGCGGCCGGGGTGTCCGACCACTCCGTCAGCGGCCGGCATTCCAGCAGGGGCAGCCGTACGTTGTCCCGCGCGGCCGCGTGCAGGGACGGACGGAAGGCCTCCGCGAGGACCCGGGCGTCGTCGAGCGCGTGGTGGGCGCGCTGCTGGACCACCCCGAAGTGCGCGGCGAGCGACTCCAGCTTGTGGTTGGGCAGCGGGAGGTTCAGTTCCTTCGACAGGGCGATGGTGCACAGCCGCTGGCGCACCGGAGCGGTGGCCTCGGCCCGCGCGTACTCGCGGGCGATCATCTGCCAGTCGAAGATCGCGTTGTGCGCGACCAGCACCCGGTCGGCGAGCCGGCCCGCGAACTCCTCGGCGATGTCCTTGAAGAGCGGCGCGTCCTGGAGCATGTCGCTGGTCAGACCGTGGATCCACACGGGCCCGGGGTCCCGGAGCGGGTTGACCAGCGTGTACCAGTGGTCCTCGACATTGCCCTGAGCGTCGAGCCGGTAGACGGCGGCGGAGATTATCCGGTCGTCGCGAGCGAGCCCGGTGGTCTCCACGTCGACGACCGCGTACCCCTCTGGGTACGCGGTCGGCCACATCGTCTCTGCGGTCGTACGGTCGGCGAGCATGGTCACAGAGGATATCGGCCCCGACGGACAGTCGTGTCCCGAGCGGCATCTCCGGGCCTTCCGGCCGGTCCTCGGGACCCTTCGGGCCGGGCCTTCGGGCCCGTCAGCCCAGAGCGGCGACGAGGTCCCCCGCCGAGAGCCGTTCGAGTCCGCAGCCGTCAACGGGCCCCGGCAGCAGCCGGTATACGCTGCCGCGCGCTCCGGCCGGCGCGACGTCTCCGTCCGTCAGGGCGAGGAACGCGGAACGGCCCGAAGCCGCGGTGCCCGCGAGGGCATCGACCCCGGCGGAGGGCAGCCGGGCGTCGGGGTCGCGCAGGCCGACCAGCCGGCCGGCGAAGGCGGCGGCGTCCTCGTCCGTCCGCCGACGGTAGGTCCACAGTTCGTCGGGATCGCTCGGCCGGGGCGTGCGGCGCAGGACGAGGACCTCGCGGCAGCGCGCGGCCGCGTGCCAGCCCGCCAGCTCCCACAGGGTGGTGCGCCCGGTGGAGAAGTACTGGAAGAGGTCGCGGCCGATCCTGGCCAGGTCCTCCTGGTGCGCCCCCACGCTGTGGTAGCCCTCGTCGTCCGGGAGGTGGACATCGGTCCACAGGAAGCCGCGCCGTTCGAGGTCGACGATCAGCGGTACGTGGATCCGGGAATTGCCGACCAGGTCGTAGCGCTGGCGCACGGTCCGCGGGTCGTAACGGGAGGAGCGGCCGGCGCGGGAGGGCAGGGCCATGAACCCGGCGAAGGCGTCGGGCAGCAGCTCGAAGGGGATGTTGTTGTAGGCGAAGACCACGGGCATGGCGAAGCGGACACCGGCGTCGGCGAGCGGGTCCAGGTCGATGTCCACGTACTCGCTGGCACCGGCGGGCGCGGGCGCCGAGGTGAGGTCCCCGGAGTGGACGACGGCCCGGTCCCCGTAGACGAGGTGCGTGAAGTCGCACACGCCCGCGTAGTTCCAGTCGGCATCGAACAGCACCACCGACAGGTCCAGGTCCACCGTCTTCTTCGGCGGCTCCATCCAGTGCAGGAACATGCGCAGCACCTCGCCGTCCGGCAGGGCCTGGAAGCTGCCCTTGGGCACGGTGACCAGGGCCTTGGCCGCCGCCCGCTCGGTGGCGGGTACGTGCAGGTGGGCGAGGCGCGAGTCGAGCACCGCCAGGTCGTACGGCTCGGCCGCGGCCAGCCGGCGCAGCACCTCGCCCTCGAACAGCCCGGAGACCGAACGGGTCACCGCCTCGGCCAGCGGGGCCCGGTCCTCGTCCCGGGTGAACGAGTGCGCGACCTGTCCGCGCGGGAAGAACACCCGCCGGGTGCCCGGCAGATGGCGGATGCGGAGCCTTCCCAGCGCGGACAGCACCGGCCCGGGCCCGGCCTTCGGGAGCCGACGCTCCAGCACCTCGGCGACCTGCGGGGGCAGGGTGTCGGCCGCGTAGAGCCGCAGAAGGTGGTCGAGGCGCCGGACGAGTTCGCCGGGCCGCTCGGCCAGTACGGCGAGCGCGCGGTCCGGATCCCCGCCGCGCAGGGCCTCTTCCGCGCGGCCCTTCCAGGTGGCCGCCCGGATGCGGGCGCCGTCGACCCGTACGGCCTGCGGGTACGCGGCGGCCGAGGCGAGGAGGGCGGCGCCCAGCGCGGTGCCGGTGGTGTCGGTCCCGCGCAGCACGGCGAAGGCGAGCGCGGCGCGCGGGTGGTGCGCGTACCGCTCGAAGGGGTGCAGGATCTCGCAGGCGCGCTTCCAGGGGTCGGGGTGGCGCAGCACGTCCTCGACGAGCACCGCCGGGTCGAGCCCGTCCAGGACCGCGAGCAGTTCGCGCCGCAGCGGGCGCGGCAGGGAGCGCACGCGCGGTGGTTCCAGCAGGTTGGCCTCGCCCCCCGACCACACGGCGAGCAGCCGCAGTACGTCGGTGGCGGTGGTGAGCCACCCGGGGAGCAGGGCCCGTACGGCCTCCCGCGTGCGGCGCTCGCGCAGCAGGGTGCCCAGCACCAGCGCCTTGGTCTCCCGCACGGGAATCGACTCCGGGAGCCAGCCGAGGTCGGCCGGTGCGTGGGCGAGGAGCACCCGGGTCTCCTCGGTGTCCTGCGGGGAGAGGGGAGTGCGGCGGGCGAGCAGCTTTCCGAGGGCGGTGACGGAGTCGGCCGCGCGGTCCGCGGAGAAGCTCAGCAGCCGCAGCGGGCCGCCGCCCGCGGGTACTTCGGCGGGCGGCCGCGGGGAGGGCCGCATGAAGGGGTCCGCGGGGTCGATCCGCCGGTGGCAGATCGGGCAGCCGGCGTATTCGGCGCCGTCCCAGCAGGTGCGGCACACGAGGTGGGCGCACGGCGCGACGGGGTGGACGCTGCCTACGGTCGCGCACAGTACGCAGGGCTGGTCCGGCCACTGCAGCAGGAGGGTCAGGACGCGGTCGACCCACAGGGCGTACGTATCGTCCGGCACCGAGGCGGGGAAGGTGCGGAACAGCGGCATGTGGGTGCGGTCGGCCCCCAGCAGGACGTCGATGTCCCCGATCAGCTGCGCGCCGGCGGCGGCGAGTCCGGCGGGTCCGAGCCAGGCGAGCGCCGAACGCAGGGGAGCCGTTAGGGCGAAGCCCCGGTCGAGCAGTTCGGCCTCCAGGGCCGTGAGCCCCTCGGCTGTCGGCGGATCGCCCGGGCGGGGCCCGGCCTGGTCGACGTAGACGGTGTGCAGACGGCGCAGCAGGACGGTCGACAGCTCGGGCAAAGGGGGGATTCCTCCGGAACGGGGAGAAGAAGTGGGCGGGGGCGGAGAGGGGACGCGCTACGGGTTTTCGAAGGAGGATGAGAAGGAAGCACGTCGCGGAGCCGCCCCCGCGCAGCAGATACAACCACGGGCGGGGAGCGCCGCAAAGTGATTTAACGCGGCGGGGCGGAGGGCGCCAACAGGGCCCGCACCAGCGCCCGTACGGTCAGCAGGAACAGCCGTTCCGGATCCACCGGCCGGGCCAGCGCGCGGGCCAGCGGCGGGTCGTGCGGGGCGTCGGCCGGATCCCAGAGCTCGCTCTCGGCGGGGGACTGGGCGGGGGAGCGTTCACGATTGCGCTCGACCAGGACGAAGCCGATGATCTGGAACTGGATCGCGCGCACCGCGTCCGCGGCCCGGGCCCCGCGCAGGCCGGCCGCGTGCACCTCGTGGACCAGGGCCTGCTGGGCGGGGAGGAACATCCGGTCGGTGAGGCCGCGTTCGTGGACCATCGCGATCAGGTGCGGGCGCTCGCGCAGCTCGCGGCGCAGGATCCGGGCCACCGAGAGGATGCGGTCGCCCGGGGTGCGGCCGGTCGGCCGGATGGCGCCCACCTCCTCCACGGTCCGCTCCACGAGGGCGTCGAGCAGTGATTCGCGGTTGCCGACGTGCCAGTAGATGGAGGTCACCGCGGTGCCCAGCTCGGCGGCGAGCTTGCGCATGGTGAGGGCGGCCGGGCCGTGCTGTTTGACCAGGGACGCGGCGGCGTCCAGTACCTCCGCGCGGGTCAGCGTGGTTCTGGCCATCGTGTCCGTCCCAGCTTTCTGTCGATCCGTCAGATTGGTTACGTGCAAGGGTCTTTACCCTTCATCGGTGGCGGTGTAACTGTGTTACAGAACCGATTGCGTCAGAACCGACTGCCTCAGAACCGACTGCGTCCTAGACGAAGGATGGTGCGATAGATGGCACGCGTACGGTACGGAGCGCGCACCGAGGCCGAGATCGCCGCTTCGCGCGAGAAGAGTTCCAAGCTCCCCGACATCTGGTCCACCGGTGTGGTGGCCGTCTGGGAGACCGACCCGGACGTGGTGGCGGCGGTGCTCCCGCCGCCGCTGAAGCCCACGGAGCGGCCCCTGGTGCGGGCCAACATCAGCAAGGTGGACCTGCCCGGCTACCCGCTCGGCGCCGGCTCGGTGGCCGTCGCCGCCCAGCACGACGGGGTCGAGGGCTGGTACCCGCTGGTCATGCCGATGAGCATGGAGCGCGCCCTGATCGGAGGCCGCGAGGTCTTCGGCGAGCCGAAGAAGCTCGGCGAGATCACCGTCGAGCGCGACGGCCTGGTCGTCAGCGCCTCGCTCGCCCGGCACGGGATCGCCTTCGTGGAGGTGCGCGGCGCGGTGGACCGCGAGCTGCCGCTGCCCGAGCCCACCGTGAAGACCGACTTCTACTTCAAGTTCCTTCCCGCGGTGGACGGTTCGGGCTTCGATGCCGATCCGGTGCTGGTGCACTGCACCCGCAACGAGAAGGTCCGCAAGCTGGAGCACATCACCGGCGACGTGGTGCTCCGCGAGTCGATGTTCGACCCCATCGCCGACCTCCCCGTACGCCGCCTCGTCGAGCTCACCATCGGCGAGAAGACCACCGACCAGCGGGGCAAGGTCGTCGAGCGGGTCAGCGCCCAGGCCCTGCTCCCGTACATCCACCAGCGCTACGACGACCCGATGCAGATCCTCGACGGACCGCCCGAGGGGAGCGTCTGATGCGACTGGAACCGGGACAGGTGGCCGTGGTCACCGGAGCCGCCAGCGGCATCGGCCTCGCCATGGCCCGCCGCTTCGCCGCCGAGGGGCTGAAGGTGGTCCTCGCCGACGTGGAGGAGGGCGCCCTGCGCAAGGCCGCCGACGAACTCGCCGCCGACGGCGCCGAGGTGCTCGCCAAGCTCGTCGACGTCAGCGACCGCGACTCCGTGATCTCCCTCGCGGACGCCGCGTACGAGACCTTCGGCGCCGTGCACGTGCTCTGCAACAACGCGGGCGTCGGCTCGGGCGCCGAGGGCCGCATGTGGGAGCACGAGCCCAACGACTGGAAATGGGCCTTCTCCGTCAACGTCTGGGGCGTCTTCCACGGCATCCAGGCCTTCGTCCCCCGCATGATCGCGGGCGGCGGCCCCGGGCACATCGTCAACACCTCCTCCGGCGACGGCGGCATCGCCCCGCTGCCCACCGCCTCCGTCTACGCGGTCACCAAGGCGGCCGTGGTCACCATGACCGAGTCGCTCTACGCCCACCTCAAGGCGGAGGGCGCGGCCATCGGCGCCTCCGTGCTCTTCCCCGGACCGCACATGCTGCGCACCGGCCTGTGGGAGTCGCACCGCAACCGGCCCGACCGCTACGCCAAGGAACGCCCGCGCAAGTCCCCGTACCGCAGCCTCGACCAGTACGAGACCGCCATGAAGCAGGCGGGCCACGAGGTGAACTTCACCCCGGTCGAGGACGTCGCCGACCACGTCGTGGACGGGATCCGCGCCGACCGCTTCTGGATGCTGCCCGACAGCGAGCACAGCGACCGGCAGATCCGCGCCCGGTCGCAGTCGATGCTCGACCGCGCCAACCCCGCCTACCTGGAAAGCTTCATCCTCGACTGAGGAGCCTCAATCGTGAGTGCGTACGAAGACCCGTACCTGATCATCTCCTCCGACTGCCACGCGGGGCTGCCCACCGAGCAGTACCGCCCCTACCTGGACAGCGCCTTCCACCCGCAGTTCGACGAGTTCCTCGGCGAACGCGACGCCCGCCGCGCCGAGGCCACCAAGCTGGGCGTGCGCAACGAGGCCTTCGCCGAGAAGTGGTTCCACGACCACGAGGAAGGCCTCAAGGGCGGCTGGGACGTCACCCAGCGGCTGAAGGAACTCGACGGCGACGGCGTGGCCGCCGAAGTCGTCTTCCCCGACGCCGACGCCGTGGACAGCCAGACCGCCGCCCCCTTCGGGGTGGGCCTCGGCCTCTCCGGCGACCAGGACCCCGAGCTCGGCATGGCCGGAGCCCAGGCGCACAACCGCTGGCTCGCCGAGTTCGTCTCGGAGAACCCCGAACGGCACTGCGGGGTCGCCCTGCTGCCCATCACCGGCGAACCGGACAAGGTCGTCGCCGAGATATACCGCGCCAAGGCATCCGGGCTCGGCGCCCTGATGATCCCGGCCATGTGGGTGGACAAGGCCCCCTACCACGACCGGCGTTACGACCCGGTGTGGGCGGCCGCGGCCGAGACGCAGATGCCGATCGTCACCCACTCGGGCTCCTCGCCGCGCCACGAGTACGGCGACCACCTGGGCATCTTCGTCTCCGAGGTCACCTGGTGGCCGGCCCGCCCGCTGTGGTTCCTGCTCTGGTCCGGGGTCTTCGAGCGGCACCCGGGGCTGAAGTTCGGGGTCGCCGAGTCGGGCTGCTGGTGGCTGCCGAACCAGCTCTGGTTCATGGACCGGCTCTACCTCGGCGCGCACGGCGGCAAGAAGCTCTCGCCGTTCGAGGAGCTGAAGCGGCCGCCGAGCGAGTACCTCGACCGGCAGGTGTTCATCTGCGCCACCAACACCAAGCGGCGCGAGCTCGCCCAGCGCTACGAGATCGGCGTGGACAACATCCTGTGGGGCTCGGACTTCCCGCACCCCGAGGGGACCTGGCCGAACACCCGGAACTGGCTGAAGAACACCTTCCACGACATCCCCGTCGAGGAGACCCGCCGGATGCTGGGCCTGGCCGCGGCGGACGTCTTCGGCTTCGACACCGAGAAGCTCGCGCCGATCGCCCGCCGCATCGGCCCCACCCCCGCCGAGCTCGGCCAGAGCGCGGACCAGGCGGCCGTCGAAGCCTCCTGGTCGCGCTCGCGCGACGTGGGCCGGCACTGGCTGACCGACAACGACTTCCCCGTCCTGGGGGTGAACTCATGAGCTCCGAGGACCGCTACACGGTCATCTCCGCCGACTGCCACGCGGGCGCCGACCTGCTGGACTACAAGCCGTACCTGGAGAAGCGCCACCACGAGGAGTTCGACGCCTGGGCCGCGACCTACGTCAACCCGTACGAGGACCTCCTCGCGGACACGGCCGACCGCAACTGGAACTCCCAGCGGCGCCTGACCGAACTCGAAGCCGACGGGATCGTCGCGGAGGTGCTCTTCCCGAACACCATCCCGCCGTTCTTCCCCAAGGCCTCGCTGATGGCCCAGCCCCCGACGGCGGCCGAGTACGAGATGCGCTGGGCCGGGCTGCAGGCCCACAACCGGTGGCTGGCGGACTTCTGCGCGGACGCGCCGGGCCGCCGGGCGGGCGTGGTCCAGATCCTGCTCAACGACGTGGACGCGGCGGTCGCGGAGATCCGCCGCACCCGCAACGCGGGCCTGACGGGCGGCATCCTGCTGCCCGGCGTCTCGCCCGGCTCCACCGTTCCCGAGCTCTACTCGCAGGCCTACGACCCGATCTGGGCCGTCTGCGACGAGCTGGACGTCCCGGTCAACCACCACGGCGGATCCGCCTCGCCGCCGCTGGGCGACGAGCCGGCGGCGCGGGCCGTCTTCATGGTGGAGACCACCTGGTTCTCCCACCGGGCCCTGTGGCACCTCATCTTCGGCGGGGCCTTCCGCCGCAACCCCGGGCTGAAACTGGTCCTCACGGAGCAGGGCTCCGGCTGGATACCGGGCGTGATCGAGATGCTGGACTACTACCACGGCCGCCTGGTGGCGGCCTCGGCCACCGCCGAGGCCAAGTTCGGGGCCGGGCTGGCGGAGTCCATGGGCAAGGGGCCGAGCGAGGTCTGGCGGGAGAACTGCTTCGTGGGAGCGAGCTTCATGCGCCCCCACGAGGTCCCGCTGCGGGACCGGATCGGCCTCGACAAGATCATGTGGGGCAGCGACTACCCCCACGACGAGGGCACCACGCCCTACTCCCGCGAAGGCCTGCGCATCGCCTACGCGGGCCTGCCCCGCGAGGAGGTCGCCGCCATGGTCGGCGGCAACGCCGCCCGGGTGTACGGCTTCGACCTCGCCCTCCTCGACGCGGTGGCCGCCAAGCACGGCCCCCTCGTCTCGGAGGTGGCGCAGCCCCTGACGGAGGTTCCGGCGGGAGCCACCAGCCCGGCCTTCGCCCGCGGGGGCTCGGTCCGGGTCTGGTGACGGGCATCGCGCAGACGCCCCGTAGCCACGCGGCCGCCTGACCCGGCGGCCCCGGGCGCCACGGGTGCTGCCGGCGCTCCGGCCGGCCCCCCGGGCTCCCCGGTCCCGCCGGAGCGGTTCAGTCCCTGCGGACGAGCCGCTCCGGCGGGATCAGCTCCGCCCCGGTGACGTGCGTGCCCCGGCGCAGCTCGATCACCAGCTCCGCCAAGGGGGCGAGCGGGGACAGGTCCACGGTCCCCAGGCACTCGCTCAGCACCAGCCGGCGCAGCGCCGGGACATCGCGCAGCGCCTCCAGGGTGCCCTCCAGCGCGCACCGGATCAGCACGAGCCGGCCGAGGCGTTCGTACGGCAGGAGCGCCCCGGCCGAAATGGGCGCGGCGTGCCGGATCTGCAGGGCTGTCAGCCCCCTGAGCGGCAGCGAGCGCACCAGCTGCCGGTACTGGCCGCTCCCGGCGACCGTCAGCTTCTCCACCAGCGGCCACCGCTCGATCCCGTCGAGGGTCATCCGGCGGGCGCCCTGCCACAGGTGCAGCGCGGTCAGCGAGTCCGCGGCGGGCACGTCCCCGATCCGCCGCTGCTCCGGCTCGAAGCCGATGACGAGCGAGCGCAGACCGGCCGCTCCCGCCAGCGGGGCCAGCGAGAGGTCGTCCCGCAGGTACCCGAAGGCGAGGCTGTCCGCCCGCAGTTCGGACACCACCTCGATCCCGGTGACCTTCGGGCAGTCCAGGACGCCCAGGTGCCGCAGCTGCGACCGGCCGGCCAGCGGGGACAGGTCGGACAGCCGTGCGTTGCGGTGCAGGATCAGCGACTCCAGGTCCCGCCGCCCGGAGATCTCCCGCGGCACCGGCCCGTCCCAGGTGACGTGCAGGCGGTTGACGTGCGGGAGCCGGTCCAGGGCCCGCAGCTGTCCGGCGGTGCGCACGTGCAGGTGGGCCGCGCGCATGGGGGCGTCGGCGAGCACCGTGTCCACGTAGGCGTCCACGGGGAACCGCCCCCAGGCGTCGGACAGTTCGCGCCCCACCTCGTACCGGTCGTCGGTCCGGAAGCCCGCGATCACCTGCAGGGCCCGGTCGCCGCCGACCAGCGCCGCGGTACGGATCGTCGCGGCGGCCTCGTCCTCGGTGAGCCCGGCCGGCTCCGGCAGCAGCTCCAGGACCAGCTCGCCCGCCTTGGCCAGCTCCCCGGCCTGGCTCGGGGAACGCGGCGGCAGCAGCCGGGCCGTACGCGCCTCCACCTCGCGCCAGACCTCCGGGTCCAGCTCCGGCGCGTGCTCCAGACAGGCGGCCGCGAGCAGCACCAGGCGGCTGCGGTCGGCTTCCACCTGGTCGGCGCGGTGCAGCAACTGCCGCAGCAGCGATGCGCGTTCGTCCGGGCGGGCGTGCCCCACGGCCATCCGGACCACGTTGTCCCAGGTGTCCTCGTGGGCGTTGCGCACCAGGACGCCGAAGTCCCGTGCCTCCACGGCCGCCTTGGCGCCGAGGTAGTCCTGGAAGGTGCGGTGGACGAACAGCACCGAGCCCGGTACCGGCTCCCGGAGCAGCCCGCTGCGGATCAGCAGGTGCCGGAACACCGTCTGCGCGCTGCCCTGCGCCTTGACCTGCGGCATGGCGTCGAGCGATTCGGCGATCATCCGGATCGCCTCCTCGGCGGAGGCCTCCACCTGCCCGTTGCGGATCAGCCAGTAGGCGAGCCGCTGGAGCAGCAGGGTCTGCTCGTCCCGGCTGAGGTAGACGCCCTCGACCCCGGAGATGTCCCGTTCGCTGTCGCGGCGGATCAGGAGCATGTCGAGCGCCGCGTCGTAGAGCTCCTTGCGGGCCCGGGGCAGGTGCATCCGGCGGTCCCGGTTCAGGGCGCACAGCAGCGCGCACATCAGGGGGTTCGTCGCGAGCCGGCCCAGGTCCCGGCGGGTGGCGACGGCCTGGAGGAGCGCCTTCTCGTACCGGTCGAGCAGCTCGCGCTCCCGGCCGGCGCCCTCGCCGTCGGCTTCCGCGCGGGCGGAGTCGTGCCAGTGCGTGATGAAGGCGCCGACGTCGTCGCGTTCCATCGGCAGCAGGGCCAGCGAGGAGAAGCCCTGGGCGGTGAGCCAGTCCTCCGGTACGGCCGAGGGGCGGGTGGTGACCACGAAGCGGGCCGCCGGGTACGCGGTGAGCAGCTCCCGGAGCCAGGACTCGGTCCGGCTGCGCAGCCGCGGCGGCACCTCGTCGACCCCGTCGACCAGCACCAGCGCCCGCCCGGCGGAGAGGAGCTGCTCGACCCAGCCCTCCGGGGCCGTCAGCGGGACCCCGGTCGCGGTCAGCCAGTCCCCGGGCCGGGGGAGCCCGGCGGGGGAGTTGAAGGAGCGCAGCGGCAGGACGAAGGGGATCAGGGCGTTCCAGTCGCGCAGCTGGGGGCCGAAACTGCTGCGGGCGGCGTTCAGGGCCAGCCACTGGACGAGGGTGCTCTTGCCCGAGCCGGCCGGGCCGCGCAGCAGGACCCGCTCCGCGGAGTTCAGGGCCACCTCGGCCTTGACCGGGGTCTGCGGGCCGGGCTCTTCCAGGAGCTGCGCGCCGCTGACGGCGAGGCTGATGTAGGCGAGGTCCAGGGGCCAGTCCTGGCGGTCCTGGCTGAAGGTCAGCCCGAACAGCTGGACCCGCGCCTGGGCCCGGGCCACGTGGTGCGCGTACTCCTCCTCGAACCGCGCCGCCCGGTCGGCCGCGCTCCCGCTTCCGGCGCTCCCGCCCCCGCTCCCGCCGGCCGGGTCCTGCGGGCCCGTTCCGCCCGCCGCGCGGCACAGGGCGAACAGCTCCCGGTAGGCCGTCGCCGCCGCGGGGCTCAAGGAGGCGTCCGCCGGGGGATCGTCCAGGGGGCCCGGGCCGGGGTCCGCCGAGAAGAGGGCGCGGGCCTCCCTCGGGCCCAGCGCGGCGAACACCTCGCCGAGGGCGGTCACCGCCGCCAGTCGGTCGGGCTCGGCGAGTTCCGGGGCCGCCCCGGTCAGCCGGCCCGCCAGCTCGTGCGCGAGGCGCCGTACCGCGGGATCGCCCGGTTTCGCCGGCCTGAGCCGGCGCGCCGGGCCCGGCCGGGACTTCGCCAGGGCCAGTGCCACCGCCTCGGCCGTCCTTAAGGCCGCGGCCCCGAAGCCCGCCCCTGAGTCAGTCATCCCCATGCCCTCCCCTTGCCCGGACACCCGCACCCGGAAGCATCTCGTGAACCGTCGGTAACACCGATGGATACCGATCGGTAACAACCACTAGCCGAGCCCCCGAACCCGCCTCTATGGTGCGGACATGCCGAACCTGCCCGATGTCGTGCTGTGGTCCATACCCGCCTTTGTCCTGCTCACCGTCATCGAGCTGGTGAGCTACCGCATCCATCCCGACGAGGACGCCGCCGGATACGAGACCAAGGACGCCGTCACCAGCCTCGGCATGGGGATCGGCAGCCTCGGCTTCGACTTCCTCTGGAAGATCCCGATCGTCGCGATCTACACCGCCGTCTACGAGCTCACCCCGCTGCGCGTCCCCGTCCTGTGGTGGACCATCCCGCTGATGCTGCTCGCCCAGGACTTCCTCTACTACTGGCAGCACCGAGGCCACCACGTCATCCGGATCCTGTGGGCCTGCCACGTCGTCCACCACAGCAGCCGCAAGTTCAACCTCACCACCGCCCTGCGCCAGCCCTGGACCAGCGCCACCTCCTGGCCGTTCTACCTCCCGATGATCGCGCTGGGCGTGCACCCGGCCGCCATCGCCTTCTGCTACTCGGTCAACCTCGTCTACCAGTTCTGGATCCACACCGAGCGCATCGACAAACTGCCCCGGCCGATCGAGTACGTCTTCAACTCCCCCTCCCACCACCGCGTCCACCACGCCTCCCAAGGCGGCTACCTGGACCGGAACTTCGGCGGCATCCTGATCGTCTGGGACCGGATGTTCGGCTCCTGGGTCGGTGAGACCGACAAGCCCGTCTTCGGCCTCACCAAGAACATCGGCACCTACAACCCGCTGCGCGTCGCCACCCACGAGTACGCCTCCATCGCCCGCGACGTCCGCGGGGCCACCACCTGGCGCGAGCGCGCCGGACGCGTCTTCCGCGGCCCCGGCTGGCAGCCCGCGCAGACGGCGCAGACCGCCCCGGCCGAGGCGCCCGCGCCCGCCCCCGCCCCGGAGCACGCCGCGTGAGCGCCACCGGATCCACCGAGCGCGCGGGGTCCCGTACGCCCGCCTGGGCGCGCCCCGCCATCCCCCCGGGCTCCGGCTTCGCCACGAAGGCGCTGCTCGTCGCCTTCGCCGCCGCCACCGCCCTGGACCTCGGGTCGCTGCTGGCGGGCTGGCACACCGGGCACCTCATCGCCAAGCCGCTGCTGATGCCGCTGCTCGTCGCCTACGTGATCACCCTGCGCGCCCCCAAGCTGCTGATCGCGGCCCTGCTGTTCGGCTGGGGCGGGGACCTGGCCCTGCTCTTCGACGCCGATGTGGCCTTCCTGATCGGCATGGGCTCCTTCGCCGCCGGGCACGTCTGCTATCTCGCGCTCTTCGGCCGCCGCCGTACGGGCCCCCTGCTCGGGGCCGCGTACGCCGCCGCGCTGCTGTCCACCGTCACCCTGCTCTGGGGCGACCTGCCCGCGGAGCTGCGCATCCCGGTCGCCGGGTACAGCCTGCTGCTGACCGCCATGGCCTACCGCTCCAGCGCCCTGGGACGGCGGGCCGGGCTCGGCGGGGCCCTGTTCCTGCTCTCCGACACGCTCATCGCCACCGGGGTCGCCGAGTGGCCCCAGCTGCCCCGTCCGGACTTCTGGGTCATGGCCACCTACGTGGCGGCCCAGTACCTGCTGGCCACGGGAGCACTCGCGGCGCAGCGGGCGTACGGTAGGGAGGCCCTACAGGGCTCAACCATTTCCTAGCCGGAGGATTGCACCACCATGCGCGCCACCGTCATCCACGCCCCGCACGACATCCGCGTGGAGGAGGTGCCCGACGCTGCGATCCAGCGCCCCGAGGACGCCGTCGTCCGCGTCCTGCGTGCCTGCATCTGCGGCAGCGACCTGTGGGCCTACCGCGGCGAGGCCAAGCGCCAGCCGGGCCAGCGGATCGGCCACGAGTTCCTCGGCGTCGTCGAGGAGACCGGCTCCGCCGTCTCCGGCCTGCGCGCCGGAGACCTCGTCGTCGCCCCCTTCATGTGGTCCGACGGCACCTGCGCCTACTGCTCCGAGGGGCTCTACACCTCCTGCGAGCACGGCGGCTTCTGGGGCTCGGTCGGCCACGACGGCGGCCAGGGCGAGGCCGTCCGGGTCCCGCACGCCGACGGCACGCTGGTGAAGCTGCCCGCCGACGCCGCCTCCGACGACCACCTGCTGACCGCGCTGCTCGCGCTGTCCGACGTCATGGGGACCGGCCACCACGCCGCGCTCGGCGCGGGGGTCCGCAAGGGCTCCACGGTCGCCGTCGTCGGCGACGGCGCGGTCGGCCTGTGCGGGGTCCTCGCGGCCAAGCGCCTGGGCGCCGACCGGATCATCGCACTGGGCCGGCACGCCGTCCGTACGGACATCGCCAAGCTCTTCGGGGCCACCGACGTGGTCGCCGAGCGCGGCGAGGCCGCCGAGGCGGCCGTGCGCGAGCTCACCGGCGGCCAGGGCGCCCACTCGGTCATCGAGGCGGTCGGCACGGAGCAGTCCATGCGCACCGCCGTGAACATCGCCCGCGACGGCGGGGCCATCGGCTACGTCGGCGTCCCGCACGGCAGCGGCACCGGCCTCGACCTCGGGGTCATGTTCGACCGCAACCTCACCCTGCGCGGCGGGGTCGCGCCGGTCCGCGCGTACATCCCCGAGCTGCTCGCGGACGTGCTCAGCGGCGCGATCGACCCGTCGCCGGTCTTCGACCGGGCCGTCACCCTGGACGAGGTGCCGGAGGGCTACCGGGCGATGGACGACCGCAGCGCGCTGAAGGTCATGATCAAGCCCTGACGGAAGGGCCGTAGGGCCACGGGGCCACAGGGGCCGCAGCACCGTGGCGACCCGGCAGCGCCGGAACGCGAGGAAGGGCCGGGCGGGATGTTCCCCGCCCGGCCCTTCTGTGTCTCAGCGTGTCAGCGGATTCCGCCGGTTACTTGACGGCCTTCAGCGCGTCGACCACGCCGTGACCGTAGTACCCCGTCTGGCCCCAGCCGCTCTCGCAGGTGGTGGCGTCGACCAGGGTGCCCGCGGCGTTGTAGATCTGCGACGGGCAGTCGGCCTTGGTGGCCTGGAACTTGAGCATCGCCTGGATCATCGCGGGCGTGGCGTACGGGTGGGCGCTCTTGAGGAGCGCCGCGACACCGGCGACGTGCGGGGCGGCCATCGAGGTGCCCTGCTTGTAGCCGTAGCCGCCGCCCGGGACCGTCGACAGCACGCGGCCGTTGGCGTCCGGGGTGGCCGGGATCTGCCACTTGTCGCCACCGGGGGCGGCGACGTCGACGACTCCGAGGCCGTAGCTGGAGTAGTACGAGCGCAGGCCCTTGTCACCGGTCGCCGACACCGTGACCACGCCCGGGAGCTGGGTGGGCAGGTCGAAGCAGACGCTCGGGTCGATGGTGCGCGGCACCGGGGTGGTGTCGTTCGGGCTGGTGTCGTCGAGGATCGACTCGCCGGCCAGGTCGTGGTTGGAGTTGCCGGCGGAGGCCACGTGCAGCGTGCCCTTGCGCTCGGAGTACTTGGTGGCCCGGCCGATGGCCTCCACCAGCGCCTTCTGGTCGTCGTCCGCCTTGCAGTTGTAGAGCCAGGGGTCGACGTAGTAGCTGTTGTTGGTCACCTCGATCCCCTTCTCGGCGGCGAACATGAAGCCGCAGACGACCGCCTCGGTGTAGAAGAGGCTGGTGCCGGGCTCGCTCACCTTGATGCCGGCGACCTTGACGCCCGGCGCGACACCACTGATGCCGACGCCGTTGCGCGGGGCCGCGATGGTGCCGGCCACGTGCGTGCCGTGGTCGCTGCCGTCCACGTACGGACGCCAGGCGCCCTCGCTGGTGTCCGCGACGCCGCCGACACAGTTGGCCGACTGCTCCTTGGAGAAGTTCGGCGCGATATCGGGGTGAGTGTCGTCGACACCCGTGTCGATGACGCCCACAGTGACGTTCCGGCTGCCATCGTTGATCTTGTGAGCCTGATCGGCCTTGATCGTCCGCAGGTCCCACTGGTTGGACTCCAGCGGCTCCTGACCCTCCTGGGCCGCCGCTGCCGCCTTGGCGGCGTCCGCCGCGCTCAGCTGCTGCGTCGCGCCCTCGTCGGTGGTCTGCACCGCCGAGAGGGGGGCCGTACGGGTGGCGCCGACCGAGTCGAACAGACCGCGGTTGGCGCGCAGCTGCTTGGCGAAGTCGGGGTTCTGGGAGTGCGCGACGACGACCCCGATCTGCTCATAGGCCGTCACCACCGTTCCACCGGCCCGCTCGATGGCCTTCTTCGCCGCCTTCACCGTGGCATACGTCTTCAGGTTCGCCACGTACGACAGCTTCGGGCCGGTCGTCTCGGCCGTAGAGGTCGTAGCCGCGTCCGCCGTGATGCTCAGCGGTGCGGCTGAGGCCGCGACCGAAGGCAGGAAGGCGAGCGAGGCGGTGAGCGCCAGGCCGACCGGTATGGCGAGGGCACGCCGGCGGCCGGATCCCAGATGAGCCATGGGTTCTCCAGATCATCCTTGAAAAAAAGCCGTCCGGGCGCGGTCGCGACGGACGGGTTCATGACAGGCGAACTTAGCGTTTCTGTTCCCCTCTGCGCCATTAGTTCGAGGAATCAGTTCCCAAAGAAACAAACAGGTGTTGAACCACCCCGACGCGCCGGACGTGCCGTTGACAGGGGGATCGGCACCACCGTCCCCCCACGGAGGTTGTTTTGTCCGTCATCCCCACCGCACCCGCGTCACAAGGAGAGTCCCCCGTGACCACCGAAGCAGCGCCGCCCCCGGGCAGCGCGGGAACGCCGCCGGCGACCCCCGCGGCCGAAGAGTTCGTACGCGTCCAGCAGAGCGAGGAGTTCGCCGAGCTGCGCCGCGCGCACCGCTCCTTCGCCTTCCCGCTCACCGTGGCGTTCATCGCCTGGTACCTGCTCTACGTCCTGCTCTCCAACTACGCGGGCGGCTTCATGGGGACGAAGCTCTTCGGCAACATCAACGTGGCCCTCGTCCTGGGCCTCGGCCAGTTCGCGACGACCTTCCTCATCGCCTGGCTGTACTCGCGCCACGCGGCGGCCCAGCTCGACCCCAGGGCCTCGGCCATCAAGGCAAGGATGGAGGCGGGCGAATGAGCGCCCCGCTGTACGTGGCGGTCGCCGGTGCGGCCACGGCGGGTACGACCACCGCCGCAGGCGCCTCCGAGCACCGCCCGCTGATCATCACCCTGTTCGGGCTGTTCGTCGTCGCCACCCTGGCCATCACGATCTGGGCCGGACGCCAGACCAAGGACGCCGCCGACTTCTACGCGGGCGGCCGCCAGTTCACCGGATTCCAGAACGGCCTGGCCATCTCCGGCGACTACATGTCCGCCGCGTCCTTCCTCGGCATCGCCGGAGCCATCGCGCTCTTCGGCTACGACGGCTTCCTCTACTCGATCGGCTTCCTCGTCGCCTGGCTGGTGGCCCTGCTCCTGGTCGCCGAGCCGCTGCGCAACTCCGGCCGCTACACGATGGGCGACGTGCTCGCCTACCGGATGCGCCAGCGCCCCGTACGCACCGCCGCCGGCACCTCCACCATCGTGGTCTCGATCTTCTACCTGCTCGCCCAGATGGCCGGCGCCGGCGTGCTCGTCTCGCTGCTCCTCGGCATCACCAGTGACTTCGGCAAGGTCGTCATCGTCTCGCTGGTCGGCGTCCTGATGATCCTCTACGTCACCATCGGCGGGATGAAGGGCACCACCTGGGTCCAGATGATCAAGGCCGTGCTGCTGATCGCGGGCACGCTGCTGATCACCTTCCTGGTCCTGTGGAAGTTCAACTTCAACATCTCCGACCTGCTCGGCAAGGCCGCCGACAACAGCGGGCAGGGCGTCAAGTTCCTGGAGCCGGGCCTGAAGTACGGCAAGGACTCGCTCTCGAAGCTGGACTTCCTCTCGCTGGGCCTCGCCCTGGTCCTGGGCACCGCCGGCCTGCCGCACATCCTGATCCGCTTCTACACGGTCCCCACGGCCAAGGCCGCCCGTAAGTCCGTGAACTGGGCCATCGGCATCATCGGCGCCTTCTACCTGATGACGATCGTCCTCGGCTTCGGCGCCGCCGCCCTGCTCAAGCGGGCCGACATCATCGCCTCCAACAAGGCCGGCACCACCGCGGCCCCGCTGCTCGCGCAGGAGATCGGCGGCGGTTCGGGCTCCACCGGCGGCGCGGTCCTGCTCGCCGTGATCTCGGCGGTGGCCTTCGCCACGATCCTCGCGGTCGTCGCGGGCCTGACCCTGGCCTCCTCCTCTTCCTTCGCCCACGACATCTACGTGAACGTGATCCGCAAGGGCAAGGCCACCGAGAAGGAAGAGGTACGGGCGGCCCGCTGGTCCACCGTGGTCATCGGAGCCGTGGCCATCGGTCTCGGCGCCCTGGCCCGCGACCTCAACGTGGCGGGCCTCGTCGCCCTGGCCTTCGCGGTCGCCGCCTCCGCCAACCTGCCGACGATCCTCTACAGCCTCTTCTGGAAGCGCTTCACCACCCAGGGCGCCCTGTGGTCCATCTACGGCGGCCTGATCTCCTCGGTCGTCCTGGTGCTGTTCTCGCCGGTCCTCTCCGGCAAGCCCACCTCGATGTTCAAGGGCGCCGACTTCTACTGGTTCCCCCTGGAGAACCCCGGCATCATCTCCATCCCCCTCGGCTTCCTGCTGGGGTGGCTGGGAACCGTCCTCTCCAAGGAGAAGGCCGACCCCCAGAAGTTCGCCGAGCTGGAGGTCCGGTCGCTCACCGGAACCGGCGCGCACTGACACCCTGCACCGCAGCGCCAGTACATCTCAGAGGATTGCTCCGAGCACCCAGCGTGGCCGTGTCGTATTTCCCTACGACACGGCCACGCCTCGTCTCGTTCATTCGGGCACCCCTAGATGACACGGGGTTCGCGTAGGCTCGTCAGTAGCGCTCGTAATCTCATCCGCTATGGCGCAAACCTCTACAAACCGGACAGGGGAGGGGGCTCACAGTGCTTCTCGACACTTACGGCCGCGTGGCCACTGACCTGCGTGTCTCGCTCACCGACCGGTGCAATCTGCGCTGTACGTATTGCATGCCCGAGGAGGGCCTGCAGTGGCTCGGCAAGTCCGATCTGCTCAGTGACGACGAGATCGTCCGGCTGATCCGCATCGCCGTCACCCAGCTCGGGATCAAGGAAGTCCGCTTCACCGGCGGCGAGCCGCTGCTGCGCCCCGGCCTCGTCGGGATCGTCGAGCAGTGCGCGGCCCTGGAGCCCCGCCCCAAGATGTCGCTGACCACCAACGGCATCGGCCTCAAGCGCACCGCGCAGGCCCTCAAGGCGGCCGGCCTGGACCGGGTGAACGTTTCCCTGGACACCCTGCGGCCCGAGGTCTTCAAGACCCTGACCCGCCGCGACCGCCACAAGGACGTCATCGAGGGCATGGCCGCCGCCCGCGACGCCGGCCTCACCCCCGTCAAGGTCAACGCGGTGCTGATGCCCGGACTCAACGACGACGAGGCCCCCGACCTGCTGGCCTGGGCCGTGGAGAACGAGTACGAGCTCCGCTTCATCGAGCAGATGCCGCTCGATGCCCAGCACGGCTGGAAGCGCGACGGCATGATCACCGCCGGTGACATCCTGGAATCCCTGCGCACCCGCTTCACGCTCACCGAAGAAGGCTCCGAGGAGCGCGGCTCCGCCCCGGCCGAGCGCTGGGTCGTCGACGGCGGCCCGGCCACCGTCGGCGTCATCGCCTCGGTCACCCGCCCGTTCTGCGGCGCCTGCGACCGTACGCGCCTCACGGCCGACGGCCAGATCCGTACGTGCCTCTTCGCCACCGAGGAGTCCGACCTGCGCGCCGCCCTGCGCTCGGGCGCCCCGGACGAGGAGATCGCCCGCCTGTGGAAGGTGGCGATGTGGGGCAAGAAGGCCGGGTCCGGCCTCGACGACCCGACCTTCCTGCAGCCCGACCGCCCGATGTCGGCGATCGGCGGCTGACCTCCGCCGCCGGCGACGGCTCGGAGCGACCCCGAGGGCTCGCAGTGGCTACGGCCGCTGTGAGCCCTCGGGCGCTTCCCACTCGTCGAGCTTCACGACGTCCTTGAGGAAACCGCGGACCCCCAGGAACTGGGACAGGTGCTCGCGGTGCTCCTCGCACGCCAGCCAGGTCTTGCGGCGCTCGGGGGTGTGCAGCTTCGGGTTGTTCCACGCCAGGACCCAGGCGGCGTTGTCGCGGCAGCCCTTGGCGGAGCAGGTGGGTGCGTCGGCGGCGGGGACGTCGTCGAGGGGCGCGTCGTCGCCGGAAGCGTCGTTCAGAGGTGCGTCTAGGGGAGTCACGGCTCAACCCTAAGACGGAATGGCGACGCCGAGCAGCCACGGGGGGAGCTGCCCGGCGTCGGTCCGTCGCTCCGACGGGGGATGCGGAGCGCGTAGGCAGTATGTCACGCAGGACCCGGTGCGGTGCACTGGAACTTCATGATTGATCTGAGCTTTTCTTGAGGTTCCCGTCGCCCAGAGCGGGGCGTACGGGCGCCGGCATGAAGTGGGACGGCAGGGAGGGCGTCGATTCGCGCCCCGCGTTGGCGATGACCACCGCGATGTACGGCAGCAGCGCCCCCGCGACGAGCGTCACGATGGCCACGGGCCGCTGCACGTTCCACAGCACGATCGTCGCGACGACCGACAGGGTTCTGATCAGCATCGAGATCACGTACCGGCGCTGACGTCCCCGGACGTCCTCGGCGAGGCTCATCCGCGCCCCCGTGATCCGGAAGACCTCGGACCCGTTCCGCTTCGTCCGCTCCACAACCCACCACCCGATCGATCGCCGGACACTCCCCGGCCCGGACGCCTCCACGGTACGCCGCGTGCCCCCGGACGGGCAGAGCGGGTGTCCCCCGAATGGCGCTGTCCGAAATGCGCAGTAGGCCGGATGGGTCGAGACTGGGCCCACATGCGCACAACGCGCCAGGAGGAGGCTCGACATGGGTTGGTTGTGGGCGATCATCGTCGGCTTTGTACTGGGACTGATTGCCCGGGCGATCCTGCCGGGCAAGCAGCACCAGCCCCTTTGGCTGACGACCATCTTCGGCATCGTCGGCGCGGTCCTCGGCAACGCCGTGGCCACGTGGATCGGCGTCAACGAGACCAAGGGCGTCGACTGGATCAGGCACCTGCTGCAGCTTGCGGGAGCCGTCGTGGTGGTCGGTCTCGGTGACCTGATCTACAGCTCGTTGCGCGGCGGCAAGAGGCAGATGACCTGAGGGATACCGCCCGCTCTGCGGCGGAGCACGACGGAGGGGCGGCCCGGACGCACTGTCCGGGCCGGCCCCTCCGTCGTGTCGCGGCGGCGACTAGCCGGTGACCTCGACCGCCGCCAGGTTCTTCTTGCCGCGGCGCAGCACCAGCCAGCGCCCGTGCAGCAGGTCCTCCTTGGCGGGGACCGCGTCCTCGGAGGCGACCTTCACGTTGTTCACGTAGGCGCCGCCCTCCTTGACGGTCCGGCGCGCGGCCGACTTGCTGGCGACCAGCCCGGTCTCCGCCAGCAGGTCGACGACCAGGCCGGGCTCCGCCACCTTCGCGTGCGGCAGCTCGGACAGGGCCGCGGCCAGGGTGGCCTCGTCCAGGTCCGCCAGCTCGCCCTGGCCGAACAGCGCCTTGGACGCCGCGATCACGGCGGCGCACTGGTCCGCGCCGTGCACCAGCGTGGTCAGCTCCTCCGCCAGCGCCCGCTGGGCGGCGCGCGCCTGCGGCCGCTCGGCGGTCTGCGCCTCCAGCGCTTCCAGCTCCTCGCGGGTCTGGAAGGACAGGATGCGCATGTAGGTGGAGACGTCCCGGTCGTCCACGTTCAGCCAGAACTGGTAGAACGCGTAAGGGGTGGTCATCTCCGGGTCGAGCCAGACGGCGCCGCTCTCGGACTTGCCGAACTTGGTGCCGTCCGCCTTGACCATCAGCGGGGTCGCGATGGCGTGGACGTGCGCGTCCGGCTCCACCCGGTGGATCAGGTCGAGGCCGGCCGTCAGGTTGCCCCACTGGTCGGACCCGCCCTGCTGGAGCACGCAGCCGTGCCGGCGGTACAGCTCCAGGAAGTCCATGCCCTGGAGCAGCTGGTAGCTGAACTCCGTGTAGCTGATGCCCTGGTCGGACTCGAGCCGCTTGGCGACCGAGTCCTTCGTCAGCATCTTGTTCACGCGGAAGTGCTTGCCGATGTCCCGGAGGAACTCGATGGCGGACATGCCCGCCGTCCAGTCCAGGTTGTTGACCATGACCGCCGCGTTCTCGCCCTCGAAGGACAGGAACGGCTCGATCTGGGTGCGCAGGCGCGTCACCCAGTTCGCGATGGTCTCCGGGTCGTTCAGGGTGCGCTCGGCGGTCGGGCGCGGGTCACCGATCTGACCCGTGGCCCCGCCGACCAGCGCCAGCGGACGGTTGCCCGCCTGCTGGAGACGGCGCACGGTGAGGACCTGCACCAGGTGACCCACGTGCAGCGAGGCCGCCGTCGGGTCGAAGCCGCAATAGAACGTGACGGGACCGTCCGCGAACGCCTTGCGCAGCGCTTCTTCGTCGGTGGACTGGGCGAAGAGCCCGCGCCACTTCAGTTCGTCGACGATGTCCGTCACGGTTCTGGGTCTCCTTGAACGAGGTGGAACAGAGAGCTGGGAAGCTTCCCCGCCAGTCTAGGCGGGGAAGCCCCGTACCTCTCACGCTTTGTTGATCGGGCGCCGTTGATCAGGCGCCGTTGATCAGACGCCCTTGCTGACCGAGCTCATGTTGAAGTCCGGGATGCGCAGCGCCGGCATCGCGGTCCTGGTGAACCAGTCGTTCCATTCGCGCGGCAGGGTCTTCTCGGTCCGGCCGGCCTCCGAGGCCCGCGACAGCAGGTCCACGGGTGACTCGTTGAACCGGAAGTTGTTGACCTCGCCGACGACCTGGCCGTCCTCCACCAGGTAGACGCCGTCCCGGGTCAGCCCGGTGAGCAGCAGCGTCGCCGGGTCCACCTCGCGGATGTACCAGAGGCAGGTCAGCAGCAGCCCCCGTTCGGTGGAGGCGACCATCTCCTCCAGGGACTTCTCCCCGCCGGCCTCCAGGATCAGGTTCCCGAACGAGGGGGAGACCGGAAGCCCGGTCAGCTCCGCCGTGTGCCGGGTCGTGGTCAGCCGGGCCAGCTCGCCGTCCTTGATCCAGTCGGTCGCCGGCACCGGCAGGCCGTTGTCGAAGACGGAGGCGTCGTCGCCGGAGCTGTGCGCGATCACGAACGGCGCGGACTCCAGGCCCGGCGCGTTCGGATCGCTGCGCAGGTTCAGCGGCAGCGGGGAGAGCCGCTCGCCGAGCCGGGTGCCGCCGCCGGGCTTGGAGAAGACCGTCCGGCCCTCCACCGCGTCCCGGGCCGCCGCCGACCACATCTGGTAGATCAGCAGGTCGGCCACGGCCGTGGGCGGCAGCAGCGTCTCGTACCGCCCGGCGGGAAGGTCGATCTTCCGCTCCGCCCAGCCGAGGCGCACGGCCAGCTCCGCGTCCAAAGCGGTCGGGTCCACGTCCTTGAAGTCCCGGGTCGCGCGGCCGGCCCAGGCCGAGCGCTGGCGGTCCGGGGACTTCGCGTTGAGCTCCAGGGTGCCGTTGGGCTGGTCGTGGCGCAGGCGCAGCCCCGTAGAGGTGCCCACGTACGTGGAGACCAGCTCGTGGTTGGCGAACCCGTACAGCTCGCGGCCGCCCGCGCGGGCCCGGGCGAAGGCCTCGCCGAGGGCCGGCGCGAAGTCCGCGAACACCGCCGAGGAGGTTTCGGCCGGGGCGTCGGCGAAGTCCGGCGAGGACGGGGTGCCGGTGACCAGCGCCCGGGCGTCCTCCGCCGGTCCGGCGCCGCGGGCGGCCGCCTCGGCGGCCCGGACCAGCGGCTCCAGCTCCTCGGCCGTGACGGCGGAGCGCGAGACGACCCCCGAGGCCGTGCCCTCCTTGCCGTCGACCGTGGCGATGACCGTGAGGGTCCGGCCGCGGGTGACCCCGTTGGTGGTCAGGGCGTTGCCCGCCCAGCGCAGGTTCGCGCTCGACTGCTCGTCGGCGATGACGACGCAGCCGTCCGCGGTGGACAGCTCCAGCGCCCGCTCGACGATCTCGTGGGGCTTGGTGGTGCGACTCGACGAGGTCATCGTCCGGCCTCCTGCGTGGTGTTCAGGATGTTCACGTCGCGGAACAGCGCGGACGGGCAGCCGTGCGAGACCGCCGCGACCTGGCCCGGCTGGGCCTTGCCGCAGTTGAAGGCGCCGCCCAGGACGTAGGTCTGCGGACCGCCGACCTTCTCCATCGAGCCCCAGAACTCGGTGGTAGTGGCCTGGTAGGCGACGTCGCGGAGCTGACCGGCGAGCTTTCCGTTCTCGATGCGGAAGAAGCGCTGCCCGGTGAACTGGAAGTTGTAGCGCTGCATGTCGATGGACCAGGAGCGGTCGCCGACCACGTAGATCCCGCGTTCCACCCCGCCGATCAGGTCCTCGGTGGAGAGTCCGCCCGGATCCGGCTGGAGCGAGACGTTCGCCATGCGCTGGACGGGCACGTGCCCGGGGGAGTCGGCGTAGGCGCAGCCGTTGGAGCGGCCGAGGCCCGTCAGCTTCGCGATCCGACGGTCCGTCTGGTAGCCGGCCAGGGTGCCGTCCTTGACCAGGTCCCAGCTCTGCGCCTCGACGCCCTCGTCGTCGTACCCGATGGTGGCCAGCCCGTGCTCGGCGGTCCGGTCGCCCGTCACGTTCATGATCGGCGAGCCGTACGCCAGCTTGCCGAGCTGGTCGAAGGTGGCGAAGGAGGTCCCGGCGTACGCGGCCTCGTAGCCCAGCGCCCGGTCCAGCTCGGTGGCGTGGCCGATGGACTCGTGGATGGTGAGCCACAGGTTGGAGGGGTCCACGACCAGGTCGTAGCGCCCGGCCTCGACGCTCGGTGCCCGCATCTTCTCGGCGAGCAGCCCGGGGATCGCCTCCAGCTCGGAGTTCCAGTCCCAGCCGGTGCCGGTCAGGTACTCCCAGCCGCGCCCGGCCGGCGGGGCGATGGTGCGCATCGAGTCGAACTCGCCGGTGGCGGCGTTCACGGCGACGGCGGTCAGCTGCGGGTGGATGCGGACCCGCTGCTGGGTGGTGGAGGTGCCGGCGGTGTCGGCGTAGAACTTGTTCTCGTGGACCGCGAGCAGCGAGGCGTCCACGTGGGCCACCCCGTCGGCCGCCAGGAGACGCGCGCTGAAGTCGGCGAGCAGCGCGGCCTTCTCCGTGTCGGGAACCTCGAAGGGGTTCACGTCGTAGGCGGAGATCCAGGTCTTGTCGGCGTGCACCGGCTCGGCGGCGAGCTCGACCCGCTCGTCCGATCCGGCCGCCTTGATGATCTGGGCGGACAGCTTCGCCATGGCCACGGCCTGCGAGGCCACCTTGGCGGCGGCGTCCATGGTCAGGTCCACACCGGAGGCGAAGCCCCAGCTGCCCCCGTGCACCACGCGGACCGCGAATCCGAGGTCGGTGGTGTCGGACCCGCCGGAGGGCTTGGCGTCGCGCAGCCGCCAGGAGGCGCTGCGGATCCGTTCCAGCCGGAAATCGGCATGGTCGGCGCCCAGCGCGCGGGCCCGCGCGAGCGCCGCGTCGGCCAGCGCCCGCAAGGGCAGCGCGGTGAAGGCCGCGTCGATGGAATGGGGCACGGAGGTCCTCCCGGGGGTCTGGACAGCAGACACGATCATGTCGCGTCGGGGCTTGCCGTGCCTACATCTTTCTGTAGGGACTCGACAGAGCCCGTACCGAGGCCCTGTCGGAGCCCGATTCTCCGGAAGGGGTACTTGACCTATAGGTTTTTGGTATTCAGACCGCTAGTCGAAAGGGTGATCCGTTGAGCCGCTCGGTTCTCGTCACCGGAGGTAACCGGGGCATCGGCCTCGCCATCGCCCGAGCTTTCGCGGAAGCTGGGGACAAGGTCGCGATCACGTACCGGTCGGGCGAGCCCCCGGCCGAGCTCACGGCTCTGGGCGTGCTGGCGGTCCGCTGCGACATCACCGACTCCGACCAGGTCGACCTCGCGTACAAGCAGGTCGAGGAGGCCCACGGCGCGGTCGAGGTCCTCGTGGCCAATGCGGGCATCACCAAGGACACGCTGCTGATGCGCATGTCCGAGGACGATTTCGCCTCGGTCGTCGACACGAACCTCACCGGCACCTTCCGGGTGGTCAAGCGTGCGAACCGCGGCATGCTCCGTGCCAAGAAGGGCCGCGTCGTCCTGATCTCCTCGGTCGTCGGCCTGCTCGGCTCGGCCGGCCAGGCCAACTACGCCGCCTCCAAGGCGGCGCTGGTCGGCTTCGCCCGCTCCCTGGCCCGTGAGCTGGGCTCCCGCAACATCACCTTCAACGTCGTCGCGCCCGGCTTCGTGGACACCGACATGACGAAGGTGCTCACCGACGAGCAGCGGGCCGGCATCGTCGGCCAGGTGCCCCTGGGGCGCTACGCGCAGCCCGAGGAGATCGCGGCCGCGGTCAGCTTCCTGGCGTCCGACAACGCCGCGTACATCACTGGTGCCGTCATTCCCGTTGACGGCGGATTGGGCATGGGTCACTGATCACCATGAGCGGAATTCTCGACGGCAAGCGCCTCCTCGTCTCCGGGGTGCTGATGGAGTCCTCCATCGCCTTCCACGTCGCCAAGCTGGCCCAGGAGCAGGGCGCAGAGGTCATCCTCACCGCGTTCCCGCGGCCGACGCTGACCGAGCGCATCGCCAAGAAGCTGCCCAAGCCGGTCAAGGTGATCGAGCTCGACGTCACCAACGACGAGCACCTGGCCCGCCTGGAGGGCCTCGTCCGCGCGGAGCTCGGCGGCCTCGACGGCGTCGTCCACTCCATCGGCTTCGCGCCGCAGGACGCGCTGGGCGGCAACTTCCTGAACACCCCGTTCGAGTCGGTCGCCACCGCCATGCACGTCTCGGCGTTCTCGCTGAAGTCGCTGACCATGGCCTGCAAGCCGCTCTTCCCGGAGAACGAGGGCGCCTCGGTCGTCGGCCTCACCTTCGACGCGCAGTTCGCGTGGCCGCAGTACGACTGGATGGGCCCGGCCAAGGCCGCGCTGGAGGCCACCAGCCGCTACCTCGCCCGTGACCTGGGCAAGGAGAAGATCCGCTGCAACCTGATCTCCGCCGGCCCGCTCGGTTCGATGGCCGCGAAGTCCATCCCCGGCTTCTCCGACCTGGCGGACGTCTGGAACCACCGCTCCCCGATGGAGTGGGACATGACGGACCCGGAGCCGGCCGCCAAGGGCGTCGTCGCCCTGCTGTCGGACTGGTTCCCCAGCACCACCGGCGAGATCATCCACGTCGACGGCGGCCTGCACGCGATGGGTGCCTGACCTCCCCGGTCCGGCCCCTGTTCCATCCGTACGGCGGCGGCCGCGTCTCCCCTCCCGGGAGGCGCGGCCGCCGCCGTTTCGGTGCGCGGGGTGGGGACCGTACGGGCTGACTCGATCAGATGTCCGCACCCGGGCCCGATCTTCCCGAGTCGAAAATCAGGACATTTGCCTGCAAACTGGGCCCGTCGGGATCTTCCCGGCTCCTGCGGGGAGGAGGTACGGGAGTGCGCGCGAGGCGGAGCCGAGCGGTATCCCTGCTGATCACCTCGGTGGTCCTGACCGGATTCCTGCTCCCGGGGGCCGTCGCGCAGGACGAGGGGCCCGCCCCGGCGCCCGGTACGGACGTGCAGGCCCCGGCCGTGGTCGACCTGGCCCAGATCCCCGCCGAACCGCCCGTACGGCCCGCGCGGCCCGCCCGGGAGCTCTTCGGGGCCGATTGCGACACCGAGATCAACGGCTCGCAGGTGGTGGCGTTCTGCCACAACGGCTACCCGCAGACCGACCTGGTCCGCCTGCACGTGGAGTGCGACCGCTGGTGGGACGTGGACGGGGACGGCGCCGCCGTGGCCATCGGCCCGGCCGGCCGGGTGGAGCTCTCCGGCCGCTGCTGGAAGGAAGTCCGCTCCGCCTGGGTCAGCCACCAGCGGCAGTGACCCCCGCGGGCCGCCCCTCCTTCGCGAGACAGACGAACGGATAGCCGGCCGCCTCCGAGGCCGCCGCGTCCCCGTCCCCGCGCCGGATCGCCTCGATCAGCCGGGCGTGGTCCAGGTGCGAGGCGGGATGGAGCTCCGTGCCCACGTCGGTGCGCAGCCAGTCGGCCACCAGATCGCCGAGGTCCGCGTACAGCTCGATGAGCACCTCGTTGTGCGAAGCCGCCACCACCGCCATGTGCAGGGCCACGTCGGCCGCGATGAACGGCTCCGCGTCCCCGCCCGACCAGGCTTCCTCGCGCCGCGCCAGCAGCGCGTCCAGCTGTACGAGGTCCCGCGCCGTCCGCCGCTCCGCCGCGAGGCGGGCCGCCGAGGACTCCAGCGTCGAGCGCAGCTCCGCGACGTGCCGGGGGTCGGCGCCGGCGAAGCGGCGGTGCATGACCCCGGCCAGCTCGCTGGTGGCGATGACGTAGGTCCCCGAACCCTGGCGGATGTCGAGGAGGCCGTTGTGCGCGAGGGCCCGGACGGCCTCGCGCACGGTGTTGCGGGCGACGCCCATCAGCTCCACGAGCTCCGGCTCGGTGGGGATGCGCGAGCCCACGGGCCATTCGCCGGTGGTGATCTGGTTCCTGAGCTGGGCGATCACCTGGTCGACGAGCGCGGATCGCCGGGGCGAGGTCAGCGGCATGCGGTCGGGGTTCCTCTCGGGGCGGGCGCGATGTGGGTGATGTGAACGATAGGGCCGTGGGGTGGACAACCAATCATCCCATGATTCTATGATGGTTGAATGTCCGACGACGAAGTCCAGATCCTGAACCGGCCCCCGGCCGCGCGCACGGCCACCCCGCAGCCCCTTCCCGCCCCCGCCGCCACCCCGCAGCCGGCGTGGCTCGGACCCGTGCTCCTCGTCGGCATCGTGCTGGCCGCCCTCAACCTGCGGCCCGCCATCACCAGCCTCGGCGCCCTCTTCGAGGAGACCCGCGAGGGCCTCGGCATGAGCGGGACCGTCGCCGGACTCATCACCTCCGTACCCGCCCTCTGCTTCGCCGTCTTCGGCGTCACCGCGCCCCGGCTCTCCCGCCGCTTCGGCCCGGCGGCCGTCGTCTGCGCCGGTATGGCCGCCGTCGCCGCGGGGCTGCTGATCCGGCCCTTCGCCTCCAACGCCGCCGGGTTCCTCGCGGCCAGCGCCCTGACCCTGGCGGGCATAGCCCTGACCAACGTGCTCCTGCCGGTGATCGTCAAGCGCTGGTTCCCCGACCGGGTCGGCACCATGACGGGGCTCTACTCCATGGCCCTGGCCGCCGGCACCTCGCTCGCCGCGGCGGCGACCGTCCCGATGACCCAGGCCCTCGGCGGCAGCTGGCGCACCGGCCTGCTGATCTGGGCCCTCCTCGCCGCGGCGGCCGTCCTGCCCTGGCTGCCCATCGCCGCGGCGGCCCGCAAGGAGAAGGCGGCGGCCGCGGCCTCGGTCGCCGCCGGCGCGGCGCCGGCCGTCCGGCCCGACGCCGGGCCCGGCGTCGTGCGCAGCCGCACCGCGTGGGCCCTCGCCTCCTACTTCGGGCTCCAGGCCACGGGCGCGTACATCACCATGGGCTGGCTCCCGCAGATCTTCCGCGACGCCGGGGTCTCCGCCTCCACCGCGGGCATCCTGCTCGCCGTCACCATGGTCATGGGCGTCCCGCTCGCCTTCGTCATCCCGGGCCTGGCCGGCCGGATGAGGAACCAGGGCCCCATCGCCGTCGTACTCGGCCTCTTCGGCCTCTTCGGCTACCTCGGGCTCTACTTCGCCCCCGCCGCCGGCGCGTGGGCCTGGGCCCTCATGCTCGGCGTCTCCAACTGCGCCTTCCCGCTCGTCATCACCATGATCGGACTGCGGGCCAAGTCCCCGGCCGGCGTCGTCAAGCTGTCGGCCTTCGCCCAGAGCACCGGCTACCTGATCTCCATCCCCGGGCCGCTCCTCATCGGCACCCTCTACCAGCACACCGGCGGCTGGGACCTGCCGCTGGCCCTGATGGCCGGTCTGCTCGTCCCGCAGATCGCGCTCGGCGTGCTGGCGGGCCGGGACCGCACGATCGAGGACGAATACGGCATGCGAGACTGATCGGCATGTCGCCCGTACTTGAACCGAACCCCCAGAACGGCCACCGGAAGCTCGGCCTCGTGCTGGGCGCGATGCTGCTGGTGACCGTGGTCATCTCCGTCATCGCCACCCTCGCCTCGCCGTAAAGGGTGGGGTTAACCCCCCAACCCCTAGGGGGTCAGGCTCAGGGACATCTGGGGTGCGTCCCGGATGGGAACCGCCTGCTCGAATCCTTAGATTCGAAGAGCAAGAGCGAGCCCGTCCGACCACCCCACGGAGGCGGCCATGTCGGCCCCCACGCACCTGGCCCCCGGCCGCCCGTCCGCTCCCCGCGTCGCCGGGGCCGACGCCCGGCTGCCCTGGTGGGCGCTCGCCCTGCCCGCCCTCGCCTTCGGCCTCCTGCTCATACTCCTGGCGGGATCCGGCCAGGCACACGCCGCTTCCGGCGAGGGCTCCACCCTCGTCCACGTCACCGAACGCCTGCTGAGCGCCGTCGGCTGACGAGGCGCCAGCCACCCGGCGCCCACCCGCGCCGCCGCGCGCCGGGGCGCGCCCTTCGTCCCCACACCTGGGGGTGACGGCCCCCTCAACACCCTGCGCCCCATGGCTCGATTCATGCGAAGCTGGGAGCCATGAGCGCCGACACACCCCGCAGGATCGTCCTCCTCCGGCACGCCAAGGCCGAATGGTCGGACGGCACGGACCACGACCGCCCCCTGGCGGAGCGCGGCCGTCACGACGCCCCGGCCGCGGGCCAGAAACTGGCTCAGACCGGCATCACCTTCGACCTGGCCCTCTGCTCCAGTGCGGCCCGGACCAGGGAGACCTGGAAGCTGGCCGTCCAGGAGCTGCCGCACCGGCCGAAGACCACGTACGAGGAACGGCTCTACGAGGCCTCGCTGGGCGAGCTCATCGCCCTGGTCAACGAGACCTCCGACGAGGTGAAGAACCTCCTGGTCATCGGTCACAACCCCGGTATGCACGCCCTGGCCGACGCCCTCGCCGGGAACGCGCAGGGCGATGTCCTCGCCCGGATGAACCGCAGCGGCTTCCCGACCTCCGGGATCGCCGTCGTCTCCTTCACCGGCTCGTGGAAGTCCGTGGAGCACGGCGTGGGCACCCTGCTGGACTTCTGGACCCCGCACGGCTGACGCCCCGACGACGACCACGACGACGGAGCGGGCCCCGGCACTGTGGAAGTGCCGGGGCCCGCTCCGTCGTAGGGGGCGTCGGGACGCCGTGGGCCGGACGTGTCCGTCACGCCAGGTCGGCGGCCTCGACCTCTTCGCGGGTGATTCCGAGCAGGTACAGCACGGCGTCGAGGAAGGGCACGTTCACCGCGGTGTGCGCGGCCTGGCGGACCACCGGCTTGGCGCAGAAGGCCACGCCCAGCCCGGCCGCGTTCAGCATGTCCAGGTCGTTGGCACCGTCACCGATGGCCACGGTCTGGGCCAGCGGCACACCCGCCTCCGCGGCGAAGCGGCGCAGCAGCCGGGCCTTGCCGGCCCGGTCCACGATCTCGCCGGTGACCTTGCCCGTCAGCTTGCCGTCGACGATCTCCAGGGTGTTGGCGGAGGCGAAGTCCAGCCCGAGCTTCTCCCGCAGATCGTCCGTCACCTGCGTGAACCCGCCGGAGACCACGCCCACCTGGTATCCGAGGCGCTTGAGGGTGCGGATCAGCGTCCGGGCGCCCGGGGTGAGACGCACCTCGGAGCGGACCTTGTCCACCACGGAGGCGTCCAGCCCGGCCAGCAGCGCGACCCGGGCGTGCAGCGACTGCTCGAAGTCCAGCTCCCCGCGCATGGCCCGCTCGGTCACCTCGGCGACCTCGGCCTCGCAGCCGGCGTGCGCGGCGAAGAGCTCGATGACCTCGTCCTGGATCAGGGTCGAGTCCACGTCCATGACGACGAGGCGCTGGGCCCGCCGGTGCAGCCCGGACGCGACCACGGCCACGTCGACGCCGATCTGCGCGGCGGCGGTGGCCAGCGCGGTGCGCAGCGGCTCGGTCTCGGTGCCCGAGACGGCGAACTCCACGGCCGTCACCGGATACTTCGCGAGCCGGAAGATACGGTCGATGTTGCCGCCGGTCGAGGTGATCCGCGCGGCGATGGCGGCCGTGGACTCGGCGGTGAGCGGATGCCCGAGCACGGTGACGTGCGAACGGCCACTGCCGCGCGGCCGGTTGTCACCGGTGCCGGAGAGGATCTCGGCCTGCAGCTTGAGGGACTCGGCCCAGCTGTGGACGGTGGACCGCAGCTCGCCCTCGGTGCCGGCGGTCGGGTGGGTGACGAGGGCGCACAGGACGATGCGGCCTCGGGTGACGACCTGCTCGATGTCGACTACGTCGACGGAGTAGGCGGCGAGGGTGTCGAACAGCCCGGCGGTGATCCCGGGACGGTCCTTGCCGAAGATCTTGACGAGGAGGGTGGGGACGTCGGAGGTCTGCGAAGCGCTCATGGTGCCTTCACCGTATCTCCCCGGCCTGCGGGCACGGAGCCCCGTCCCACCTGGCGGAACCGTTTCGCTCCGTACGGACGTGCGGGAGCCGCGCCCCGGACGCGTGCAGGACACGCGGTGGACATGCGCGGGCCCTGGGGCGGCCGCGTGGAGGTCCGGGGAGGAGGACGGGCCGGACGGCCGCAGGCCGCGCGCGCGACGGCGGGCTTCGTCCGGGCGCAAGCCCGCCCGATCGGACGGAGCGGGGCCTCCACCCCGCCCGGGGGGATGCCGGGACGTCCCGAAACACACCTTCCGGGCGGCTTTCGACCCCCTCGGCGGGCCTCCCGGGACGCCGCCACGCGGCCCGGATTCCCCTTGTGGCCGTGCGCCTGAAATAGTTCCCCCGGATGTTCGCCATCCCTAGACTCCCAGACGTCATGGGGGATTCTCGGGGGACTTAAGTGGGGCTGGAGTGCCGGAACTCGTACTGGAATTGAATGGAAGGACCTGGACGCTCGATCCGTCCAGGTCGTACTCGCTGGGGCGCGACCCCCAGGGAGACGTGGTGATCGATGACGCCCGGGTGTCGTGGCGGCACGCCACCATCGCCTGGAACGGGCGAGGTTGGGGAATCGAGGACCACGGCAGCACCAACGGCACGTACGTGCGCGGGGCGAGGGTCCAGCAGGCCGAGCTCGTACCCGGCACGCCGGTGCACCTGGGCAACGCCACCGACGGGCCGCGGCTGAATCCCGTCGCCGGTGCGGTCGCGGCGCAGCAGGCACCGCAGCCGGCCGTGGCGCAGCAGGCGTCCGCCCAGGCGTACGCGCAGCAGCAGGCACCGCAGCAGCCGCAGCGGCAGGCACCGCAGCAGCCCTGGGAGCAGCAGGCCCAGCAGGCCCCGCCGTTCCCGCAGCAGCACCAGCCGCAGCAGCACCAGCCGCAGCCGGGCGGCGGCGGCACCCCGGGCTACGGGGACCACCGCAGCCCGACGACGTTCCACCAGCTCGAGCTGGGCCACGTCATGCGCATCGGCCGTGCGCTGGAGAACGAGCTGGTGGTCTCCGACCTCCAGGTCTCCCGCCACCACGCGGAGTTCCGCTCGATGCCGGGCGGCCGCTTCGAGATCCGCGACCTCGGCAGCCACAACGGCACCTACGTCAACGGCCAGCCGCTGGCGAAGTCCGGCACCGCGCTGCTCGGCCCGAACGACATCGTCGGCGTCGGCCACTCGACCTTCCGGATCGTCGGCGACCGCCTCGAAGAGTTCGTCGACACCGGTGACGTCTCCTTCTCGGCCCGCCACCTCACGGTCACGGTCGACGGCGGCAAGCAGATCCTCAAGGACGTCACCTTCGGCGTCCCGGAGAAGTCGCTGATCGGCGTCATCGGTCCCTCCGGCTCCGGCAAGTCGACGCTCCTCAAGGCGCTGACCGGCTACCGCCCGGCCAACCAGGGCGACGTCCTCTACGACAACCGCAACCTGTACAAGCAGTTCGCGGAGCTCCGCCAGCGCATCGGCCTGGTCCCGCAGGACGACATCCTGCACAAGGAGCTGAAGGTCAGCACCGCCCTGAAGTACGCGGCCAAGCTCCGCTTCCCGGGCGACACCGCCGAGTCCGAGCGCGCCGCCCGCATCAACGAGGTGCTGCGCGAGCTCAAGCTCGACATCCACAAGGACAAGAAGATCACCTCGCTCTCGGGCGGCCAGCGCAAGCGCGTGTCCGTGGCCCTGGAGCTGCTGACCAAGCCCTCGCTGATCTTCCTGGACGAGCCCACCTCGGGCCTGGACCCGGGCATGGACCGCGATGTCATGCAGCTGCTGCGCGGCCTCGCCGACGACGGCCGCACGGTCCTCGTCGTCACGCACTCGGTCGCCGAGCTGGCCATCTGCGACAAGCTGCTGGTCATGGCCCCGGGCGGCTCGGTCGCGTACTTCGGCCCGCCGGACGAGGCGCTGAACTTCTTCGGCTACTCCACCTGGGCCGACGTGTTCTCCGCCTTCGAGAGCTACCGCGACTACGACTGGGCCGGCCGCTGGAAGGGCTCGCAGCACTACCAGCTCTACGCCGCCGACATCGACGCGGTCGCCCCGCAGTCGGTGCAGCCCGCCATGCAGCAGACCCGGCCGCCCAAGCCGCAGGGCTGGGGCTCCCAGCTCTGGACGCTGATGCGCCGCTACATGTCGGTCATCGCGTCCGACAAGGGCTTCATCGGGCTGATGCTGATCCTCCCGGCGGTCCTCGGCGTGGTCTCCGTCGTCATCCCCGCGAAGTTCGGACTCGCGCCGCCCGTGGCGCCGTCCCGCTTCAACGGCGACGCCGGCACGATCATGCTGATCCTCGCGGTCGGCATGTGCTTCTCCGGCGCCGCGAACTCGGTCCGAGAGCTGATCAAGGAACGCGTGATCTACGAGCGCGAGCGCGCGACCGGCCTGTCCCGGTCGGCGTACCTCGCGTCGAAGGTGATCGTCCTCGGGTTCATCACGGCCATCCAGGGCGTGATCATCTGCGCGATCGGCTTCTACCCGCGCGACCTGCCCGCCGAGGGTCTGCTGATGCCGCCGGCCGTGGAGATCTGCCTGTCGGTCATCGCGCTCGGCTTCACCTCCATGATGTTCGGCCTGGTGATCTCCTCGCTGGTGAAGACCGCCGAGAAGACCATGCCGCTGCTCGTCATGTTCGCGATCGTCCAGGTCGTCTTCACCGGCATCCTCTTCCAGGTCTACGACTCTCCGGGCCTGGAGCAGTTCGCCTGGCTGATGCCGTCGCGCTGGGCGATCGCCGCCGCCGGCACCACGCTGAACCTCGGCGTGCTCATGCCGCCGTGGGACCAGGACAACCCGACCAACACCGACCCGCTCTGGGACGCCACGGTCGGCCAGTGGAGCCTGAACATCACGATCCTGCTGCTCCTCGGCGTCGCGTGCGGCTTCGCCGTACAGCGCCTGCTGCGCCGCCACGAGCCCGAGGTCATGCGCGCGGGCAAGTAGGCACTGACCCCGCGAGGGCACGCGGGTACGCACGAACGCCTCAGGGCGGCTCCGGAACACCGGGGCCGCCCTGAGGCGCATGGGGGGCTGGGCAGGACGCCAGGGGCCTAGTAGGCGCTGTTGACGTTGTCCATGGAGCCGTAGCGGTCGGCCGCGTAATTGCAGGCCGCGACGATGTTGGCGACCGGGTCGTACTGGTCGAACTTGGTGCCCTTGACGTGGTACGCCTTGAAGGTCGGGGCGATGACCTGGAGCAGACCCTTGCTGGGGATGCCGTTCTGGGCGTTGATGTCCCAGTTGTTGATCGCCAGCGGGTTGCCGCTGGACTCGCGCATGATGTTCTTGTGGATCCCGGCGTAGGTGCCCGGAATGCCCTCCTTCTTCATGATGAAGAGGGCTTCCTTGATCCAGCCGTCCAGGTTGTTCGCGAAGACCGGCGCGCGGTTCGCGGAGCGGCTGGCGGCCGCCTTCTGCTCGCGGTCCTTCTTCGCGTCCGCCTCGGCCTTGGCCTTGGCGGCGGAGTCCTTGGCGGCCTTCGCGGCCTGTGCGTCCTTCGCGACCTTGGCCTGCTGGCCCGCGACGACCTGCTGAACGGTGAGGTGCTGCTGCACGGCCTGCGTCTGCGCACCGTCGACGACCTTGGACCAGGCGACGGGAGCAGCGACGACGGCCGTCTGCGTCTCGGTGGCACTGGCAGGTACGAGCGAGAAGGCGAGGGCCGCGGCGCCCAGGGTGGCTACACCGGCGATGGAAAGCTTGTGGGCCTTCGTCATCGTCAGACGACTGTGGCCGGGAGTGTTGGTCTCGGTCATGGGTAGCAACCTCTTCGAATAGCGGGGGCCGCAGGAAAGCGCCTGCCGGATCCGAGATCCGCGGCGCTGTGCGACGAGAGCAATTCTTAGCGGTGGCAAAATCCTGTGGCAAAGGTGTGACGTACGATCCCGCTTAGTGGATCAGGGGCCCGAGCCGAACCCCGAATTCAGCGCCTGAGGCACGCGAGCCAGCACTAACAGCGCTCTTATTCGTCCACTAGGGAGCTTCGTAAGTGATGTGCGTCCTATGTGCGGGCTCACATCGGCCGTGTATCAATCTCACCAACCGTTGCGGCAGCAATCCACTCAGTGACCGTTCTCATCCTTGAGTAGCACTGGAGCTCCTCCGAAGTCATGCCAGAGGTACAGCTTCGCTACGGCCGGGCGGTACCCGCGCGGTACGGCGCCCCGTCCAGCCCCCCTGCCGCCCCTCCGCCCGGCGCGCACCCGGGCCGCACGGCCCGGCGGAATGTCCCTTATATACAGTCCCTTCTCCCGTACCCCCGAGCACCCTCCCCGCTCCATCCCGCCCGGGCCCTCGCCCCGCGCACCGGCCGCCCGGGCCCCGCCCCGGGCCGGAGACCTACGCCGCTACCTACGCCGCCGCCCGCGCGAGGCCTACGTCCCCGGCCCGATCCGCCCGCCGGGCCGCCGCGAGTACCGTGAGGCCATGCAATCCGGACCCCGAGCCCCCCGCGGCGGTGGCCTGGCCGCCGTGAGCACCGCACTGCTCGCCATGAGCCGCCGGCTGGAGGTCCGCGACGTGCTGCGCACGATCGTCGCCTCGGCCCGCGAGCTGCTCGACGCCGAGTACGCGGCCCTGGGCGTCCCGGACGACCACGGCGGCTTCGCCCAGTTCGTCGTGGACGGCATCAGCGAGGAGCAGTGGCGGGCGATCGGCCCGCTGCCCCGCCAGCACGGCATCCTCGCCGCGATGCTCCACCAGGACGGCCCCGAGCGGCTGGCCGACGTACGCGAGGACCCCCGCTTCGAGGGCTGGCCCGCCGCCCACCCCGACATGTCCGACTTCCTCGGTCTGCCCATCCGGGACGGCGAGGAGACCCTCGGCGCCCTCTTCCTGGCGAACAAGCGGACCGTCCCGGGCGGCGAGCGCGGCTTCACCGACGAGGACGAGGAGCTCCTCTCCCTCCTCGCCCAGCACGCGGCGATCGCCCTCACCAACGCCCGCCTCTACGAGCGCAGCCGTGAGCTGACCATCGCCGAGGAGCGCTCGCGCCTGGCCCACGAGCTGCACGACGCGGTCAGCCAGAAGCTCTTCTCGCTCCGCCTGACCGCGCAGGCCGCCGCCGCCCTGGTGGACCGCGACCCCGCCCGCGCCAAGGACGAGCTCCAGCAGGTCGCCGTCCTCGCGGCCGAGGCCGCCGACGAACTGCGCGCGGCCGTCACCGAGCTCCGCCCCGCCGCCCTGGACGAGGACGGCCTGGTCGCCACCCTGCGGGGCCAGGTCCGCGTCCTGAACCGGGCCCACGCCGCGCACGTCACCTTCACCTGCGACGGCGTAAGGGCCCTGCCCGCGGCCCAGGAGGAGGCGGTCCTGCGCGTGGCCCAGGAGGCCCTGCACAACGCCCTGCGCCACTCGGCCGGGGAGAGGATCGACGTCACCCTGACCCGCCGGGAGACCGGGGGAGCCCTGCTGCGGGTGACCGACGACGGAACCGGCTTCTCCCCTCCCACCGTCCGCCGGGCGGGCCGCCACCTGGGCCTGGTCTCCATGCGCGACCGGGCCGCAAGCGTCGGCGGCCGGCTCACCGTGAGCTCCGAGCCCGGCACCGCCAACGGCACCACGATCGAACTGGAGGTACCCGGTGGCTGACGCGTCGGGCCGTAGCGGCGGCGGCAGCCGCATCAAAGTACTGCTCGTGGACGACCACCAGGTGGTCCGGCGGGGCCTGCGCACCTTCCTGGAGGTCCAGGACGACATAGAGGTGGTCGGCGAGGCCGCCGACGGCGAGGAGGGCATCGACCGCGCCGGGGAACTGCTCCCCGACGTCATCCTGATGGACATCAAGATGCCGGGCACCGACGGCATCGAGGCCCTGCGCAGGCTGCGCACGCTGGCGAACCCCGCGCGCGTGCTGATCGTCACCAGCTTCACCGAGCAGCGCACGGTGGTCCCCGCCCTGCGCGCGGGCGCGGCGGGTTACGTGTACAAGGACATAGACCCCGACGCCCTCGCCGCCGCCATCCGCTCCGTCCACGCGGGCCACGTCCTCCTCCAGCCGGAGGTCGCCGGAGCCCTGCTCGCCGAGGAGGGCCCCGGCCCGTCTTCAGGCCGCGGCGGCAACCTGACGGACCGCGAGCGCGAGGTGCTGCACCACATAGCGGACGGGCGCTCGAACCGGGAGATCGCCCGCGCGCTCGTCCTGTCGGAGAAGACGGTGAAGACGCACGTCTCGAACATCCTGATGAAGCTGGACGTCGCGGACCGTACGCAGGCGGCGCTGTGGGCGGTCAGACACGGCAACGCGCAGTGACGTGTGCAGGCTGTGATTCATACGGTCGGGTGTATGTAGCCCACATGGCGTATCCCGTTCGTCGGATGAGCGTTCTTCATGACGTGCCGCGGCGGCTGGCCGCGGCAGACGTACTGGAGGACGAGAACGTGAAGAACATCAAGAAGGCCACCGCCGTCACCATGATCGCGGGCGGCCTCCTCGCCGCCGGCGTGGGTGTCTCGTCGGCGCACGGCGGTGCGTCGGCGACGGGCGAGGCCCTGAACTCGCCCGGCGTGGCCGCGGGGAACCAGCTCCAGCTCCCGGTCCACATCCCCGCGAACGTCGTGGGCAACTCGGTCAACGTGATCGGCCTGCTGAACGGCGCCTGGGGCAACACGGGCGTCAACAACTGACCCAGCCCCCTTTCAACGCGGCGCTCGCACTGCTGCGCAGGCATCGCCCCGCTGCGCCGGGCCGATTCCCGACGCGGCGCTCGCACTGCTGCGCAGGCATCGCCCCGCTGCGCCGGGCCGATTCCCGACGCGGCGCTCGCCCCGCTGCGCCGGACTCCGTCCGGCGGAGTGAGTCGGCCACGCGCAGCGACCACGCACCTCGGCCCCGCTTCCCCCCTCTCCCTGGGAAGCGGGGCCGATGCCTTTCCGCCACGGCCGGACCACTCCCGCCTCGGGGGAGGAGTGCCACCTGCCGCGGCCAATCCGGCGCAGCCGGGCAAATCCAGCCCCTCCGGCGTTTGAGGAGCGGGGCCCGGGGCGGTGCCCCGGAAGGCCCGGCGCAGCCGGGGACGCTCGTGCAAGGGCGCCGCACGGGACTCCGCCCACCGCCGGGGGCCACCGGGGCCGAGGCTAAAGCCCCCGCTCCCGCTCCTCAACGGCCGAGTTGTACGCGGCGACCAGCGCCCGCCGGGCGACCCGCTCCACGGGCCGCAACGCCTCCGCCCGGGCCGCCATCTCCGACGCGGCCACCGCCGCCCCGTGCCCCCGCTCGGTCGCGAGCGACACCATCAGGTCCACCCGCTGCGCCAGCGACAGGACCCGTACCGCCCGCGCCGGATACCCCGGCGCCAGCGCGTCCCGCCCGGCCTCCGTCCGCGCCCGGTACGCGGACAGCGCCGCCTCGGCGACCGGCCCGGATCCCGCCACGTCCAGCCGGGTCAGCACCACCGTGGCCTCGCGCAGCGCCTCCGCCAGTTCCCGTTCCGCCTCGCCGAGCGACGGCACGTCCGCCGGCGGGGCCTCCCGTACCGGCAGGCAGTGCCAGGTCACCGACACGTGCACGTCACCCGCCGGCCCGGCCTCCTGGACCTCCGGCACCAGCCCGACCGCCGCACCCACCGCGACGACCGCCTCCTCCGCGTCCAGCGCCCTCGCGTTGAACTCCGGCGGCCCGCTCAGCCCCAGCGGATGCCCCGGCGCCGGGAGCGCGATCCGCAGCCCGGTCACCCCCAGCACCCGCATCCGGCCCAGCGCCAGGGTGAGCCCCACCGGGCCGGATTCCCCGGGCAGCCCCTCCACCCGGTGCACGGAGTCCTCGCCCACGATCGACAACACGGCCTCGTCGGGCGAGACGAGACCGGCCAGCAGAGCGTTCCCCCAGGCGGCCAGCCGCCCTGAACGCGGTTCGAAAAGCATCCCCCTACTTTACGGACGGCCCCCCGGACCCGGGCCCGCGCCCGGAGCCCTCCCCGAGTGGCGTAGGTTTTCCCCTGGGGCTGCGCCCACGGACGGGGCGGCGCACAGACGAACCAAGACTGCAAGGGGAGACAACACGCTCATGAGCGATGTTCTGGAGCTGGTGGACGTATCCGTGGTCCGCGAGGGCCGGGCTCTGGTGGACCAGATCTCCTGGTCGGTCAAGGAGGGGGAGCGCTGGGTGATCCTCGGCCCCAACGGCGCCGGCAAGACCACGCTGCTGAACCTCGCCTCCAGCTACGTCTTCCCCACCAAGGGTTCCGCCACCATCCTCGGCAGCACCCTCGGCAAGGTGGACGTCTTCGATCTGCGCCCCCGCATCGGCATGGCCGGCATCGCGATGGCCGACAAGCTGCCCAGGCGCCAGACCGTGCTGGAGACCGTCCTCACCGCCGCGTACGGGATGACGGCCACCTGGCAGGAGCAGTACGAGGAGATCGACGAGCAGCGCGCCCGCGCCTTCCTCGACCGCCTCGGAATGACGCCCTACCTCGACCGGAAGTTCGGCACGCTCTCCGAGGGCGAGCGCAAGCGCACCCTGATCGCCCGCGCGCTGATGACCGACCCCGAGCTGCTGCTGCTCGACGAGCCCGCCGCCGGTCTCGACCTCGGCGGCCGCGAGGACCTCGTACGACGCCTCGGCCGGCTCGCCCGCGATCCGCTCGCGCCGTCGATGATCATGGTCACGCACCACGTCGAGGAGATCGCCCCCGGCTTCACCCACGTCATGATGATCCGTCAGGGCAAGGTCGTCGCGGCCGGACCCATCGATCTCGAACTGACCTCCCGCAACCTCTCCCTCTGCTTCGGCCTGCCGCTCGTCGTCACGCGCAACGAGAGCGACCGCTGGACCGCCCAGGGCCTGCCCCTGCGGTAATCCGCGCTCTGGAGCCCGTCGTCCCCTGTCCGGACCGCGCCCACCCGACCTACCATGACCATGTGGACATCGACGCGTGGGTGTGGTGGCTCATCGGCGCGGTCGGACTGGGCATCCCCCTGGTCCTGACCGCGATGCCCGAGTTCGGCATGTTCGCCGCCGGAGCGGTGGCGGCCGCCGTGACGGCGGCCCTCGGCGGGGGAGTGGTCGCCCAAGTCCTGGTCTTCGTGGCCGTGTCGGTCGCGCTCATCGCGGTCGTCCGCCCGATCGCCAACCGGCACCGCAACCAGAAACCCCAACACCGCAGCGGAATCGACGCGTTGAGGGGCCGCAGCGCCGTGGTCCTGGAACGCGTGGACGCGGGCGGCGGCGGCCGGATCAAGCTCGCCGGGGAAATCTGGTCGGCGCGCTCCCTGGACGCGGACATCACCTTCGAACCGGGCCAGTCCGTCGACGTGGTGGAGATCGACGGGGCGACCGCCGTCGTCATGTGACGGACCAGCACATGAGCAACTCGCCTGTGGGCGGGCCACATGTGGGCAAGCAGCCGACCCGCGGCCCCGGGGTCTGCGAGACTCCGCTGAACGGGGCAGCACAGACAGCCGGAAGGGCACGGGGAACCGCATGCAACCGATCATCATCGTTCTGATCATTCTGGTGGTTCTGGTCTTCATCGCACTGGTCAAGACGATCCAGGTGATCCCGCAGGCCAGCGCCGCCATCGTCGAGCGATTCGGCCGCTACACCCGCACCCTCAACGCGGGCCTCAACATCGTCGTCCCGTTCATCGACTCGATCCGCAACCGGATCGACCTCCGCGAACAGGTCGTCCCCTTCCCGCCGCAGCCCGTCATCACCCAGGACAACCTCGTCGTCAACATCGACACGGTCATCTACTACCAGGTGACCGACGCCCGCGCCGCGACGTACGAGGTCGCCAGCTACATCCAGGCCATCGAGCAGCTCACCGTCACCACGCTCCGCAACATCATCGGCGGCATGGACCTGGAGCGGACCCTGACCTCCCGCGAGGAGATCAACGCGGCCCTGCGCGGAGTCCTCGACGAGGCCACCGGCAAGTGGGGCATCCGCGTCAACCGCGTCGAGCTGAAGGCCATCGAGCCGCCGACCTCCATCCAGGACTCGATGGAGAAGCAGATGCGCGCCGACCGAGACAAGCGCGCCGCGATCCTCCAGGCCGAAGGTGTCCGCCAGTCCGAGATCCTGCGCGCCGAGGGCGAGAAGCAGTCCTCCATCCTGCGCGCCGAGGGTGACGCCAAGGCCGCGGCCCTGCGCGCCGAGGGCGAGGCGCAGGCCATCCGTACGGTCTTCGAGTCCATCCACGCGGGCGACGCCGACCAGAAGCTGCTCGCCTACCAGTACCTCCAGATGCTCCCGAAGCTCGCCGAAGGCGACGCCAACAAGCTCTGGATCGTCCCGAGCGAGATCGGCGACGCCCTCAAGGGCCTCTCCGGAGCCATGGGCAACTTCGGCCCGATGGGCGCCGCCTCCGGCTTCAACCCGCAGAATGTCGGCAAGGACGGCGGCGGCAGCGGCGGGATCCCCGCCGCGCGCGACAAGGACGCCGCGGAACGCCGCGAACAGCCCCCCATCGACTGAAGGGGGCGTCCCCTCCGGCATGATCAGTGAGGCCCCTCGACCTTCACGGCGGGGAGGCGACTCACTCATGCAAAGGGGACGACCCCGCCCATGTCCATCTGGGAATCACTCGCGGTCTTCGCGGCCGGCATCGGCGCCGGCACCATCAACACCATCGTCGGTTCCGGCACCCTGATCACCTTCCCGGTGCTGCTGGCCACCGGCCTGCCGCCGGTCACCGCCAACGTCTCCAACACCCTGGGCCTCGTACCCGGTTCCATCAGCGGAGCCATCGGCTACCGCAAGGAGCTCCAGGGCCAGCGCTCCCGGATCATCCGGCTCGGCGCCGTCTCCCTCGTCGGCGGACTCGCCGGCGCGATCCTGCTCCTCACCCTGCCGTCGGACTCCTTCGACACGATCGTGCCCGTCCTGATCGGCCTGGCCCTCGTGCTCGTCGTCTTCCAGCCCAAGCTGGCCGCCGCCCTGCGCAGGCGCCAGGAGGCCGCGGGAGGCGACACCGGCCATCCCGACGGCGGCCCCCTGCTGCTGTCGGGCATGCTGCTCTCCAGCGCGTACGGGGGCTACTTCGGCGCCGCCCAAGGCGTGCTCTACATCGGCCTCATGGGCCTGCTGCTCCGCGAGGACCTCCAGCGGATCAACGCGGTGAAGAACGTCGTCGCGGCGATGGTGAACGGCATCGCGGCCGTCTTCTTCCTCTTCGTCGCAGAGTTCGACTGGACGGCCGTCCTGCTCATCGCCGTCGGCTCCACCATCGGCGGCCAGCTCGGCGCCAAAGTCGGCCGCCGCCTGCCGCCCACCGTGCTGCGCGCCGTGATCGTGACCGTCGGGATCATCGCGATCGTCCAGCTGCTGCTCCGCTGAGCGACGTAGAAAACGTACGTCGCCCAGCGCAGCCGTCTATCCGGCGGGACGATCCCGCCCTACGCGATCATTCGCGGCCCTACGCGGAACGCTCCAGCCACTCCGGCAGCGCCTCCCGGCCGCCCACCCCCAGCGCGAGCAGCATGGCGTCGGCCGGCGAGGGAACGAAGGGCTTCCGGAGGAGCGGCATCCCCGCCTCCTCCGGAGTCCGCGCGGCCTTGCGGTGGTTGTCCTCGGAGCAGGAGGCCACCGTGTTCAGCCAGGTGTCCCCACCACCCTGCGCCCGCGGAAGCACGTGGTCCACGGTCGTCGCGCGCTTCCCGCAGTAGGCGCACCGGTGTTGGTCCCGGATCAACACCCCCCTCCGTGACCAGGGAGCATGTCTCCGGAAGGGCACCCGTACGTACCTGCAGAGTCTGATCACCCGCGGCAGCGGAAGTTCCATCGTGGCCGCGCGCACACGGAACTCGGGATGCGCCTGTTCGACCACGGCCTTGTCCTGGAGCACCAGGACCACAGCCCGGTTCATCGTCACCGTCGACAGCGGCTCGAAGCTCGCGTTCAGCACCAGCGTGTCCCGCATCTCGCCCACCTCCCGTGTGCAGGCCCGCGACCACCCTGGCGGCAGGGCCCGCAACCACTCTGGTCGCGCGCGCCACGCGGGACAACGCAATAAAAATGCCCGGTCCTGGTCGTCTTTAGACCAGGACCGGGCTAACGCTCGGAGAACGAAGGGCGGAAGGCTCAGCCCGCGGGAGCCTCGTATTCCCCGACGAGCTGCGCACGCCCCAGCGTGTGGAACCGCAGATTGAACCCGACGGCGGCCGGCGACACGTCCGCGCCGGGCCCGAGCTTCTCCTCGTCCACCGCGTACACGGTGAACACGTAACGGTGCCGCTCCCCGGCCGGGGGAGCCGCCCCGCCGAAGTCCTGGGTGCCGTAGTCGTTCCGTACGTGCACGGCCCCGGCGGGCAGCCCCTCGAACTTCCCGGAGCCCGCCCCGGCCGGCAGCTCGGTGACCGAGACCGGCAGATCGAAGAGCACCCAGTGCCAGAACCCGCTCCCCGTCGGCGCGTCCGGGTCGAAGCAGGTCACGGCGAAGCTCTTGGTCCCCTCCGGGAACCCCTCCCACCGCAGGTGCGGCGACACGTTCCCACCGGCCAGCACCTGGGCGGACCCCAGATCCGCCCCGGGCTCCAGGTCCGCGCTGCTCACGGTGAAGGCGTGCACCGCCGGATGGAAATCGTGGGGGAGCGGCGCCCTGCTCTGCTCGGCCACTGCGGAACCTCCTGCTGGGTTGAGTCGACGCTGACGGGTACCTGTACCGGCACCGAGCCTAGATCCGCTCAGAGCCAGTTGCGCTGCGAACCCACCGACGAGATCCACTGGTTCAGGTAGGCCGCCCAGTCGGTGCCCTGGTAGGACTGCAGCCCCACCTGGAAGCAGCGGAAGGTGTCACTGCCCTCGCTGAACAGCCCCGGCTTCTTGTCCATCTCCAGGACGACGTCCATCTCGCGCCCGTCGGACACGAAGGTCAGCTCGACCTGGTTCAGCCCCCGGTACTGCGACGGCGGCAGGAACTCGATCTCCTGGTAGAACGGCAGCGTCTGCCGCGTCCCCCGGATGTGCCCGCGCTCCATGTCGGCACTGCGGAAGGAGAAGCCCAGCTGCGTGAAGGCGTCGAGGATCGCCTGCTGCGCCGGCACCGGGTGCACGTTGATCGCGTCGAGGTCGCCGGCGTCCACCGCCCGCGCGATCTCCAGCTCGGTGCTGACCCCGATGTTCATCCCGGGCAGCTGACGCCCCCCGAAGTGGGTGATCGGCGTCTCCCAGGGGATCTCCAGCCCGAACGGCACCACGTGCAGAGCGCCCGCCTGCACCTGGAAGGCACCACCGAGACGCTGCTTGGTGAAGACCACGTCCTGCTTGTACTCCTGGTCGTTGCCCTCCACCTCCACCCGTGCCTGGAGCCCGACGGACAGCCCCTCGATCTGCTGCTCCACGGACCCGCCCTGGATCCGGACCTCGCCCTGGACGATCCCGCCCGGTACGACGTTCGGCTCGGTGATGACGGTGTCGACCGAAGCACCACCGGCACCCAGGCTCGCGAACAGCTTCCTGAACCCCATGCTCTGACTCCCCTATACGACGTGCTCGAAAAAAGTCCTGCGCAAGACCCGCGCGACCCCGCGCGGCACTACCTCTACAAACGCGGAACCTTAGGCCCCGGTTGCAGGAGTACGCAGTCCACTACGCTCGACTGGATGAGCGCGCGCCCCGACCGTACGCCCCTGCCCAGGTCCTTCTTCGACCGCCCGGTCCTGACCGTGGCCCCGGACCTCCTCGGCCGCACCCTGGTCCGCCGCACCCCGGACGGCCCACTGGAACTGCGCATCACGGAGGTGGAGGCGTACGAGGGGGAAGCCGACCCGGGCTCCCACGCCTACCGGGGCCGGACGGCGCGCAACGCGTCGATGTTCGGTCCACCCGGACACGCGTACGTCTACTTCATCTACGGCATGTGGTTCAGCCTCAACGTGGTCTGCGGCCCGCCGGGCCACGCGAGCGGTGTCCTGCTGAGGGCGGGGGAGATCACCGTGGGAGCGGAGCTGGCCCGTAAACGCCGAGTCTCGGCCAGATCCGACCGAGAACTGGCCAAAGGACCGGCCCGCCTGGCCACCGCCCTGGCGGTGGACCGCTCCCTCGACGGCACGGACCTCTGCACCGGCCCGGATTCCCCCCTGTCCCTGCTGGCCGGCACCCCCACCTCGCCGGACCTGCTGAGCAATGGCCCCCGCACCGGAGTGGGCGGAGCCGGCGCGGCCCACCCGTACCGCTACTGGATCACGCACGACCCGACGGTGAGCCCGTACCGGGCCCACGCGCCGCGCCGCCGCTCAACTTGACTCGGCGTTGGCGGACGCCTAACGTAGCCCGAGCCGCTTGAACGGGGCACTGCTATCGGCAGACCCCCAGAGCGGCCAACCCACTACCTACGACTTACCCCTGGCGGGGTCTTATTCGGCATGTCCGAATTCGATTCCGAACGGCCGATTATGAGCCACACGGGATAAGCGCTAATGTGGTGGAGCGCCGAAAGGCAAAGGCCCCCAACGGTCACCGAATTCAAATCCAGAGTCGGAAACGACAACGGAAATGATCTGGTAGAGTTGGAAACGAAGGAAGCGCCCGGAGGGCCTGGAAACAGGAACAAAGGAAGCGTCCGTTCCTTGAGAACTCAACAGCGTGCCAAAAATCAACGCCAAAAAGTTGATACCCCGTCCATTTCGGTGGATGAGGTTCCTTTGAAAAAGACCTGTGAGGTCGCGGCTTCGGCCCTGACACTCGCAGGCAATTACACAGCGAGGACGCAGTGGACGGTCGGTCTTATTCCGACATGACTGTCCCGCTCTAAGTGCGTGTGCACCGGATTACCGGTAAACATTCATGGAGAGTTTGATCCTGGCTCAGGACGAACGCTGGCGGCGTGCTTAACACATGCAAGTCGAACGATGAAGCCCTTCGGGGTGGATTAGTGGCGAACGGGTGAGTAACACGTGGGCAATCTGCCCTTCACTCTGGGACAAGCCCTGGAAACGGGGTCTAATACCGGATAACACTCCTGCCTGCATGGGCGGGGGTTAAAAGCTCCGGCGGTGAAGGATGAGCCCGCGGCCTATCAGCTTGTTGGTGGGGTAATGGCCCACCAAGGCGACGACGGGTAGCCGGCCTGAGAGGGCGACCGGCCACACTGGGACTGAGACACGGCCCAGACTCCTACGGGAGGCAGCAGTGGGGAATATTGCACAATGGGCGAAAGCCTGATGCAGCGACGCCGCGTGAGGGATGACGGCCTTCGGGTTGTAAACCTCTTTCAGCAGGGAAGAAGCGAAAGTGACGGTACCTGCAGAAGAAGCGCCGGCTAACTACGTGCCAGCAGCCGCGGTAATACGTAGGGCGCAAGCGTTGTCCGGAATTATTGGGCGTAAAGAGCTCGTAGGCGGCTTGTCACGTCGGATGTGAAAGCCCGAGGCTTAACCTCGGGTCTGCATTCGATACGGGCTAGCTAGAGTGTGGTAGGGGAGATCGGAATTCCTGGTGTAGCGGTGAAATGCGCAGATATCAGGAGGAACACCGGTGGCGAAGGCGGATCTCTGGGCCATTACTGACGCTGAGGAGCGAAAGCGTGGGGAGCGAACAGGATTAGATACCCTGGTAGTCCACGCCGTAAACGTTGGGAACTAGGTGTTGGCGACATTCCACGTCGTCGGTGCCGCAGCTAACGCATTAAGTTCCCCGCCTGGGGAGTACGGCCGCAAGGCTAAAACTCAAAGGAATTGACGGGGGCCCGCACAAGCAGCGGAGCATGTGGCTTAATTCGACGCAACGCGAAGAACCTTACCAAGGCTTGACATATACCGGAAAGCATTAGAGATAGTGCCCCCCTTGTGGTCGGTATACAGGTGGTGCATGGCTGTCGTCAGCTCGTGTCGTGAGATGTTGGGTTAAGTCCCGCAACGAGCGCAACCCTTGTCCTGTGTTGCCAGCATGCCCTTCGGGGTGATGGGGACTCACAGGAGACCGCCGGGGTCAACTCGGAGGAAGGTGGGGACGACGTCAAGTCATCATGCCCCTTATGTCTTGGGCTGCACACGTGCTACAATGGCCGGTACAATGAGCTGCGATACCGTGAGGTGGAGCGAATCTCAAAAAGCCGGTCTCAGTTCGGATTGGGGTCTGCAACTCGACCCCATGAAGTCGGAGTTGCTAGTAATCGCAGATCAGCATTGCTGCGGTGAATACGTTCCCGGGCCTTGTACACACCGCCCGTCACGTCACGAAAGTCGGTAACACCCGAAGCCGGTGGCCCAACCCGTAAGGGAGGGAGCTGTCGAAGGTGGGACTGGCGATTGGGACGAAGTCGTAACAAGGTAGCCGTACCGGAAGGTGCGGCTGGATCACCTCCTTTCTAAGGAGCACAGTACCGATTGCAGACAAACGTTCTGCACGGTCAGCTCAGGGTGGAACGTTGATTAGTTGGCACCAGATGATCTGATGATTCTCAAGTACTGCTTCGGCGTGGAAAGAGGATTCGGAAGAGGTCTGGTGCTTGGCACGTTGTTGGGTATCTGAGGGTACGGCCGAAAGGTCTTATCTTCGCGATGCCGGCCCCAGTGAACTCGCCAGCTTGTCTGGTGGGGTGATGGGTGACTGGTCGTTGCTTGAGAACTACACAGTGGACGCGAGCATCTGTAGGCCAAGTTTTTAAGGGCGCACGGTGGATGCCTTGGCACCAGGAACCGATGAAGGACGTGAGAGGCCGCGATAGGCCCCGGGGAGCTGCCAACTGAGCTTTGATCCGGGGGTGTCCGAATGGGGAAACCCGGCAGTCGTCATGGGCTGTCACCCACTGCTGAACACATAGGCAGTGTGGAGGGAACGCGGGGAAGTGAAACATCTCAGTACCCGCAGGAAGAGAAAACAACCGTGATTCCGGGAGTAGTGGCGAGCGAAACCGGATGAGGCCAAACCGTATGCGTGTGATACCCGGCAGGGGTTGCGCATGCGGGGTTGTGGGAATTCTTTTGATCGGTCTGCCGGCCGGTCGGCGAGTCAGAAACCGTTGATGTAGTCGAAGGACATGCGAAAGGTCCGGCGTAGAGGGTAAGACCCCCGTAGACGAAACATCAGCGGCTTGCTTAAGAATCTCCCAAGTAGCACGGGGCCCGAGAAATCCCGTGTGAATCTGGCGGGACCACCCGCTAAGCCTAAATATTCCCTGGTGACCGATAGCGGATAGTACCGTGAGGGAATGGTGAAAAGTACCGCGGGAGCGGAGTGAAATAGTACCTGAAACCGTGTGCCTACAAGCCGTGGGAGCGTCGCTGTATGTGCTTGCACATACAGTGGTGACTGCGTGCCTTTTGAAGAATGAGCCTGCGAGTTAGCGGTGTGTAGCGAGGTTAACCCGTGTGGGGAAGCCGTAGCGAAAGCGAGTCCGAATAGGGCGATTGAGTTGCACGCTCTAGACCCGAAGCGGAGTGATCTAGCCATGGGCAGGTTGAAGCGGAGGTAAGACTTCGTGGAGGACCGAACCCACCAGGGTTGAAAACCTGGGGGATGACCTGTGGTTAGGGGTGAAAGGCCAATCAAACTCCGTGATAGCTGGTTCTCCCCGAAATGCATTTAGGTGCAGCGTCACGTGTTTCTTGCCGGAGGTAGAGCACTGGATAGGCGATGGGCCCTACCGGGTTACTGACCTTAGCCAAACTCCGAATGCCGGTAAGTGAGAGCGTGGCAGTGAGACTGTGGGGGATAAGCTCCATGGTCGAGAGGGAAACAGCCCAGAGCATCGACTAAGGCCCCTAAGCGTACGCTAAGTGGGAAAGGATGTGGAGTCGCAGAGACAACCAGGAGGTTGGCTTAGAAGCAGCCACCCTTGAAAGAGTGCGTAATAGCTCACTGGTCAAGTGATTCCGCGCCGACAATGTAGCGGGGCTCAAGCGTACCGCCGAAGTCGTGTCATTGCAGCAATAGGGCCAACGCCCGCTGTGATGGGTAGGGGAGCGTCGTGTGCCGGGTGAAGCAGCAGCGGAAGCTAGTTGTGGACGGTTCACGAGTGAGAATGCAGGCATGAGTAGCGATACACACGTGAGAAACGTGTGCGCCGATTGACTAAGGGTTCCTGGGTCAAGCTGATCTGCCCAGGGTAAGTCGGGACCTAAGGCGAGGCCGACAGGCGTAGTCGATGGACAACCGGTTGATATTCCGGTACCCGCTTTGAAACGCCCAATATCGAATCAGGCGATGCTAAGCCCGTGAAGCCGTTCCGGACCCTTCGGGGAAAGGAAAGTGGTGGAGCCGGTGACCCAGACTTGTAGTAGGTAAGCGATGGGGTGACGCAGGAAGGTAGTCCAGCCCGGGCGGTGGTAGTCCCGGGGTAAGGGTGTAGGCCGAGGGGTAGGCAAATCCGTCCCTCATATAAGGCTGAGACCTGATGCCGAGCCGATTGTGGTGAAGTGGATGATCCTATGCTGTCGAGAAAAGCCTCTAGCGAGTTTCATGGCGGCCCGTACCCTAAACCGACTCAGGTGGTCAGGTAGAGAATACCGAGGCGTTCGGGTGAACTATGGTTAAGGAACTCGGCAAAATGCCCCCGTAACTTCGGGAGAAGGGGGGCCATCACTGGTGATCGGATTTACTCCGTGAGCTGGGGGTGGCCGCAGAGACCAGCGAGAAGCGACTGTTTACTAAAAACACAGGTCCGTGCGAAGCCGTAAGGCGATGTATACGGACTGACGCCTGCCCGGTGCTGGAACGTTAAGGGGACCGGTTAGTCACATTTCGGTGTGGCGAAGCTGAGAACTTAAGCGCCAGTAAACGGCGGTGGTAACTATAACCATCCTAAGGTAGCGAAATTCCTTGTCGGGTAAGTTCCGACCTGCACGAATGGCGTAACGACTTCTCGACTGTCTCAACCATAGGCCCGGTGAAATTGCACTACGAGTAAAGATGCTCGTTTCGCGCAGCAGGACGGAAAGACCCCGGGACCTTTACTATAGTTTGATATTGGTGTTCGGTTCGGCTTGTGTAGGATAGGTGGGAGACTTTGAAGCGGCCACGCCAGTGGTTGTGGAGTCGTCGTTGAAATACCACTCTGGTCGTGCTGGATGTCTAACCTCGGTCCGTGATCCGGATCAGGGACAGTGTCTGATGGGTAGTTTAACTGGGGCGGTTGCCTCCCAAAAAGTAACGGAGGCGCCCAAAGGTTCCCTCAGCCTGGTTGGCAATCAGGTGTTGAGTGTAAGTGCACAAGGGAGCTTGACTGTGAGACCGACGGGTCGAGCAGGGACGAAAGTCGGGACTAGTGATCCGGCGGTGGCTTGTGGAAGCGCCGTCGCTCAACGGATAAAAGGTACCCCGGGGATAACAGGCTGATCTTCCCCAAGAGTCCATATCGACGGGATGGTTTGGCACCTCGATGTCGGCTCGTCGCATCCTGGGGCTGGAGTCGGTCCCAAGGGTTGGGCTGTTCGCCCATTAAAGCGGTACGCGAGCTGGGTTTAGAACGTCGTGAGACAGTTCGGTCCCTATCCGCTGTGCGCGTAGGAATATTGAGAAGGGCTGTCCCTAGTACGAGAGGACCGGGACGGACGAACCTCTGGTGTGCCAGTTGTCCTGCCAAGGGCATGGCTGGTTGGCTACGTTCGGGAGGGATAACCGCTGAAAGCATCTAAGCGGGAAGCCTGCTTCAAGATGAGTATTCCCACCTCCTTGAGAGGGTAAGGCTCCCAGTAGACGACTGGGTTGATAGGCCAGATGTGGAAGCCCGGTAACGGGTGGAGCTGACTGGTACTAATAGGCCGAGGGCTTGTCCTCAGTTGCTCGCGTCCACTGTGTTAGTTCTGAAGCAACGAACTGTTGCTGGTTTCTAGAGCTAGAACATAACTACAAAGTGTGCTTGTTCGCTCGAAACCGATTAGGGTTTCGGTGGTCATAGCGTTAGGGAAACGCCCGGTTACATTCCGAACCCGGAAGCTAAGCCTTTCAGCGCCGATGGTACTGCAGGGGGGACCCTGTGGGAGAGTAGGACACCGCCGAACAATTTTTCAAAGGACCCCTGGTCCAGCGTTCAACGCTGGAGCAGGGGTCTTTTTTGTTTTCCAGAGCTTTACCGAGCTTTACGTAGCTTTACGCCGAAGCGCGGCCATGGGTTGGTTGCGCGAGAATGACTAGCGGTACCCCGAAGACAGGAGTCACACCCATGTCCAACTCTCCCGACGATCGTCCGGAGCGCGAGCCTCGGCGCAACGACGGCGGTGACAGGGGCGGCTACCGCGGGGGCCGTGACGACCGTGGCGGCGAGCGTCCGCCGTTCCGTCGCGATGACCGTCCCACCGGTGGTGGCGACCGCCCCTCGGGCGGTGGCTTCCGTCGTGACGACCGTGGTGGCCGTCCGGCCGGCGGTGGCGACCGTCCGTCGTACCCGCGTCGCGATGACCGTCCCTCCGGTGGTGGCGACCGCCCCTCCGGCGGTGGCTTCCGCCGCGATGACCGTGGTGGCCGTCCGGCCGGCGGTGGCGACCGTCCGTCGTACCCGCGTCGCGATGACCGTCCCTCCGGTGGCGGCGACCGCCCCTCCGGCGGCGGCTTCCGCCGCGACGACCGGGGTGAGCGTCCCTCCGGTGGCGGCTTCCGCGGCAACGACCGCGGTGACCGTCCCTCCTTCCCGCGTCGCGACGACGACCGCGGTGGGTTCCGCGGCGGCCGTGACGACCGTGGTGGCGACCGTCCGTCGTACCCGCGTCGCGATGACCGTCCCTCCGGTGGCGGCGACCGCCCCTCCGGCGGCGGCTTCCGCCGCGACGACCGGGGTGAGCGTCCCTCCGGTGGCGGCTTCCGCGGCAACGACCGCGGTGACCGTCCGTCGTACCCGCGTCGTGACGACCGCCCCTCCGGTGGCGACCGTCCTTCCTTCCCGCGTCGCGATGACCGTGGCGGGGACCGTCCCACTGGCGGCGGCTTCCGTGGGAACGACCGCGGTGAGCGTCCCTCCGGTGGTGGCTTCCGCGGCAACGACCGTGGCGACCGTCCGTCGTACCCGCGTCGTGACGACCGCCCCTCCGGTGGCGACCGTCCCTCCTTCCCCCGTCGCGATGACGACCGCGGTGGGTTCCGCGGCGGTCGCGACGACCGTGGTGGCGACCGTCCGTCGTACCCGCGTCGCGACGACCGCCCCTCCGGTGGCGACCGTCCGTCGTACCCCCGTCGGGACGACCGTCCCTCCGGTGGTGGCTTCCGCGGCAACGACCGTGGCGACCGTCCCTCTGGTGGCGGCTTCCGCCGTGACGACCGGGGTGAGCGTCCCTCCGGTGGTGGCTTCCGCGGCAACGACCGCGGTGACCGTCCGTCGTACCCGCGTCGCGACGACCGCCCCTCCGGTGGCGACCGTCCCTCGTACCCCCGTCGTGACGACGACCGCGGTGGGTTCCGCGGTAACGACCGTGGCGACCGCCCGTCCTTCCCGCGTCGTGACGACCGTCCCTCCTCCGGTGGGGACCGTCCTTCGTACCCGCGTCGGGACGATGACCGTGGTGGGTTCCGCGGCGGTCGTGACGACCGCGGTGGCGACCGTCCGTCGTACCCGCGTCGCGACGACCGTCCCTCCTCCGGTGGGGACCGTCCTTCGTACCCGCGTCGGGACGATGACCGTGGTGGGTTCCGCGGCGGTCGTGACGACCGTGGTGGCGACCGTCCCTCGTACCCGCGTCGCGACGACCGGGGTGGCGACCGCGGTGGGTTCCGCGGGCGTGACGACCGGGGTGGCGACCGTGACTTCCGTGCCGACCGGGACCCGGTCAAGCGGCTTCCGATCGACGACGACGTCACCGGTTTCGAGATCGACTCCGACGTTCGCCAGGAGCTGCTGAGCCTGCCCAAGGGGCTGGCCGAGGAAGTCTCCAAGAACCTGGTCATGGTGGCCCGGCTGATCGACGAGGACCCGGAGCAGGCGTACGCGTACTCGCGCATCGCCCTGCGCCTGGCTTCCCGTGTCGCCGCCGTGCGCGAGGCCGCCGGCTTCGCCGCGTACGCCAACCAGAAGTACGCCGAGGCGATCGCGGAGTTCCGCGCCGCCAAGCGGATGACCGGTTCGGTCGAGCTGTGGCCCGTCATCGCCGACTGCGAGCGCGGCCTCGGCCGTCCGGAGCGGGCGCTGGCCATGGCCGGCGAGGCCGAGGTGCAGAAGCTGGACAAGGCCGGACAGGTCGAGATGCGTCTGGTCGCGGCCGGTGCCCGCCGGGACATGGACCAGCTCGACGCCGCCATCGTGACCCTGCAGAGCCCGGAGCTGGCCTCCAGCTCCGTGCAGCCGTGGACCGCACGTCTGCGGTACGCCTACGCCGACGCCCTGCTGGCGGCCGGCCGCGAGGACGAGGCGCGCGAGTGGTTCGCCAAGACCCTTGAGGCCGACAAGGACGGGGCCACGGACGCCTCCGACCGTCTCGCCGAGCTGGACGGGGTCGAGTTCGTCGACGCCTCCGCCGACGACTCGGACGCGGACGTCGAGGTCGACGACGAGGCCGACGACGAGTTCGACGACGAGGACGAGGACGAGGACGACGACGACCCGGAGGTCGTCGCCGCCGAGCGTGCCTCCGACCAGGCCGAGTACTACGACGAGGACGACGACGAGTACGAGGGCGACGTCGAAGGCGACGTCGAAGGCGACGTTGATGTCACCGACGAGATCGTCGTTCTCGACGAGGACGAGGACGACGACCGTCAGGACGACGACCGTCGTGACGCCGGAGTCCGCGACGACGGCTGAGTGAGCTGAGAAGGGCGGTACCCCCGATGGGGGTACCGCCCTTTTTTTCGTTGGCCCGGGGTCCGTCAGTCCACGCTGCGCAGGACCAGGCCGGTGGCCGGCTTCGGGCCGAAGGAGGTGGACTTGCGGGGCATCGTCACGCCCTGCCGGGCCAGTTCCCGTACGACCGACTCGCGTACGGGGTGCAGCAGGACGGCCGTGCCCCCGAGGCGCTCCGCCATCTCGACGGTGGCCTCGGTGTCGTGGATGTACGAGATCTGGTCGGGGGCGTCGGGAACGGCCCAGAGGGTGTCCAACAGGGTCGCGTGGAGCACCGTGGCGTCCAGCCGGCGCCAGGCCTCGGGGCGGTCTCCGCGGACCGTGCGCTCGATCAGGTCCGGCTCGGGGTCGGTGACCAGGTGGAAGGTGCCGTCGCCGGTGAGCAGGAAGGCGTTGCCGAGCTCCGCGGCCTCGGCCAGGGCCGCCATGGCCGCCGATAGCGGGCCGTCGACGGTGCGGAGCCGGAAGCGGCCGTCGAGGGCGGCCAGGGCGTCGGCGGGGGGCAGGCGCCGGAGCAGCCGGTGGATCGCGCGGACCTGGAGGGGGTAGCGGGCGGTGTCGACGAGGAGGACGAGGCCGAAGTCCCAGGGGGTGGGGGAGCCGTGCTCCTCCTGGAGGCGCAGGTACGTCGCCCAGCGGTGGTGGCCGTCGGCGATGAGGGCCTGGCGGTCGCCCAGGTCGGCGGTGATCGCCGCCAGGTCGGCGGGGTCCGTGATGGCCCACAGCCGGTGCTGGAAGCCGTCCTCCGTGGTGGTGGAGAACAGCGGGGTGGAGTGGGCGGTGCGCTCGACGACCGCCGCCGCGCCGGCCGCCGGATCGTCGCCGAGGTAGGTGAGCAGGAGCGGTTCGAGGTTGGCCGAGGTGGCGCGCATCAGGCCGGCGCGGTCGGTGACCACGTGGGGCATGACGTCCTCGTGGGGGAGGACGATCCCCTCTTCGGCCGTGGAGAGGGCGAGGGCCCCGATGACCCCGCGCTGGAGGAGCTCGCCCCGGCGCTGCTCGTAGACGTAGAGCGCGGGCACCGGGTCGGCGCTGAGGATGCCCTCCGCGAGCCAGTCGCGCAGCGTGTGCGCCGCCTGCTGGTTGCGGGCGGCGGGGGTGTCCGCCTGCGGGAGGATCAGGCGGACGATGTTGTGGGGGTCGGCGGACTCCAGGTGGTTGAGTCCGTCGGGGCGCACGACCACGTCGTACGGCGGCGAGGTCACGGCGGCCAGACTGCCGACGCGCTCGGGGACATAGCGCAGGCCATGGAACGGGATCAGGCGCAGTCCGTGGTCCGCGGTGCCAGATGTGGTCATTGATGAATCGTAAGACCCGTCTCGGCATGCGGGATGATCGGGGGAGTACGGAAACCGGACAAGATCGATCGTATGAGGAGTCGACACCATGACGCGGCAGAGCAGGACCCTTCCCGCCGGCAGTGAGCGGAGTCTGCACCGGGCGTACGACACGGCCCTGCTGGACCTCGACGGTGTGGTGTACGCGGGCGGGGAGGCCATCGCGCACGCCGTGGACTCGCTCGCCGCGGCGCGGGCCGACGGGATGCACCTGGCGTACGTGACGAACAACGCGCTGCGCACGCCGGACGCGGTCGCCGGGCACCTGAGCGAGCTGGGCATCCCGACGGAGGCCGTCGAGGTGATCACCTCCGCGCAGGCGGTGGCCCGTCTCATCGCAGAGCAGGTCGAACCCGGGTCGAAGGTGCTGGTGATCGGCGGCGAGGGGCTGCGGGTCGCGTTGCGCGAACGCGGGCTGGTGCCGGTGGACTCCGCCGAGGAGGAGGGGCTCGCCGCGGTGGTCCAGGGGTACGGGGGGCCCGATCTGCCGTGGGGGCGGTTCGCGGAGGCCTCGTACGCGATCAACCGCGGGGTGCCGTGGTACGCCTCGAACACCGACCTGACGATTCCGGGGGCGCGGGGGATCGCGCCCGGCAACGGGGCCGCCGTGGAGGTCGTACGGATCGCCACGGGCGCCGAACCCCAGGTGGCGGGCAAGCCGCTGCCCCCGATGCACCGCGAGACCGTGCTGCGGACCGGGGCGAAGCGGCCGCTGGTCGTCGGGGACCGGCTGGACACCGACATCGAGGGCGCCTTCAACGGGGACGTGGACTCGCTGCTGGTGCTGACCGGGGTGACGGACGGGGCGCAGCTGCTGCGGGCCGAGCCGAAGTACCGGCCGACGTACGTGGACCGGGACCTGCGCGGGCTGCTGACCGGGCAGCCTGAGGTGGTGGCGGCCGACGGGGGCGGCTTCCGCTGCGGGGACTGGACGGCGGTGGCGCTGGACGGCGTACTGGAGCTGCGCGGGGAGTCGCGCGGCGAGGAAGCCGGCGACGGTTCGAACGGTGCGATGGACGGGCTGCGGGCGCTGTGCGCGGCGGCCTGGACCCAGGCGGGGGACGGCTCGTGCGGGCTGGACGCGGGCAAGGCGCTGGCCCGGCTGGGGCTGTAAGGGGCTGTAAGGGGCTGGACCGGCGCTGTGATCTGTACGGGTCGCGCGAGGCGGCGGAGCCGGGCCGGCGGTGGGGTGTTGCCGGGTCCTGGCAGGTCAGGGCCGGTGGGGGCCGGGTCCGAGGACCTGCTGGGAGGGCCGTTCGGGGGAGCCGACCACGGCGGAAGGTAGGTTAGCCTAACTTTCGTGTTGGTCGAGAGTCCCCCCGAACCGAGCGCGGCGCCGGCCGCCGCCACCCGCTCGCGCGACGGCGCGCGAGCCGCCGGTCTGCTCGCCGCCTTCGGCGTGCTCGCGCTGATCGTGGTGGCGAGCATCGCCGTCGGCGCCAAGCAGATGCCCCTCCACGAGGTCTGGCACGGCCTGTTCCACTACTCGGGGACGGCCTCCGACGTCGTCGTGCGGGACCTGAGGGTCCCGCGCACCCTCCTCGGCGTGCTCGTCGGCCTCGGCCTCGGACTGTCCGGCGCCGTGATGCAGGCCCTGACCCGCAACCCGCTGGCCGAGCCGGGCATCCTCGGCGTCAACGCGGGAGCCGCGGCCGCCGTCGTATCGGCCATCAGCTTCTTCGGGGCGTCCTCGCTGAGCGAGTTCGTGTGGTGGGCCTTCCTCGGCGCCGCCGTCGTCTCCGTGGTCGTGTACGTGCTCGGCGGAAGCCGCAGTGCCACGCCCGTGCGCCTGGCCCTCGCCGGTACGGCGGCCACCGCGGCCCTCGTCGGATACATCAACGCCGTGCAGCTCATGGACAGCAAGGCGCTGGACAAGCTCCGCTTCTGGACCGTGGGCTCGCTGGCCTCCGCGAACATGGACACCGTCCGCCAGGTGGCGCCCTTCCTGCTGGTCGGCGCGGTCATCGCGCTCGGCCTGGGCCGGCCGCTCAACGCCATGGCCATGGGCGACGACACCGCGCGGGCGCTCGGTGCGCACCTGACGCGGACCCGGATCGGCGCGATGATCGCCATCACCCTGCTGTGCGGGGCCGCGACCGCCGCCTGCGGGCCGATCGTCTTCGTCGGCCTGATGATCCCGCACCTCGTACGGTTCTTCACCGGCCCGGACATGCGCTGGGTGCTCGCGTACTCGGCGGTGCTCTCGCCCGTCCTGCTGCTCGGCGCCGACGTCATCGGCCGGGTCGTCACCCGGCCCGGCGAACTCCAGGTCGGCATCGTCACCGCGCTCATCGGCGGACCCGTCTTCATCTACCTCGTCCGGCGCAAGAGGATGGCCCAGCTGTGACAGTGACCGACGCACCCGTCAAGGCGCGCGGGGGCCGGCGCGGGCCCCGGCCGGTGCACCTGCCCGGCGGGATGTCCCTGCGCGTGGAGCGGCGCGCGCTCGGCGTGGGGGCTCTGCTCCTGGTGCTCACGCTGGCGATGGCCGTCCTGCTCATCGGCACCGGCGACTTCGACATCGCGCCGTGGGACGTCGTACGGACCCTGATGGGCAACGGCACGCCCGCACACGAGTTCATCATCAACGACCTGCGGCTGCCGCGGGTCCTGGTCGCGGTCCTGGTGGGCGCCGCCCTCGGGATGGCCGGCGCCGTCTTCCAGTCCGTCTCGCGCAACCCGCTCGGCTCGCCGGACGTACTCGGCTTCGGCTACGGATCGGCCGTCGGCGCGCTGCTGGTCATCGTGCTGTTCCACGGCAGCGCCGGCGAGGTGGCCGTCGGGGCCCTCGTGGGCGGGCTGGTGGCCGGAATCGCCGTGTACCTGCTCGCGTACAAGCAGGGCATCCACGGCTACCGGCTGGTCCTCGTCGGCATCGGCGCCTCCGCGATGCTGGTCGCCGTCATCCAGTACCTGCTGACGAAGGCGCAGCTCATCGAGGCCACCCGTGCGATGGTCTGGCTGACCGGCTCGCTGGCCGGCCGGGACTGGGCACAGGTCTGGCCGCTGCTCGCGACCTGCGCGGTGCTGTTCCCGCTGGTCCTCGGCCAGAGCCGGGCCCTGCGGATGATCGAGATGGGCGACGACGCGGCGTACGCCGTCGGGGTGCGGGTGGAGCGGACCCGGCTGCTGCTGATGGTGGCGGCGATCCTGCTCACCACCGCCGCCAGCGCCGCCGCCGGGCCGATCAGCTTCGTCGCGCTGGCCGCGCCGCAGTTGGCGCGCCGGCTGACCCGGTCGCCCGGGGCGAGCCTGCTGACCGGTGCACTGATGGGCGCACTCCTGTTGCTGGTGTCCGACTGGGCCTCACAGCGGGCCTTCGGCGCCGACCAGTTGCCGGTGGGGGTGGTGACCGGCCTCGTCGGCGGCTGCTACCTGCTCTGGCTGCTCGTCACCGAGCGCAAGGCGGGCCGCATATGAGGGGCCAGAGCTATGTGAGCAGCCAGAGCGATGTGAGCAACCAGAGGAGCAGGCAAGTGCAGCGGCTGACCGCGGAGAACGTGACCCTCGGCTACGACCAGCGGGTCATCGCCGAGAACCTGTCGGTGGAGATCCCCGACAACTCCTTCACCGTGATCGTCGGGCCGAACGCCTGCGGCAAGTCGACGCTGCTGCGGGCCCTTTCGCGAATGCTGAAGCCGACGGTGGGGCGGGTGCTGCTGGACGGGCAGGCCATCGGGTCGATGCCGGCGAAGAAGGTGGCCAAGACGCTGGGTCTGCTGCCGCAGTCCTCGATCGCCCCGGACGGGATCACGGTCTCGGACCTGGTCTCGCGGGGCCGCTATCCCCACCAGGGGCTGCTGCGGCAGTGGTCGGGCGAGGACGAGCGGATCGTGAAGGAGTCGATGGCCTCCACCGGGGTCGCCGAACTCGCGGACCGGGCGGTGGACGAGCTGTCGGGCGGTCAGCGGCAGCGGGTGTGGATCGCGATGGCGCTGGCGCAGCAGACGCCGCTGCTGCTGCTGGACGAGCCGACGACCTACCTGGACATCCAGCACCAGATCGAGGTGCTGAACCTCTGCGCGGAGCTCCACGAGGAGCAGGGGCGCACGCTGGTCGCGGTGCTGCACGATCTGAACCACGCGGCGCGCTACGCCACCCACCTGATCGCGATGCGGGACGGGAAGGTCGTGGCGGAGGGGGCGCCGGCCGAGGTGGTCACGGCGGAGCTGGTGGAGCGGGTGTTCGGGCTGCGGTGCCAAGTCATTTCGGACCCGGAGACGGGGACGCCGCTGGTGATACCCGCGGCGCGGGTGGCCCGTTCGATGGCTCGCGCGGAGTAGTCACGGGTGCGGCGCCGTTGCCGGGGGCCGGCCCCCGGACCCCCGCGCCTCAAACGCCGGCGGGGCTGGACTTGGCTAGAGCAGGCTTTTGAGGCGGAGGAGGTCGCGGAAGCCTGCTTCCAGGCGGATGCGGCCCGAGGCCCAGGCCTTGGGGAACTTCAGGGTGCCGGCGACCAGGGCCAGCAGGTCGTCGCCGGTCATCGCGAGGCGGATCTCGGCCTTGGCGGACGGCGGGCCGGGGGCCACCGCGTCCACGCGGATCCGGCCCGCGTCCAGGCGGCCCGTGAAGGTGCGGTCCAGGTCGGTGATGTGGCAGCTCAGCGAGCGGTCGAGCGCGGTCGCACCGCGCACGTCGCCTTCGGCCCGTGCCAGGTTGTCTGAGAGTTGGTCGAGTGCCGCACGGCACTCCTCGATCGTAGCCATCGTGATCCCGACCGTACCGCAGAGCCGTGCGTGGTCGCGGGCGCCCTACGCGGTAGCGTCGGGGGCATGAACGAAGAAGTGCCCGCCGCGGCCCAGGAGCCGGACGAAGCCCCGGCCGCGCCCGCCGGGCCGGTCGCGCTGGGCGTCGTACGCATCCCCACCGGGCACGCCGGGGCGGACGCCGCGCTGGAGCGGCTGGCGGACGTGGACCACCTCCCGGCGGACGGACACGTCGAGGTGTACGAGGATGTGCACAGGGGGCTGCGCTCCGCGCTGACCGCGCTGGACGCGCCGATCGGCCCCCGTCCGCACGAAAACAGGAGCTGAACCGATCGTGGCAGGAGTGGCACGCCGCCGCCTGGACGCCGAACTGGTACGCCGCAGCATGGCCCGCTCGCGCGAGCACGCCGCGCAGCTGATCGCCGCCGGCCGGGTGACCGTGGGCGGCAACACGGCGACGAAGCCGGCCACCCAGGTCGAGACCAGCGCGGCCCTCGTCGTCCTCAAGGACGACAGCGACCCCGACTACGTCTCCCGGGGCGGCCACAAGCTGGCGGGGGCGCTCGCGGCCTTCCAGCCCCAGGGGCTGCGCGTGGAGGGCCGCCGGGCGCTGGACGCGGGCGCCTCGACCGGCGGGTTCACCGACGTGCTGCTGCGGGCCGGGGTGGAGCACGTGATGGCCGTCGACGTCGGCTACGGGCAGCTCGCCTGGTCCCTGCAGAGCGACGACCGGGTCACCGTGAAGGACCGCACCAACGTGCGCGAGCTCACGGTGGAGCTGATCGACGGGGTGCCCGTGGACCTGGTCGTCGGCGATCTCTCCTTCATCTCCATCGGGCTGGTGCTGCCCGCGCTCGTACGCTGCTGCGCGCCCGACGCGGATCTGGTGCTGATGGTCAAGCCGCAGTTCGAGGTCGGCAAGGACCGGCTGGGCAGCGGTGGCGTGGTGCGCAGTACGGAGCTGCGCGCCGAGGCCGTGCGGGACGTCGCGGCGCAGGCGTGGAAGCTGGGCCTGGGCGTGCTCGGGGTGACCGCGAGTCCGCTCCCGGGCCCTTCGGGCAACGTCGAGTATTTTCTGTGGCTGCGGGCGGGGGCACCGGCACTCGACCCGGCGGATGTTGATCGTGCAGTGGCGGAGGGGCCGCAGTGAGTGATCTTTCGGGGGACCCGGCACAGTCGGGGAAGTCAGGGGAGCCGCAAGAGCCGGGGGAGTCGGTGAAGCGGACCGTCTTCCTGCTCGCGCACACCGGGCGGCCGGCGGCCATCCGCAGCGCCGAGCTGGTGGTGCAGGGCCTGCTGCGCAGCGGGCTGGGCGTACGGGTGCTGCGGCACGAGGCGGTGGACCTGCCGCTGCCGCCCGAGGTGGAGCTGGTGGCCGAGTCCGAGTGCACCCCGGAGGTGCTCGACGGGTGCGAGCTGCTGATCGTGCTGGGCGGCGACGGGACGCTGCTGCGCGGCGCGGAGTTCGCGCGCGGCTCGGGGGTGCCGATGCTCGGCGTCAACCTGGGCCGGGTGGGCTTCCTCGCGGAGGCGGAACGGGACGACCTGGACAAGGTCGTGGACCGGGTCGTGACGCGGGAGTACGAGGTCGAGGAGCGGATGACCCTCGACGTGATCGTGCGGACCAACGGGGACGTGGTGCACCGGGACTGGGCGCTGAACGAGGCGGCCGTCCAGAAGGTGTCCCCGGAGCGGATGCTGGAGGTGGTCCTGGAGATCGACGGGCGCCCGGTGTCCGGCTTCGGCTGCGACGGCATCGTCTGCGCGACGCCGACGGGCTCGACGGCGTACGCCTTCTCGGCCGGCGGGCCGGTGGTCTGGCCGGAGGTGGAGGCGCTGCTGATGGTGCCGATCAGCGCGCACGCGCTGTTCGCGAAGCCGCTGGTGACCTCGCCGGACTCGGTGCTGGCCGTGGAGGTGCAGACGGGGACCCCGCACGGGGTGCTGTGGTGCGACGGGCGGCGGACGGTGGAGCTGCCGGCCGGGGCCCGTGTGGAGGTCCGGCGGGGGGCGGTGCCGGTGCGGCTCGCCCGGCTGCACCACGCGTCGTTCACGGACCGGCTCGTCGCGAAGTTCGCGCTGCCGGTGTCGGGATGGCGCGGGGCCCCGCACTAGTTCCGTGGGGGCGGGTGCGGGCGCAGTACCGGCTCCGTACCGGCCCAGTACGGGTTCTGTGCTTCGCGCGTACGTAAATAGCATGATTGTTCGAGCCGGTTCGGGCGGGTGACGTCACATGGCACCCATGAAACCTCGGTATCGTCGTCCCGTGCTTGAGGAGATGCGGATACGGTCGCTCGGGGTCATCGACGACGCTGTGGTCGAGCTGTCACCCGGTTTCACCGCGGTGACCGGCGAGACCGGCGCGGGCAAGACCATGGTCGTCACCAGCCTCGGGCTGTTGCTCGGCGGGCGCGCCGACCCCGCCCTGGTGCGGATCGGGGCCAAGGCGGCGGTCGTCGAAGGGCGCATCGTCATGCGCCCGGACGCCCCCGCGGCGCTGCGCGCCGAGGAGGCCGGCGCCGAGCTCGACGACGGCGCGCTGCTGATCAGCCGGACCGTTTCCGCCGAGGGCCGCTCGCGCGCCCACGTCGGCGGCCGCTCCGTGCCCGTCGGACTGCTCGCCGAACTCGCCGACGACCTCGTCGCCGTCCACGGCCAGACCGACCAGCAGGGACTGCTCCGGCCCGCCCGGCAGCGCCAGGCCCTCGACCGGTACGCGGGCGACGCCGTCGCCGTCCCGCTGGAGAAGTACGCCGCCGCCCACCGCAGGCTGCGCGCCGTCGCCGGAGAGCTGGAGGAGATCACCACCCGGGCCCGGGAACGCGCCCAGGAGGCCGATCTGCTGCGCTTCGGGCTCGACGAGATCGCCGCCGTGGAACCGCTCTCGGGCGAGGACACCGAGCTGGCGGCGGAGGCGGAGCGCCTCGGGCACGCCGAATCCCTGTCCTCGGCCGCCCAGGTCGCCCACGCGGCCCTCGCCGGCAACGTCGAGGACCCGGAGGGCGTCGACGCGGGCGCGCTCGTCGCCGGGGCGCACCGCGCACTGGAATCCGTACGCTCCCACGACCCGGCGCTCGGCGCCCTCGCCGAGCGGATCGGGGAACTGGGCATCCTGCTCGGGGACGTGGCCGGGGAACTCGCCGGGTACGCGGACGACCTGGACGCCGACCCGCTGCGGCTGGCGGCCGTGGAGGAGCGGCGGGCGGCGCTGACCCAGGTGATCCGCAAGTACGGATCCGCCGAGAATGGCGTGGACTCCGTCCTGGAGTGGGCCGAACGGGGTTCCGTACGGCTGCTGGAGCTGGACGGCGACGACGAGCGGATCGACGAACTGACCGCGGAGCGCGACGGGCTGCGGCTGGAACTCTCCGCGCTGGCGCAGGCGTTGACCGACGCGCGGAACGAGGCGGCGACCCGCTTCGCGTCCGCCGTCACCGAGGAGCTGGCCTCCCTGGCGATGCCGCACGCACGGGTCACCATCGACGTCCGGCAGACCGAGGACCCCGAGGGGGTCGAGGTCGGCGGCCGGCTCGTCGCGTACGGGCCCTCGGGCGTGGACGAGGTCGAACTGCTGCTGGCCCCGCACCCGGGCGCCCAGCCGCGGCCGATCGCCAAGGGTGCCTCGGGCGGTGAGCTGTCCCGGGTGATGCTCGCCGTCGAGGTCGTCTTCGCGGGCTCCGACCCGGTGCCCACGTACCTCTTCGACGAGGTCGACGCGGGCGTCGGCGGCAAGGCGGCCGTGGAGGTCGGACGGCGGCTCGCGAAGCTGGCCAAGTCGGCGCAGGTGGTGGTCGTCACGCACCTGCCGCAGGTGGCGGCCTTCGCGGACCGGCAGTTGCTGGTCGAGAAGACCAACGACGGGTCCGTGACCCGCAGCGGGGTCACCGTCCTGGAGGGCGAGGCCCGGATCCGCGAGCTGTCGCGGATGCTGGCCGGCCACGAGGACTCGGCGTCGGCGCGGGCGCACGCGGAGGAACTGCTCGCGGCGGCCCGGAGCCCGGAGTAGGGCTTCTTGTCGCCGGCAGGGTCACCGGGGTCAGCAGACCGACGTCCGGATAGCCCGTGTGGGTGAGGATCGGGGGGTCCCGGCGGCAACTCACACGGGATCCGCACCCGTATGGTCCCGGAACGCGCGTGCGGACTGGCATTCTGAGCGACGTCCCTGCCTTCTTCCCTCCCTCACCCTGGAGCTTCGGCCCGTGAGCAGCTCCCCGGTCCCGGTCCCCGTCCTTCGCACCGTCCAAGTACTCGGCGGCGCGAGCGGTGGTGCGCACGTGCGGTCGCTGGCCACCGGGCTCGCCGCGCGCGGCGTACGGGTCACCGTGTGCGGGCCCGTCGATGCCGAGGGGGAGTACGACTTCACCGGCGCCGGCGCGCGGTTCACCCCGGACGCGGTGAGCGCGCTGCGGGCCGCCTGCGTCGAGGCCGACGTGGTGCACGCGCACGGCGTACGGGCCGGCATGCGCGCGGCGCTGGCCCTGCGCGGGCGGCGGGTCCCGCTGGTCGTGAGCTGGCACGGCGGCGGCCCCGGCAGCGGCCGTCTGAGCCTGCTGCTCGAACGGCACGTCGCCCGGGCCGCGGCGATCGTCCTCGGCGCCTCCTCGGCGCAGGTGGACCTGGCCCGGCTGCGGGGCGCGCGGGACGCGCGGCTGGCGGCGGTGGCGGTGCCTTCTGGGACCTCCGGGCCGTCAGGCGCTCCGGACGCTCCGGACCCGGGGAAGGTGCGGGCGGAACTCGGAGCGGTCGAGAGGCCGTTGCTGATCGCGGTCGGGAGTCTGGTGCCGCGGCGCGGGTACTCCGTACTGCTGGACGCGGCGCGGGAGTGGCGGACGCTGGACCCGGTGCCGCTGCTGGTGATCGCGGGTGAGGGCCCGATGCGGGCGGAGCTCGCGCGGCGCATCGAGGCGGAGCGGCTGCCGGTACGGCTCCTCGGGCGGCGGCGGGATGCCGCGCGGCTGCTGGCGGCGGCCGATGTCGCGGTGCTGCCGAGCCGGTGGGAGGCGCGGTCGCCGCTGGCACAGGAGGCTCTGCGGATGGGCGTGCCGTTGGTGGCGACGGCGGTGGGCGGGGTGCCGGAGCTGGTGGGTTCGGCGGGTGTGCTGGTGCCTTATGGGGAGGCGGGGGTGCTGGCCGCTGCCGTGGCCGGGCTGCTGGCGGATCCCGCGCGGCGGGGGGCGCTGGCGGAGGCCGGGCGGGCTCAGGCTTCGACGTGGCCGTCGGAGGACGACACGGTGGCGCAGGTCCTGTCGGTGTACGACGAGCTGGCCTCGCGTCGGCGGTAGCCCTCAGGCGGGAGCCCGGGCCCTCGCGTTGCCGGCGGCCCGGCCCGGCTGCGGGTGTGCCGCTGCGCGGTGCGGAGTCCCCTACCCGCCCTTCCACCGTTCCCCGGAGCTCCGCCCCGGACCCGATCCCGAGTGCGGCGCCGTGGCCGGGGGCCGGCCCCCGGACCCCCGCTCCTCAAACGCCGGAGGGGCTGGATTTTCGCCGGCGTTTGAGGCGCGGGGTCCGGGCGCAGCCCGGGGAACGGGCGAAGGACGGGTAGGGGACTTCACCCCGGAGGGTCGGCCACCCGCAGCCGCCCACCGGGCCCGCTCCGCGTCAAGAAGGGTTCACGTGGCGGCGGGCGCGGAGGGCCAGGCTCAGGGAGAGGACCGTTTCCGGGTCGTCCAGGTCCGCGCCCAGGAGCTCCGAGATGCGGGCCAGGCGGTTGTACAGGGTCTGGCGGTTCAGGTGGAGCTCGCGGGCGGTCTCCGCCTTGCGGCCCGCGTGGGCCAGGTACGTCTCCAGGGTGGGCAGGAGCGGCGGGCGGGACTGGGTGTCGTGGACGCGCAGGGCGCCGATCGCGCGGTCCACGAAGGCCGCCAGGTCGGGGTGTTCGCGCAGGCGCCACAGGAGCAGGTCGATGTCGAGGCGACGGGCGTCGTACCAGGGCCGGGACGGCAGCCCGGCCGCGGCCGTTGCCGTTTCCGCCGCGTGGCGCAGGCCCGCCGAGGCCGCCGCCCAGCTTCCGCAGACGCCGACCACCACCGCGGGCGCGGCCCCCGCCCGGTCCAGGCCGGCCCGCTCCACGCCGGTCCGCAGCGCCACCGCGACCCGGTCCGCGACCGTCGTGCGCTCGGCGTCGGAGCGGAGGGAGACCAGCAGGGGGACGCGGCCTTCGACCGGGCGGACCCCGAGGAGCACCGGGACGCCGACGGAGGCGAGTTCCTCCAGGACGGCCCGGGCCAGGACCGCCCAGTTCCCCGACGGGGCCAGGTCCGAGGACAGCCGCATGACGATGGGCAGGAGCGGGCCTGGGCCCGGTTTGAAGCCCAGGACGCGGGCCTGGGCGGGGGCGTCCTCCGCCGAGATCCGCCCCTCCGCCAGGTCGGTGAGGAAGTCGCCGCGGCCGCGCGCCGCGAGCTCGTCCTCCTGCCGGGCCTGCATCAGCACGACGGCCAGTACGCCGGCCGTCCGTTCCGCCGCCATCCGGTGCACGGGCAGCAGCGGGGCGGACACCCCGAGCAGGACCAGCCGGGCCCGCACCGAGCCCGTGCCGCGGCCGCCGCCCGGGACGTCGACCACCACGGCGTTGCCGGAGGGCTCCGGATCGCGCTGGCCCCGCAGGCCCTCCCACACCTGGAGCGGGTCCGCCGCGGCCTCGCCGGCGACCGGGCCGGCCGCGTACAGCAACTGGCCGTCGGGGGTTTCCAGGAAGACCGGGTTCGCCGTGAAGTCCGCCAGGATGTGCAGGACTTGGGGGATCCCGCCGCCGTCGAGCAGGGCCTCCGTGCAGCGCCGGTGGACTTCCTCGGCCCGCTGGAGCAGTGCGTAGTGCCCGTTGACGATCTCGGTGTGGACCTCCTCCGTGACGGTCACGAAGGGCACCTCCCGGTGCAGTTGGACCAGGGGGAGGCCGACCGCCCGCGCCGTCTCCACCAGGGTCGCCGGGAGCCGGGTGAAGCGGGGTCCCAGCTCGACGACCAGTGCGGCGATGCCGCGGTCCGCGAGGCGGCGCACGAAGGCGCGCTGCTCGGCGGGGCGGGTGCCGAGGCCGAGGCCGGTGGTCAGCAGCAGCTCGCCGCCCTTGAGCAGGGAGGCGATGTTGGGGACCTCGCCGGCGTGCACCCAGCGCACGGTCCGGCCGAGCCGGTCGGCGCAGGCCACCACCTCAGGGAGCCCGCTGCGCAGCCCCGGCAGCTCAAGTGCCCGCTGAACCGTGATCCCGCCCTGATTGTCCATATCGCGGACGCTACCGGGGCTCCTGTTCCCTGCACATCACCGAGCGGTTACGGGGTCCCATCTACCCCCGTCCGGCCCGACAACTCGTCGCCTCGGTAAGGGGATTATCGGACTGCATGCCGATTGTGGCGTACGTCACGCAGGGAGAGAGTGAGCGCCCTCACGACAGGAACGAGGAGCCATGAGCACGGATAGCAGCACCGGCGGCGGCGCACCCCAGGTCCAGCGGCTGAAAGCCAATTCGGTGGGCTTGGTCGGTGTCGTCTTCATGGCCGTCGCCACCGCCGCTCCGATCACCGCGATGACCGGCAACCTTCCCATCGCGGTCGGCTTCGGAAACGGCATCGGAGCCCCGGCCGGATACCTCTTCGCCACCGCCGTCCTGACCGTCTTCGCCGTCGGCTACGTCGCCATGGCCAAGCGGATCACCGCCGCCGGCGCCTTCTACGGGTACATCTCGCACGGCCTCGGCCGGATCGCCGGCATGGCCTCCGGCATGCTCGCGGTCCTCGCCTACATCGTCTTCGAGGCCTCGATCGTCGGCGTCTTCTCCTACTTCACCAAGACCACCGTCCACGACCAGCTCGGCATAGACCTGCCCTGGATCGTCTACGCGGCCGGCATGCTCGCGATCACCGCGGCCCTCGCCCACTTCGACATCAACCTCACGGCCAAGGCCCTGGGCGTGATGCTCGTCGCCGAGATCGCCGTCCTCTTCGCCGTCGCCACCGCCGTACTGATCGCGGGCGGCGGCCCCGACGGGATCCCGCTGGAGCCCGTCAACCCGAAGAACGCCTTCACCGGAATCTCCGCCGGGCTCGGCCTCTTCTTCGCCTTCTGGTCCTGGGTCGGCTTCGAGTCCACCGCCATGTACGGCGAGGAGTCGAAGAACCCGAAGAAGGTCATCCCCAAGGCCACCCTGATCTCCGTCGTCGGCGTCGGCCTCTTCTACATCTACGTCTCCTGGATGACCATCGCGGGCAACGGCCTCGCCAAGTCCGTGGAGCTCTCGGCCTCCGCGAGCCCGCTCGACCTGTTCTTCGTCCCCACCCAGACCTTCATCGGCGCCTGGGCCGTCGACGCCTTCCAGTGGCTGCTGCTCACCGGCTCCTTCGCCTGCGGCATGGCCTTCCACCAGTGCGCCGCCCGCTACCTCTACGCCATCGGCCGCGAGGGCTTCCTGCACCCGGGCCTGGGCCGTACGCACGCCAAGCACGGCTCCCCGTACATCTCCTCCATGGTGCAGACGGCCATCGCCACCGGCCTGGTCGTGCTGTTCTGGCTGACCGGGCAGGACCCGTACATCCACCTGTACACGCTGCTCGCGATCCTCGGCACCATGGCGATCCTCATCGTCCAGACCCTGTGCTCCTTCGCCGTGATCGGCTACTTCCGCAAGAACCACCCCGAGGACCGGCACTGGTTCCGCACCTTCACGGCCCCGCTGATCGGCGGCATCGCCATGGCCGCCGTGGTCGTCCTGCTGCTGGTCAACATGAAGACGGCGGCCGGGCTGGCCGCCGACTCGTTCTTCTTCACCCTGATCCCGTGGATCGTCGGGGTCGTCTTCTTCGGCGGGCTCGGACTCGGGCTGTGGCTGAAGTTCAAGGCCCCCGAGCGCTACGAGATCATCGGCCGCGTCGTCCTGGAGGACGCCGCCGAGCGCACCGACGAGCCCGCCGACCAGTCCGCCGCCACCGCCCCCTCCGCCGCGAACGTCTGAGAAGGAGCCACCGCCATGGCCCGTACGCCACTGATGCACGCGCTCCGCCAGCTCGCCGCCGAACACGCCGCCGCCCGCCGGCTCGGCCTGCCCGTCGCCGAGGTCCGCGGCTCCACCCGCCGCCAGCTCCTGGGACGCGCCGCCGCGCTCGGCCTCGGTACCGCCGTCGCCTCGGCGGCCGCCGCCCCCGCGCTCGCCCACGCCGTGGAGGCCGACAAGAAGCCCGTCACCCCCGCCCGCGTCGCCATCGTCGGCGCCGGCATCTCGGGGCTGACCGCCGCCCTCACCCTCAAGGACGCGGGCGTCCCCTTCACGCTCTACGAGGCCAACCCGAGCCGCGTCGGCGGCCGGATGTGGAGCCAGCGCTCCCTGTGGGCCTACGGGCAGACCTCCGAGATCGGCGGCGAGCTGATCGACACCAGCCACAAGAAGATCCTGGAGCTGTGCCGCCGCTTCAACCTCCCCACCGAGGACTTCCTCGGCGGCGGCCCCAACGGGGCGGAGGAGGTCCTCTGGTTCAACGGGACGTACTACCCCCGCGAGCAGGCCGACGTGGACTTCAACGCCGTCTACCAGGCCCTGCGCCGCGACCTCCAGGAGGCCGGCGAGGTCTCCTGGAACTCCACGACCCCCGCGGGCACCGCCCTGGACAACATGACGCTCCACCAGTGGATCGAGACCCGGATCCCCGGCGGACACGGCTCGCGGCTCGGCCGCTTCATCGACGTGGCGTACAACGTCGAGTACGGGGCCGACACCGATCAGCAGTCCGCCCTCGCGCTGGTCCTGCTGATGGGCTACCAGCCCAACCCGGGCAACTTCAACGTCTGGGGCCTGTCCAACGAGCGCTACCACATCACCGGCGGCAACGATCAGCTGCCGAACGCCATCGCCCAGGCCCTGCCCGCCGGTTCGACCGTCATGGGCCGCGAGCTGGTCGCCGTACGCGTCTCCGCCGACGGCACCCAGACGCTGACCTTCAACGACGCGGGCGCCACCCGCACGGTCGTCGCCGACCACACCATCCTGTGCCTGCCGCTGCCGATCCTCCAGCGCATCGACATCACCGGCGCCGGCTTCGACCCGCTGATGAAGAACCTGCTGCGCGACGCCCGCATGGGCTACTGCACCAAGCTCAACATGCAGTTCACCAGCCGCCCCTGGCGCGGCACCGGCCCCTGGCCGGGGGTCTCCGCCGGGGACTGCTTCACCGACAGCGAGGTCCAGCAGACCTGGGACACCACCAAGGTCCAGCCGGGCAACGGCGGCATCCTGCTCCAGTACGGCGGCGGCACCCTGGCCGGCGCGATCACCCCGGCGACCCCCTTCGCCACCGACTCCGACCCCTACGTACGCGCCCTCGCGGGCCGGATGCTCACCGGGATCGACGCCTTCTTCCCCGGCACCAAGGCGGCCTGGAACGGCAAGGCGCAGATATCGGCCTGGCACCGCAATCCGTACGCACTGGGCGCGTACTCGTACTGGCCGACCGGCTACCTGCACAAGTACGCCAAGTACGAGGGCACCGCGCAGGGCCGGATCCACATCGGCGGCGAGCACTGCAGCTACGACTTCCAGGGGTTCATGGAAGGCGGGGCGACCGAGGGGGAGCGGGCGGCGAAGGAGGTCATCACCGCCCTCACGTAAGCCCCGGGCGGGCGGTCAGGCGGGCTGGATGTTGTGGTTGAAGCGGAAGACGTTGTCCGGGTCGTACTCCCGCTTCAACCGGCCCAGCCGCCGCATGTTCTCGGGCCCCAGGCCCGCCGCCACCCGGTCTCCGCCCTCGTCCCCGGTGAAGTTGAGGTAGACCGCGCCGGTGCTCCACGGCCGGACGTCGGCGCGGACGTCCTTGACCCACTGCCGGACGCGCTCGTCGTCGGCCGGGTCCTCCCAGGCTCCGAACGGGTGCACCGCCCAGGGCGCGTCGCGGAACGAGATCGGGTAGTCGGCCGGACCCTCGGCGATCGCGCCGCCCTGGGGCCACACCACGTGCTGGGTGCCGCTCGGCACCGGCATGGAGTCCGCGCGGGCGCAGAACACGTCCACGAACTCGTCGGGCACCCCGCTCAGGTACTCCGCCGACCAGTAGTTCCGCATGCCCGGCGGATCGTCGAGCATGCACTGCAGGTCCGGGTAGGGCAGGTCCGTCACCAGCTCCGCCTCGTGCGGGATCGCCAGCAGCGGCGCGGCCAGCCGCCGCAGCTCCTCCACGGGACCCGCGTACGTGATCAGCGCGCCCGCCAGCAGCAGGCCGACCAGGTGCGGCGGGACGAACTCCTCGGGCGGGCCCGTCATGTAGATGGCGCCGCCGCCGGCCTCGCGCGGCCCGTCCTCCATCACGTCCCGGTACGTACGGACCATCTCGGGCCCGTGCTCCGGCAGGTACAGCAGGAACGCGACGGACATGTCCGGCAGCTCGTGCAGCCGCAGGGTCAGCGAGGTCGCGATGCCGAAGTTCCCGCCGCCGCCGTGCAGCCCCCAGAACAGCTCGGGGTGGTCCTCGGCGGTCGCCGTCACCATCTCCCCGTCGGCCGTCACCAGGTCGACCGCGAGCAGGTTGTCCACCGCCAGGCCGAACTTGCGGTCCAGCCACCCGGTGCCGCCGCCCAGCACGAAGCCGCCCACCCCGGTGGTGGAAACGCGGCCGCCGGTGGTCGCCAGCCCGTACCGCTCGCAGGCCCGGTCCAGCTGGCTCATCGTGGCGCCGCCCTCGACGCGGACGGCCGAGGCCCCGGGATGGACCGTCACCGTCTGCATCCGGCGCAGGTCCACTACCACGCCGCCGTCGTTGAGGGACATGCCGGCCACGCTGTGGCCGCCGCCGCGCACCGCGATCGGCAGGTCGAGCCGCCGTGCGAATCGCACGGCGGTCACCACGTCCACCGGACTCTCGCACTGCGCGATGACGGCCGGCCTGCGGTCGATCATCCCGTTGTAGAGGGTGCGGGCCTCGTCGTACCCCGGATCCTCCGGAACCAGGACGGCACCGGACAGGTCCTCGCGGAGCTCGGCAAGTGCCGTGCCCGCCTTCGAGAGGGGAGCCATGGCTACCCCCTTCCGGGAGAGGCGGAAAGGTGAACGACCCTTCCAGGGTAGTCAGCCCCCGTACGCCCCGCTCGCCGTCAGCCGCAGGGCCGTGTCGATCAGGGGGACGTGGCTGAAGGCCTGGGGGAAGTTGCCGACCTGGCGCTGGAGCTTCGGGTCCCATTCCTCCGCCAGCAGCCCCAGGTCGTTGCGGAGCGCCAGCAGCTTCTCGAAGAGGCGGCGGGCCTCGTCGACCCGGCCGATCATCGCCAGGTCGTCCGCCATCCAGAACGAGCACGCCAGGAAGGCCCCCTCGTCGCCCTCCAGGCCGTCCACGCCCGCCTCCTCACCCGACGTCGGGTAGCGCAGGATGAAGCCGTCCGGGGTCGACAGCTCGCGCTGGATCGCCTCGATCGTGCCGATCACCCGCTTGTCGTCCGGCGGCAGGAAGCCCATCTGCGGGATCAGCAGGAGGGACGCGTCCAGCTCCTTGGACCCGTAGGACTGCGTGAAGGTGTTGCGTTCCTTGTCGTAGCCCTTCTCGCAGACGTCCTGGTGGATCTCGTCGCGCATCTCGCGCCACCGCTCCAGCGGGCCGTCCGCGTCCCCGCTCTCGATCAGCTTGATCGTGCGGTCCACGGCCACCCACGCCATCACCTTCGAGTGCACGAAGTGCCGGCGCGGGCCGCGCACCTCCCAGATGCCCTCGTCGGGCTGGTCCCAGTGGGTCTCCAGGTAGCGGATCAGCTTGAGCTGGAGCAGCGAGGCGTAGTCGTTGCGGGCCAGGCCCGTCATGTGCCCCAGGTGCAGGGCCTCGGTGACCTCCCCGTACACGTCGAGCTGCAGCTGGCCCGCGGCGCCGTTGCCGACCCGGACGGGCCGGGAGTTCTCGTATCCCGGCAGCCACTCCAGCTCGGTCTCGCCGAGCTCCCGCTCGCCCGCGATCCCGTACATGATCTGCAGGTTCTCCGGGTCGCCGGCCACCGCCCGCAGCAGCCACTCGCGCCAGGCACGGGCCTCCTCGCGGTATCCGGTGCGCAGCAGCGAGGACAGGGTGATGGCGGCGTCGCGGAGCCAGGTGTAGCGGTAGTCCCAGTTGCGGACCCCGCCGATCTCCTCCGGGAGGGAGGTGGTGGGCGCGGCGACGATCCCGCCCGTGGGGGCGTACGTGAGCGCCTTGAGGGTGATCAGGGAGCGGACCACCGCCTCCCGGTAGGGGCCGTGGTACGTGCACTGCTCGACCCAGTCCCGCCAGAACTCGGTGGTCGCGGTGAGCGCCTCCTCGGGCTCGGGCGGCTGCGGAGGCTCCTTGTGCGAGGGCTGCCAGCTGATGCAGAAGGCCATCCGGTCGCCCGGCCCGACGGTGAAGTCGGAGTACGTCGTCAGGTCCTTGCCGTACGTCTGCGCCTCGGTGTCCAGCCAGACCGAATCGGGGCCCGCCACGGCCACGGTGCGGTCGTCGACCCGGTGCACCCAGGGCACCACCCGGCCGTAGCTGAAGCGCATGCGCAGCGCGGAGCGCATGGGGACGCGCCCGCTGATGCCCTCCACGATGCGGATGATCTGCGGTGCGTGGTCCTCGCGGGGCGGCATGAAGTCGATCACTCGGACCGTGCCGCGCGGGGTGTCCCACTCGGACTCCAGGACCAGCGAGTCACCGCGGTAGCGGCGCCGGGTGGCACGCGGGGCCTCGGTACCGGCCGGGAACGCCGGGCCGATCCGCCAGAACCCGTGTTCCTCGGTGCCGAGAATGCTCGCGAAGACGGCATGGGAATCGAAGCGTGGCAGGCACAGCCAGTCCACCGCCCCGTCCCGGCAGACCAATGCCGCGGTCTGCATGTCGCCGATCAGTGCGTAATCCTCGATGCGCCCGGACACGTTGCATCTCCAGTCGAACAGCCACGTCCGCCCCGAAGGGCGCTTGCATTGCGCGATGCCGCGGATTCTCCGGTGATGTGGATGTCCGCGTCCAGCCCATGATTCCGGAACCGGACGGGTTACGCCGTTCGCGGGGCCGCTCGGCGGGGATGTGATCGAGATCCGAGCAGGACAAGACGGCACCCTAGTGATCCCCGTCAGCCTGGCAACAATGGGGTTCGGCCGAACGGGTGAGCAGCGGCGATACCGCCGTGGCAGGCCCCGCGGACGCCTCCGCTCGGGCCCCGCCGCGTGGCCGGAGGCGGACCGGCCCGGGCGCTGATAGGCTGGTATCCCGTGGACCGGTGGTCTGCCTGTGCGAATCAGGAGCCCCGAAACCGCAGCTTCGGCGCCCCCTGAGACCCTCCGGTTCGATGGTGGCCGGCGCCGGACGCACCTCACCTCGCGACCACGGGAGCCCCCTCTTGGCGATGCCGCCCAAATCCATGACGACCAAGCACATCTTCGTCACCGGGGGTGTCGCTTCCTCCCTCGGCAAGGGCCTGACGGCCTCCAGCCTGGGTGCGCTGCTGAAGGCGCGCGGTCTTCGGGTCACGATGCAGAAGCTCGACCCGTACCTGAACGTCGACCCCGGCACGATGAACCCGTTCCAGCACGGCGAGGTGTTCGTCACCAACGACGGCGCCGAGACCGACCTGGACATCGGTCACTACGAGCGCTTCCTCGACGTCGACCTCGACGGCTCGGCCAACGTCACCACCGGCCAGGTCTACTCGCAGGTCATCGCCAAGGAGCGGCGCGGCGAGTACCTCGGTGACACCGTGCAGGTCATCCCGCACATCACCAACGAGATCAAGCACCGCATCCGCCGCATGGCGACCGACGACGTCGACGTCGTCATCACCGAGGTCGGCGGCACCGTCGGCGACATCGAGTCGCTGCCGTTCCTGGAGACCGTCCGCCAGGTCCGCCACGAGGTCGGCCGCGACAACGTCTTCGTCGTGCACATCTCGCTGCTGCCCTACATCGGCCCCTCCGGCGAGCTGAAGACCAAGCCCACCCAGCACTCGGTGGCGGCGCTGCGCAACATCGGCATCCAGCCCGACGCGATCGTGCTGCGCGCCGACCGCGAGGTCCCGACCTCCATCAAGCGCAAGATCTCGCTGATGTGCGACGTCGACGAGGAGGCCGTGGTCGCCGCGATCGACGCCAAGTCGATCTACGACATCCCCAAGGTCCTGCACACCGAGGGCCTGGACGCGTACGTCGTGCGCAAGCTCGACCTGCCCTTCCGCGACGTCAACTGGACCGTCTGGGAGGACCTGCTCGACCGGGTCCACAACCCCGACCACGAGGTCAAGGTCGCGCTCGTCGGCAAGTACATCGACCTGCCGGACGCCTACCTGTCGGTGACCGAGGCGCTGCGCGCCGGCGGCTTCGCCAACCGGGCCCGCGTCCAGATCAAGTGGGTCACCTCCGACGACTGCAAGACCCCGGCCGGGGCCGCGGCGGTGCTCGGCGACGTGGACGCGATCTGCGTCCCCGGCGGCTTCGGCGACCGCGGCGTCAACGGCAAGGTCGGCGCGATCACCTACGCCCGCGAGAACAAGGTCCCGCTGCTCGGCCTGTGCCTGGGTCTGCAGTGCGTGGTCATCGAGGCCGCGCGGAACCTCGCGGGCATCGAGGACGCGAACTCCACCGAGTTCGACGCCTCCACCCCGAACCCGGTGATCTCCACGATGGAGGAGCAGCTGGCCTTCGTCGAGGGCGCGGGCGACCTGGGCGGCACCATGCGCCTGGGCATGTACCCGGCGAAGCTCGCCGAGGGCTCCATCGTGCGCGAGGTCTACGGAGACCAGGCGTACGTGGACGAGCGCCACCGCCACCGCTACGAGGTCAACAACGCCTACCGCGGCGAGCTGGAGAAGAAGGCCGGCCTGGTCTTCTCCGGCGCCTCCCCGGACAACAAGCTCGTCGAGTACGTCGAGTACCCGCGCGAGGTCCACCCCTACCTGGTGGCCACCCAGGCCCACCCGGAGCTGCGCTCGCGCCCGACGCGCCCGCACCCGCTGTTCGCGGGTCTGGTCAAGGCGGCCGTGGAGCGGCAGCAGGCCGCGAAGTAGCCGCACGACCGCATAACGTTGGCAGCCGGGGTACGGAGATCCGTACCCCGGCTGTCGCGCGTTGTGGAGGGCTTCGGGGCATGGAGATCAAGGACACTGCGGAATCCTGGGAGACGGTGTCGACGCAGCGGCCGTTCCAGGGTGCGAAGACGGCGGTCGCCTCCGACGAGGTACGGATGCCGGACGGGTCCGTGGCCCGCCGCGACTACCAGGTGCACCCCGGGTCGGTGTGCGTGCTCGCCCTGGACGACGCGGGACGGGTGCTGGTGCTGAGCCAGTACCGCCACCCGGTGCGGCGGCGGCTGTGGGAGCTCCCGGCGGGGCTCCTGGACGTCGTGGGGGAGAACCCGCTGCACGGGGCGCAGCGCGAGCTCGCGGAGGAGGCGCACGTCAAGGCCGAGGACTGGCGGGTGCTGGCCGACTTCTACGCGTCCCCCGGCGGTTCGGACGAGGCCATCCGGATCTTCCTCGCGAGGGGGGTCTCTGAGGCGGACGGCGAACGCTACGCGGAGTCCGGCTCGGAGGAGGCGGACATGGAGCTGGCGTGGGTGCCGTTGCCGGAGCTGGTACGGGGCGCCCTGGCGGGCGAGCTGGCCAATCCCGGGCTCGTCACGGGAGCCCTGGCGCTGTCGGCCGCCCTGGCCGCCGACCCGGCCCTGGCCTCCCTCCGGCCGGCGGACGCCCCTTGGCCGGCCCGGCCGTACGAGGCGTAGGCCTGGCGGGGCGCCGTTGCCGGGGGCCGGTCCCCGGGGCCCTGCGCCTCAAACGCCGGCGGGGCTGGGGTTTGCCTGGGCGCGGGCTGGCTGCGGGTGGGGGTCGGTGCCGGGGGCGGGGTGGGGTGTCGGCCTGGACTGCATGATTTAGGCGCCCCTTCCTTTACTCCGACAGGGTTTGGGCTCTACCTGCGCCACAAATCACGCTCTACGTCCAGGCCGACACCCCACCCCGCCCCCGTCCCCGACCCGGGCCGCGCCAATTCAGCCGTCCGGCGTTTGAGGACCGGGGTCTGGGGCGGAGCCCCAGAGGGGTTCGGGCGCAGCCCGGGGCCCTTGTGCTTTCAGCCCGTCCGGCGTTTGAGGACCGGGGCAGGGCCGGCCCTGGGAACGGGGGAAGGGCGGGTAGGGGACTTCGCCCCGCAGGGCTCACGCACCCGGGACCGGCAACAGGCGGCCGTGGCCGCACCCTCGCCCAGACCCTGCCGCGGAGTTCGGCGCAGTGGCGCGTGAGGAAGGAGAAAATGTGCCCATCCGCTGATCCGATCGGGCGATTTGTCCGCCGCGCTCCACCCGGTCCGTCGCTCTGTGTGAACTACGCTCGCAATCCGAAGGCAGCGAGAGGAGCGGATCCGTGACGGATTTCGTCGGGCGGCGGCGTGAGCTCAAGGAGCTCCGCGAGGACATCGCGCGAACCGGGCTCGACACCCTCTCCGGCCGCAAGGCCAAGTCGCCGCGGGCCCGCGTGCTGCTCGTCGCGGGGCGACCCGGCTCCGGCCGGACCGCACTCGCCGAAGCGCTGGTCCGCGAGATCGCCGACGACTATCCGGACGGGGTCCTGAAGGTCCGCCTCACCGCCCCCACGGGGGAGACCGTCGCCACCGAGCGTGCCGTCCGCACCCTTCTGGAGGGGCTCGGGCAGCCCACCCCGCCCGGCGCCGCCGAGGACGATCTCAGCTCGGCCCTGCGCACGGCCCTGACCGGCCGCCGCATGGTCCTCCTCGTCGACGACGCCTCCGATCCGCACCAGGTCGACGCCCTGCTGCCGGACACCCCCGAGTGCCTGGTCGTCGTCACCGCCGAGGGCCCGCTGACCGGGATTCCGGATGTCCGCCCCTGCACCCTCGGCGGCCTCGACACCCCCTCGGCCGTCCGCATGCTCGTCCAGCGCATCGGCGACGTCCGCGTCGCCAACGACCCGCGCGCGGCCGAAGCCCTCGCCGAGGAGTGCGGCGGCCAGCCCGCCGCGCTGGCCCTGGCCGGCGGCTGGCTCGCCGCGCGCCCCAAGGCTTCCGTGGCGGACGTGGGCAAGCAGCTGCACGATATGCCCGGCGGTGTCGGCGGCCCGCTGGCCAAGGCCTTCAGGCTCGTCTACGAATCCCTCCCGCAGCCCGCCCAGCGGACCCTGCGGTTGCTTCCGCTTGCCCCCGCGGGCCTCGTCGACTCCCACGTGGCCTCCGCCCTCGCCGGCTGCTCCGTGGCCGCCGCGCAGTCGACCCTGGAGGATTTCGCCGCGCTGGGGCTGCTCAGGTCCGCCCATGACGGGCTGTACTTGCTGCCCGGCTGCCTCGCGCCGCTGCTCCAGGCCCTGCTGGAAGCCAAGGAGCGGCCCGCCGAGGTCCAGCTCGCCCGGGCCCGGATGCTGGAGCGCACCGTACGGCTGCTGCTCTCCTGCCGGGCGATGGCGGAGCCGGATGCGGAGGGGCACGACGGACCCGTCGGGGAGCCGGAGAAGCTCGACGGGGTGCCGCGCGCGCTGCGCTTCGCCGACCGGCGGGCCGCGGAGACCTGGCTGGACACGCGGCTGCCCGCGCTGCTGGCCGCCGCCTCGCTGGCCGTGGCCGACGGGGAGCTGGACACCCTGGCGCGCAGGTTCGTGGCGGCGCTGGCGGGGGCGCTGTCCGAGCACCGCGGCACCGCCGGGGCCGCGCCCGAGCTGTACGGGCTGCACCGGCTCGTGCTGGACGTGGCCGAGCGGCGCGATCTGTACCGGGAGCAGGCCGCCGCGCTGCTGAACCTGGCCGATCTGGACGCCGAGACCGGCCGGACGCGCGAGGCGCTGGACCGCTACCGGGCCGCGCTGGACGCGGGAAAGTCGGCGAACGACCCGTACGCGTCGGGCCGCGCGATGGAATCCGTAGGCGGCGCGCACCAGGAGCTGGGCGACTGGCACCGGGCCTCCGACTGGTTCGGCCGGGCCCTGTCCCACGCCCTCGCGCGGGGGGAGCGCGCGGACGAGGCGCGGCTGTACGGGCGGCTGGGGAACGTGCACACCTACGCGGGCCGGTACGGGGACGCGCTGCGGAACTGGCGGGCGGCCTCGGCCGGCTACCGGAAGCTGGCCGATGTCCCCGGCCAGGCAAAGGCGTTGAGCGAGATGGCGCGGATCCAGGAGTACGCGGGCCGGCCCGAGGAATCGCTGCACACCTGCCGGGAGGCGGTGGAGCTCGCGCGCAAGGCCGGGGACCTGCGGCTTCAGGCCGCGCTCCAGGTGCGGCTGGCGGACACGCTGGACCGGCTCGGGGATCCCGCGGCGGCCAGGCTGCACAGGTCCGCGGCCGACAGATTGCTGGGAGATGACCCCGCAGCCTGCGAAATCCGCAGCGTTTCCGACTGAGATTATTACTTTGCAAGGCTAGACAGCCGCTCATCCTTCATTAGACTGGCTTCACCAGGTCATCCTCTGGTGCATCCCGTTGCGCGTTCTTGTGGACGGGTTTGTATTGAAGTAGCCCGAAAAATCCCCTGAGCCAAGGACCGTGAGCCACGATGAAGGTCGGCATCCCCCGCGAGGTCAAGAACAACGAGTTCCGGGTCGCCATCACGCCTGCCGGCGTGCATGAGCTGGTCCGCAACGGCCACCAGGTCTTCGTCGAGCAGAACGCCGGTGTGGGCTCCTCGATCACGGACGCGGAGTACGTGTCCGCCGGCGCCGAGATCCTCGGCACCGCCGACGAGGTCTGGGCGACCGCCGACCTGCTGCTGAAGGTCAAGGAGCCCATCGCCGAGGAGTACCACCGCCTCCGCAAGGACCAGACCCTCTTCACCTACCTGCACCTCGCGGCCTCCCGCGAGTGCACGGACGCCCTGCTGGAGTCCGGCACCACCGCCATCGCGTACGAGACGGTCGAGACGGCGAACCGCGCCCTCCCGCTGCTCGCCCCGATGTCCGAGGTCGCGGGCCGTCTGGCCCCGCAGGTCGGCGCCTACCACCTGATGCGCTCGGTCGGCGGCCGCGGCGTGCTCCCCGGCGGCGTCCCCGGCACCCACGCCGGCGAGTGCGTGGTCATCGGCGGCGGCGTCTCCGGCTGGAACGCCGTGCAGATCGCCGTCGGCATGGGCTTCCACGTGACCCTGCTGGACCGCGACATCAACAAGCTCCGCGAGGCCGACAAGATCTTCGGCACGAAGATCAAGACGATCGTCTCCAACGCCTTCGAGCTGGAGAAGGCCGTCATCGAGGCCGACCTCGTCATCGGCGCGGTGCTGATCCCGGGTGCGAAGGCCCCGAAGCTGGTCACCAACGAGCTCGTCGCCAAGATGAAGCCCGGAAGTGTCCTTGTCGACATTGCGATCGACCAGGGCGGCTGCTTCGAGGACTCCCGCGCGACCACTCACGCCGAGCCGACCTTCCAGGTCCACAACTCGGTCTTCTACTGCGTCGCCAACATGCCGGGCGCGGTGCCGAACACCTCCACCTACGCGCTCACCAACGCCACGCTGCCCTACATCGTGCAGCTCGCGAACCTCGGCTGGGTCGAGGCGCTGCGTCGCGACCCGGCGCTCGCGCTGGGCCTCAACACCCATGACGGCCAGGTCGTTTACCGCGAGGTCGCCGAGGCGCACGGTCTCGAGACCCTTGAGCTGAGCTCGCTGCTCGGCTGATTCGTCAACGACTGACGTCAATCTCACGTATCCGGCCGGACCTTGCTCGCGAGGTCCGGCCGGAGGCGTTCCCGGAGTCCCCGGCGGGGCCGCTCAACTCGCCTCGAACGTAACCCTTTAACCCTTTCGCACACCTGCGAAACTTCCCGGCGACAGCTCGTACGCCCTTGACAGAGTGGTGTTCGGTTGCCGACACATCGCGGTGGGTCCGGCGGATTGTGTTGCCGCTGAGTGGTGACACGCCATAGAGTCGCCAACCGTCGGCATGGTGCCACGCTGACCTATCGATAAGTGTCCTGGTCACGTCCGAGGAGGTAAGACGACTTGTGAATGAGTCGACATTTGCTCCTGGAGGTGGTCGAGCAGGAGGGCCTGCGCGGGGCCAGGGTCCTGCCGGAATCGAAGCCGTGGGATCCGTAGCGGTCCGCACCTTCGCAAACCACCAGCACATGACGACGCCCCAAAAGAGCATGGACGGCCTAGACGTGAACTCCAGGGCCGGCGACCCGAGCGGCGACAAGCCCGTGGGTTTCGCCGACTACGAACAGGTGCCCGAGGGGCATTTCTACGACCCGGACGCGGAGTACGAGCCCGACCCCGAGTACGCGGCCACTCTCGCTCCCGACGCTGCACGCCAGCGCCGTGAGCGGATCGGCCCGACCGGACGGCCGCTGCCGTACTTCCCGATCCCGGGTCCGCTGACCGATCACGGTCCGGCGACGATCATCGCGATGTGCAACCAGAAGGGCGGCGTGGGCAAGACCACGTCGACCATCAACCTGGGTGCGGCGCTGGCGGAGTACGGGCGCCGAGTGCTGCTCGTCGACTTCGACCCGCAGGGCGCGCTGTCGGTCGGCCTCGGGGTCAACCCGATGGAACTCGACCTGACGGTCTACAACCTGCTCATGGAGCGGGGCATGTCGGCCGACGAGGTGCTGCTGAAGACGGCGGTCCCCAACATGGACCTGCTGCCGAGCAACATCGACCTGTCCGCCGCCGAAGTGCAGTTGGTCAGCGAGGTCGCGCGCGAGTCGACGCTGCAGCGGGCCCTGAAGCCCCTGCTGCCCGACTACGACTACATCGTGATCGACTGTCAGCCCTCGCTCGGTCTGCTGACCGTGAACGCCCTGACGGCGGCTCACAAGGTCATCGTGCCGCTGGAGTGCGAGTTCTTCGCACTGCGCGGTGTGGCGCTGCTGACCGAGACCATCGAGAAGGTGCAGGAGCGGCTCAACCCGGAGTTGGAGCTCGACGGCATCCTCGCCACGATGTACGACTCCCGCACGGTGCACAGCCGTGAGGTGCTGGCGCGCGTCGTCGAGGCCTTCGACGAGCACGTCTACCACACGGTCATCGGCCGTACGGTGCGGTTCCCGGAGACCACGGTCGCCGGCGAGCCGATCACCACGTACGCCTCCAACTCCGTCGGTGCCGCCGCCTATCGCCAGCTGGCCAGGGAGGTGCTCGCCCGGTGTCCCGCCGAGTGAGTCTGCCCGGAGCCGACGAACTGTTCCGTACGACCGGGGGGATGGCGCTGACGTCCTCCTCGCCGAACTCGGCGCGGGGCGTGGAGCACGCGGCTTCGGCCGCGGAGGGCACGGCGGGAGAGGGCCGCAGCCGGGAGGCTGAGGCCGGTACGGAGCCGGGCGTCGGCCCGCAGCGTAGGCCGCAGGAAGGTTCCGGTAACGCCGTCCCCGCCCCCACCCCCGGCCGGGGCAAGGGGCAGGGCCGGGGTGCGAACCGGCGGCCCAGCGGGCGTGAGCGGCACGACGAGAAGATCACGGTCTACGTCTCCGCCGAGGAGCTCATGGACCTGGAACACGCGCGGCTGGTGCTGCGCGGGGAGCACGGTCTGGCGGTCGACCGGGGCCGGATCGTGCGTGAGGCCGTCGCGGTGGTTCTGGCGGACCTGGAGTCCCGCGGTGACGCGAGCATCCTGGTGCGGCGGTTGCGGGGGCGCTGAGCCCCTGCGGGGGCTTGGCCGGGCTCGTCCCGGCGCCCTCGCCGTGTGCGGTGCCGTGGCTGGCGTGCCCTGCGGGGCGAAGTCCCCGCCGTGACCTTTGCCGCTGCGCGGGGCGGAGCTCCCCTACCCGCCCTTCCGCCGTTCCCCGGGCGCTGCCCGGACCCCGGTCCTCAAACGCCGGACGGGCTGGACGACCCTGGGGCTCCGCCCCAGACCCCGGTCCTCAAGCGCCGGACGGGCTGGAATTGGCGGGGCGGGCTGGATTTCGGGGCGGGCTGGATTTGCCCGGCGTCCCCGGGGGTTCCGTGCGGTCGTGCGTGGGAGGGTTAGGGGCTTGGGTTTCGGCCCTGGTCAGCCAGCCGTTCGTTCCGTACCTCCCTGGACCGCGATGCCCCCTCCCGCCGAACCCGGCCTCCCGCCCCGCCGCTCGCTGGGCCGCGGCCCGGGTGTCTCCGTACCGGAGGAGGAGAGGGAGCTCCCCGGACCTCCTGTCGTGGCCGTACCGGTCCCTGAGGCCCCTGGGGAGCCCGAGAGGCCAGGAGAGGCCGAGGAGGCCCCCGAGGGCGGCCCCGGGGGCCCCGAGAGGGCCGGGGAGGTTGAGGGGATCGAGGGGGCCGTACCGGCTTCCCTGGAGACCCTGGCGGTGCCTCCCGCGTCCTCGGCCGAGGACGGGCGGTTCACGGTGCACCTCGGGAACTTCGAGGGGCCCTTCGACCTGCTGCTGCAGTTGATCTCCCGGCACAAGCTCGACGTCACCGAGGTCGCGCTGTCGGAGGTCACCAACGAGTTCATGGCGCACATCCGTGCGATGGGGCCCGACTGGGACCTCGACCAGACGACCGAGTTCCTCGTCGTCGCCGCCACCCTGCTCGACCTGAAGGCGGCCCGGCTGCTGCCCGTCGCCGAGGTCGAGGACGAGGCGGACCTCGCGCTGCTGGAGGCCCGGGACCTGCTGTTCGCGCGGCTGCTGCAGTACCGGGCGTACAAGCGGATCGCCGACATCTTCCAGGACCGGGCCGAGACCGAGGGCAAGCGCTACCCGCGCACCGTCGGGCTGGAACCCCACCTCGCCGAGCTGCTCCCCGAGGTGGTCATCAGCATCGGCGGCGAGGGTCTGGCGCGGCTCGCGGTCAAGGCCATGCAGCCCCGGGCGAAGCCCCAGGTGTACGTGGACCACATCCACGCGCCCCTCGTGAGCGTCCGGGAGCAGGCCGGGCTGGTCGTGGCGCTGCTCAAGGCGCGCGGCGAGGCCACCTTCCAGGAGCTCACCGAGGACGCCGCCGACACCCTCACCGTCGTGGCGCGCTTCCTGGCCCTCCTGGAGCTCTACCGGGAGAAGGCGGTGGTCCTGGACCAGGAGGAGGCCCTGGCGACGCTCACGGTGCGCTGGAGCGGCGGGGACGGGGACGGCATGCCGACGGTGACGGACGAGTTCGACCAGATCGTGGAGGTCAAGGAATGAGCGAGACGGCGGCCCCCGTGGCCGGGCTGGCGTTGAAGCCCGCCCTGGAGGCGGTCCTCATGGTCGTGGACGAGCCGGCGACCGAGGCGCACCTGGCGAAGGTGCTGGAGCGGACCCCGCGCGAGGTCGCGCGGGCGCTGCGCGAGCTGGTGGACGAGTACGAGGTCCAGGGCCGCGGATTCGAATTGCGGCTCGTCGCCGGGGGCTGGCGGTTCTACAGCCGGGCGGACTACGCGCCGGCGGTGGAGGCCTTCGTCCTGGACGGCCAGCAGGCCCGTCTCACCCAGGCGGCGCTGGAGACGATGGCCGTGGTCGCGTACCGCCAGCCGGTCAGCCGGTCGCGGGTCTCGGCGGTGCGCGGAGTCAACTGCGACGGGGTCATGCGCACCCTCCTCCAGCGGGGTCTGGTGGAGGAGGCGGGGACGGAACCCGAAACAGGTGCGATCCTGTACAGGACGACGAACTACTTTCTGGAGCGGATGGGCCTGCGTGGCCTGGACGAGCTCCCGGAGCTCGCGCCCTTCCTCCCCGAGGCGGACGCGATCGAAGCCGAGACGCAAGAGGGTGTTCCGTCGTTCGATCCGGACTCTCCGGATACCGATGAAGACGACAAGACGACGGAACTTTGATGCGAAGCAGCGGCAACGGCAACGGTGGCGGCAACAGGAACAGCGGCGGCGGTGGTGGCGGGCGAGGTAGCTCCCCCCGCGGCGGCTCCTCCAGCGGCGGCGGTGGTGGCTACCGCGGTGGCGGCTCCGGCGGCGGCAGCGGCTCGGGAGGCGGCTCCCGCGGCGGCTCCTCGGGTGGTGGCTACCAGGGTGGCGGCTCCCGCGGCGGCTCCTCCGGTGGTGGCTACCAGGGTGGCGGCAGCTCCGGCGGCGGCTCCCGCGGCGGCTCCTCGGGTGGTGGCTACCAGGGTGGCGGCTCCCGCGGCGGCTCCTCCGGTGGTGGCTACCAGGGTGGCGGCAGCTCCGGCGGCGGCTCCCGCGGCGGCAGCTCGGGCGGTGGCTACCAGGGTGGCGGCTCCCGCGGCGGCTCCTCCGGTGGCGGTTACCAGGGTGGCGGCTCCCGCGGCGGCTCCTCCGGTGGCGGTTACCAGGGTGGCGGCTCCTCCGGCGGTTACCAGGGCGGCAGCTCCGACCGTGACCGCGAGCAGGCCCCCCGCATCCGCAACCCCCGCCCCGAGGAGCGTCGCTACGACGTGGGCCCCGAGGGCGAGCGCAACGGCCGCGGCGGTGCCAAGGCGGGCGGCGGCGGTGCCCGCGGCGCGGCCGACGGCAACCGCGGTGGCGGTGCGCGCGGCGCTGCGGCCCGCGGTGGCGCCAAGGGCGGCCCGAAGGTCTCCCGTACCCCGGGCATCGGCGGCGCCGGCGGCCCGCGCATCGGCCCCGGCTCCCGCAGCGGCCAGTCCAAGCCGCGCGAGCTGGAGGCGCGGATCGAGGAGCGCGTGCGCGACCGGTACGCCGACAAGCCCGTGATCAAGACTCCGAAGACCTTCCCGGGCGCCGAGGAGGAGGGTGAGCGTCTGCAGAAGGTGCTCGCCCGTGCCGGCATGGGTTCGCGCCGTGCGTGCGAGGAGCTCATCGAGCAGGCGCGCGTCGAGGTCAACGGCGAGATCGTCCTGGAGCAGGGCAAGCGCGTGAAGCCCTCGGACGAGATCAAGGTGGACGGCCTGACCGTCGCCACCCAGTCGTACCTGTTCTTCGCGCTGAACAAGCCGGCCGGCGTCGTCTCCACCATGGAGGACCCGGACGGCCGCCAGTGCCTCGGTGACTACGTCACCAACCGCGAGACGCGTCTCTTCCACGTCGGCCGGCTCGACACCGAGACCGAGGGCATCATCCTGCTCACCAACCACGGTGAGCTGGCCCACCGCCTCACGCACCCGAAGTACGGCGTGAAGAAGACCTACGTCGCCGCCATCACCGGCCCGCTGCCGCGCGACATCGGCAAGCGCCTCAAGGACGGCATCGAGCTGGAGGACGGCTACGCCCGCGCCGACCACTTCCGCGTCGTCGACCAGCTCGGCAAGAACTACCTGGTCGAGGTGACCCTCCACGAGGGCCGCAAGCACATCGTCCGCCGCATGCTGTCCGAGGCCGGCTTCCCGGTCGAGAAGCTCGTGCGGACCTCGTTCGGCCCGATCGAGCTCGGTGACCAGAAGTCCGGCTGGCTGCGCCGCCTGACCAACACCGAGGTCGGCATGCTCATGCGCGAGGTCGGTCTCTAGGGCCCGGCCAGAAGCACGGCCCCACACGGGCCTCCAGAACCCGCGGTGCCTTCGGGCGCCGCGGGTTTTTTGGTTGTGCGGGACCCCGGAGCCTGTTTATAGTCAACCTGACTATAAAGAGATGAGGGTGGGCGTCATGGGATGGCAGACGAGCTGGACCGAGATCCTCGGGTTCGTCACGGGGGCCGTGTGCGTCTGGCTGGTCGCCCGGCAGCACATCGCGAACTGGCCGATCGGCATCGCGAACAACGTCTTCTTCATCGTGCTCTTCGCCCAGGCGGGCCTCTACGCCGACGCCGGGCTGCAGATCGTCTTCATCGCCCTCGCCGCGTACGGCTGGTGGTCCTGGACCCACGGGGGTGGACCAGGCACCACCACGGCCCTGCCCGTGCGCCGCACCACGGCCGCCGAGTGGACCGTGCTGGCCGCGGCGGGGGCGGTGGGGGTGCTCGGTCTGACCCTGCTGCTGAGCCGGGCCACCGACTCCACCGTCCCGTTCTGGGACGCCCTGACGACCGGGCTCTCGCTCATGGCCACGTACGGGCAGTGCCGCAAGCTCGTCGAGTCCTGGTGGCTGTGGATCGCCGCGGACCTCGTCTACATCCCGCTGTACGCCTACAAGGGCCTGTACCTGACCTCCCTGCTCTACGTCGGCTTCCTCGCCCTGTGCGTGGCCGGACTGCTCGGCTGGCGCCGGGCCCTCCCGGCCCGCGGGGCGACGGCGGAGACGGCGGCGACGGCGGTGACTTCGTGAAGCGCCACGGCCACGGCCTGGTCCTCGGCAAGTTCTATCCACCGCACGCCGGCCACCACCACCTGGTGCGCACCGCGCAGGACCAGTGCGAGCGGCTGACCGTACTGGTCTGCGCGGCCTCCGTGGAGTCCGTACCGCTCGCCGACCGGGTCGCCTGGATGCGCGAGGCGCACCCGGGGGCCGAGGTGGTCGGAGCGGTCGACGACATCCCGGTCGACCTCCACGACCCGGCCGTCTGGGAGGCGCACATGGCGATCTTCCGGGGCGCGGTGCGCCGCCCGGTCGACGCCGTCTTCACCTCCGAGGCCTACGGGACCGAGCTCGCGCGGCGGTTCGGCGCCGAGGAGGTCTGCGTGGACCGGGGCCGCACCCTGTTCCCGGTGTCCGGCACGGCCGTACGGGCCGACCCCGTCGGGAACTGGGAGTTCCTGGGACCCGCCGTACGGGCCGCCCTGACCCGGCGGATCGTCGTACTCGGCGCCGAGTCCACCGGCACGACCACCCTGTCGCGGGCCCTGGCCGAGCACTGGCGGGGGCGCGGCGGGGTGTGGGCGAAGACGGGCTGGGTGGCGGAGTACGGCCGGCGGTACAGCGAGGAGCGGCTCGCGGCGGCGCGCGCCGCGGACCCGGCGGCGACCTGGGCCGACGTGAGCTTCACCTCGGCGGAGTTCCCGGTGATCGCACGGCGCCAGGACGCGGAGGAGGAGCGGGCGGCCCGGCTGGGATCGCCGGTGCTCTTCTGCGACACCGACTCCTTCGCCACCGGGATCTGGCACGAGCGGTACATGGGCGCGCGCAGCGCGGAGGTCGAGCGGATCGCCGCCGGGACGCGGCGGGACCTGTACCTGCTCACCGACCACGCGGACGTGCCCTTCGAGGACGACGGGCTGCGCGACGGAGCGGAGCTCCGGCCGTGGATGACCGGGCGGTTCCTGGAGGAGCTGGAACGGACCGGGAAGCGCCACCTGGTGGTCCGCGGGGACCGCGAGGCGCGGCTGGCGGCGGCGGTGGCCGCCGTCGACGGACTGCTGGCGGAGGGCTGGCAGTTCGCGGATCCGCTGCCGGAGCGGGTGGCGGAGCGGACGGGGGAGCGGAGCCGATGAGTGACACCGGACCCGGACACGGACCCGGGCAGGGACCCGGACCCGGACCCGGGCAGGGACCCGGGCAGGGGTACGACCCGCACGCCTTCGCCCCCTTCGCGGTGACCGTCGACCTCGCCGTCTTCACCGTGCGCGGCGGGACCCTGCACGTGCTGCTGATCCGGCGCGGGCAGGAACCGTACGCGGGCGCCTGGGCCCTGCCCGGCGGCTTCCTGCTGCCCCGCGAGTCCGCCGAGACGGCCGCCCGGCGCGAACTGGCCGAGGAGACCGGCCTGTCGGCGCAGGTGGTCGACGCCCTCCGCCTGGACCAGCTGCGCACCTACAGCGACCCGGACCGCGACCCCCGCATGCGGGTGGTCTCGGTGGCCTTCACCGCGCTCGTCCCCGATCTGCCGGAACCGGTGGCCGGGGGTGGCGGAGACGCGGACCGCGCCCGCTGGGTGCCGGTGGGGGAGGCCTGCGAGCCCGCCTTCGGACTGGCCTTCGACCACGCGGAGATCCTCGCGGACGCCCGCTCCCGGGTCGGCTCGAAGCTGGAGTACAGCTGCCTGGCCACCGCCTTCTGCCCGCCCGAGTTCACCCTCGGCGAGCTCCAGGCCGTCTACGAGACCGTCTGGGACACCGTCCTGGACCGCCCCAACTTCCGCCGCAAGGTCCTGGCCACGCCCGGCTTCGTCGAGGCCGTGCCCGGAGCCGCCCGGCTCACCGGCGGCCGCGGCAAACCGGCCGCGCTCTACCGGCCCGGCCCCGCCAACACCCTGCACCCGCCCCTGCTGCGCCCCTCGGAAGGACACGCGCGATGACGACGAAGCCGACGAACCCGCCCCACACGAAGCGGGCCGCCACGGGCTCCCTGATCGGACTGGCCCTGGGAGACGCCCTCGGCTTGCCGACGGAGTTCAACGACGTGCCCAGGATCCTGGCGAAGACCGGCCCCTGGCGGCAGATGGACCTGCCCCGGCCGGCGATCGTCACCGACGACACCCAGATGACGCTGGCCCTCGCCCGCGGCATGCGGACCGCCGCGGAGCGGGGCCGGGTGGGCCCGCTGCGCCTCGCCCGCCCGGTCCGGGAGGAGTTCGTGGACTGGTACCACTCCCCGGAGAACAACCGGGCCCCGGGCAACACTTGCCTGAAGGCCTGCAGCCTCCTTGACCTTCCCGAGCGGGACTGGCGCGACGCCAGCCAGCTCGGCTCCAAGGGCTGCGGCGCGAACATGCGGGTGGCTCCGGTCGGTCTGGTGCCCGGCTGGACGGAGGAGGAGCGGGCCGGCGCGGCCCAGCTCCAGTCGGCCCTGACCCACGGCCACCCCACCGCACTGGCCGCCTCCGACCTCACGGCGCGGGCGGTGTTCCTGCTGGCGCAGGGCACCGAGGTGACCGGCCTGGTCGGGCAGCTGCGCTCGTACGCCCTGGAGAACCGCACCCGCTACCACGAGCGCTGGCTCGGCGACCTCTGGACGCGGACGGCGTCCGACGCCTCGGCCGAGTCCTTCATGGCGCGCGGCTGGGACGAGTGCCTGGAGGTCCTGGACCGTCTCGCGGCGGCCCTGCGCACCCCGTCCCCGGAAACCGACCCCTGCCTCACGACCGGCGAGGGCTGGATCGCCGAGGAGGCCCTGGCCACCGCCCTCCAGTGCTTCCTGCTCTTCCCGGAAGACCCGCTCCTGGCCCTGCGCCGCGCGGCCTGCACGGCGGGCGACTCCGACTCCATCGCCTGCCTGGCCGGCGCCTTCGCGGGCGCCCACCTCGGCGCGGACGCCTGGCCCCGCGACTGGGAGGGACGCATCGAGTACCGCGCCGAGCTCCTGTCCTTCGGCGCCCTCTGGGACGCGTGAACCATGCTGGACGCGCTGGAGATCGACCTCACCGCCGTCGTGGCGGAAGAGCCGGACCCGCTGCTCTTCGCGACGGTCTCGGGCGCCCACCTCTACGGCTTCCCCTCCAAGGACTCCGACGTCGACCTGCGCGGAGCGCACCTGCTGCCGGCGGCGGAGCTGCTCTCGCTCCGCGACCCGCAGGAGACGCGCAGCCGCATGTGGTTCCGGGACGGCACCGAGATGGACCTCGTCACGCACGACCTGCGCAAGTTCGTCCGGCTGATGCTGAACCGCAACGGCTATGTCCTGGAGCAGCTGTTGTCCCCCCTGGTGGTGCACACGACGCCGGCCCACGAGGAACTGGTGGCGCTGGCCCCGGGCGTCCTGACCTCCCACCACGCGCACCATTACCGGGGCTTCGCGAACACCCAGTGGCGGCTCTACGGGAAGACGGCCGAGCTCAAGCCGCTGCTCTACACCTTCCGGGCGCTGCTCACCGGTATCCACCTGATGCGCTCGGCGCAGGTGCAGGCGCACCTGCCCACGCTGCTCGACGAGGTACCCGAGGCGCCGGGGTACCTGGCCGCGCTGATCGAGGCCAAGGCCGAGGCCGAGCACGGGGCGGCCGACGGGGTCGACGCGGCGCGGGTGGAAGGGGACGTCGAGGCGCTGCACGGGGTGCTGGCGGCAGCCCAGGACGCCTCGCCGTTGCCGGAGCATGCGGACGCCTTCGACGCGCTCGACGAGTTCGTCGTACGGCGGCGGGTGCCTTAGGCCGTCGCCGACGCCCGGCGGGTGCGCAGGAGGAAGTCCTCGACGCGGGGGAGGTCCGGGGCCCCGGGGAGGGGCGTCGTGGGGAGCGCGGCCTCGGTTTCCTCCGTCAGGCGGGTCATCCACGCGTCGACCTCCTCCCACGTGAGTTCGCCGCGACGGACCGCGAGGAGGCGGTCGCGGTAGGGGGTCGCGTCGATCACCAGGCGGCCCGTGCGCAGCAGGTCGCGGCAGGACAGGAGCAGGCGCAGCAGGTGCATGGCGTGCTTCCAGCGCGGGGCGCCGTGGTTGCGGAGGTCGCCGAGGAGTTTGCCGCGCTGGGAGACGGCGTACCGGCTGAAGGTGGTGTGGGCCTGGCGGGAGAGGAACGCCTCGCGGAGCGAGAGGAGTTCCTCTCCGACCGGGGTGAGGTCCTCGACGAGGGGGGAGTGCAGGACCTCCAGGACGTTCGGGTTGGCGCGCAGCGCGAGTTCGCACGTGCGCTCCAGCTCCCACGAGAACTCCTCGTCCCGGGGCCCTTCCACGTGCGTCGGCGGCTTCTCGAAGCGCCAGAACAGCGGCGTCGGGGCGAGGTAGACACCGCGCCTGTCGGTGTCGCTCGCCTCCGTCGCCAGGCCGAACGCCCTCGAACCCATCACGCACGAGTAGACCGTGTGCTCCCTGACCAGGGAGAGTTCGAGCGGCTCGGGGGTCGGTTCGTGCTGGTTGGCCTCGTTCATCCCGCGAGGCTAGTGCCGGGTCCCCGGGCTAGGCGAGCGAGATTTCGCCCGCCGGGGAGACGGTGATCTTCTTCTCCGCCAGCGGCTTGGTGGCCGGGCCCTTGGCCACCGCGCCGTCCGTGTCCTTGAACTTGCTGCCGTGGCACGGGCAGTCGATGGTGCCGGCCTCCACCTTGTTCACCAGGCAGCCCGAGTGCGTGCATACCGCGGTGAAGCAGCGGAAGTCGCCCGCCGTCGGCTGGGTGACGACCAGCTTCTCGTCCTTGAGGACCGTGCCGCCGCCGACCGGCACCTCCGAGGACTTGATCAGGGCCTTGGCGTCCGCGGCCGGAGCCGAGGACGAGGCGGACGCGGAGTTCTGGGCCGTGGGCGCGCTGCCGCCCTCGGACGAAGGCTTCGTCTCGTCGGCTCCGCCGCACGCGGTCAGGACGCCGCCTGCCAGGACGCTCGCGCCGGCCGCCAGTACGGTGCGCCGGGCAGCGCGGGTGGGGTCGCTCATGATTTCTCCTCGGGTGATCGCCGGGATGGCGAGAGGCATCCTGGCGCGTGACGGGCCTCAACAACACCCCGCCACGCCTTGACTCAGCCCTCCGGAGGCCGGGGAACGAGTTCCGCCGGCGCACCTGGGGCGCGTACCACCTCCCACACGCGCACCACGGCCTCCCGGTTCAACGGGCCGTGGACGTGCGGGTAGCGGATGCCCGCTTCACCCTCCCGGCGGACCTCGCTGGTGAGGGCGCGCTCGTCGAGTTCCACGGCGAGCAGGGTTCCCGGTACGCCGCCGTAGTGCGAGGCGGCGATCGCCAGCGCGGTCTGCGGATCCGCCGAACAGTGCACGAAACCCTCGGATTCGAGGGAGGACGGGGCGTACGGGCGCTCGGGATCGGCGCTCCAGTCGGCGAGCGGTACGAGGTGGAAGATCATGCAGATCGTTCTACCGCAGCCGGTGCGCGGCTCTGCGCCAAGTGGCAGATGTGCCCTTATTGGGTGACATTGTCCGTATCTCGAAGCCGGGTACGCCGATTTCCGCGCGCCCGGTCCCTCATCGAAAGGCATCACCATGGCGGGCAATGACCTCGGCTCCCTTCTCGGCGGCCTTCTCGGCGGCAGCGGCGGACAGGGCGGCGGTGGCGGCGGCAACATCCTGGGCTCCCTCCTCGGCGCCCTCATGGGCGGCGGCGGTGGCGCCGGCGGCGCCCAGGCTGCCGGAGGCGCGGGGAACAACCCGCTCGGCGGGCTGCTGGACATGCTGACCAAGTCGGGTCTGACCGACCAGGCGCAGTCCTGGGTCGGTACCGGAGAGAACCAGCCGGTCAGCGGCCCGGAGATCGCCAAGGCCCTGCCGGACGAGACCCTGGCCAAGGTCGCCGAGCAGGCGGGCGTCACCCCCGAGGCGGCCGCCGACCAGATCGCGCAGGCGCTCCCGCAGGCCGTGGACAAGCTGACCCCGCAGGGCTCGGTGCCGACCGGCTCGCTGGAGGACATCATCAAGCAGCAGAACCTCTGAGCGAGCCTCCGAGCGCCCCGGTCCTGCCGCGGGCGGTCCCCGAGGGCCCGGCGTCCCGTCCCAGCGGACGGGACGCCGGGCCCTCGAGGCATTCCCGCTGGCTACCCTGAGGCAGGCACCGCACCGCCGTCACACCCCTGTACCCCTGGAGCACCCCGTGAGAACCGCCGTCGTCATCGGAACCGGACTGATCGGCACCTCCGCGGCGCTCGCCCTCGCCGCCCGCGGCATCGCCGTCCACCTGTCCGACCGCGACCAGGGGCAGGCCCGTACGGCCGCCGCGCTGGGCGCCGGCACGGAGGAGCCCTACCAGGGCAAGGCCGACCTCGCGGTCATCGCCGTACCGCCCGCCCACGTGGCCGCCGCCCTCGCCGACGCCATAGGCCGTGACCTGGCCCGCGCCTACGTGGACGTGGCCAGCGTCAAGGGCGGACCGCGCCGGGAGCTGGACGCGCTCGGCGTGGACACCAAGGCGTACATCGGCACCCACCCGATGGCGGGCAAGGAGCAGTCCGGCCCCCTCGCGGCCTCCGCCGACCTCTTCGAGGGCCGGCCCTGGGTGCTCACGCCGACCCGGGACACCGACCACGAGGTGCTGAACCTGGCCCTGGAACTGGTGGCCCTGTGCCGGGCCGTCCCGGTGGTCATGGACGCCGACGCGCACGACCGCGCCGTAGCGCTGGTCTCCCACACCCCGCAGCTCGTCTCCAGCATGGTCGCGGCCCGGCTGGAGGAGGCCGACGAGACCGCGGTGCGGCTGTGCGGACAGGGCATCCGCGACGTGACCCGGATCGCCGCCTCCGACCCCCGCATGTGGGTGGAGATCCTCTCGGCCAACCCGGGACCCGTGGCGGACGTGCTCTCCGGGATCGCCGCCGACCTGGAGGAGACCGTGGAAGCCCTGCGGGGCCTGCAGTCGGCCGACGAGGACAAGCGCCGGGACGGGGCGGCCGGCATCGAGGACGTACTGCGCCGCGGCAACGCGGGCCGGGTCCGGGTCCCGGGCAAGCACGGGGCCGCGCCGACGGTCTACGAGACGGTGGCCGTCCTCATCTCCGACCAGCCGGGCGAACTCGCCCGGATCTTCGCCGACGCCGGCCGGGCCGGGGTCAACATCGAGGACGTGCGGATCGAGCACGCGACCGGGCAGCAGGCGGGCCTGGTCCAGCTGATGGTCGAACCCCGTGCCGTGGCCGGACTCCAGGCGGAGCTGCGCGAACGCGGCTGGGCGCTGCGCCAGCCGTAGGCGAGGCGCCAGGCCCCCGGAGGCCGGGCCCGGTGCGGGCCCGGACCTGCCCCCGGGGCCGCCCCGAGCCCGTACCAGGCCCGGCCCGGGGCCGCACGTCGACGCCCCGGCGGGCGGCGGCGAAAAGCCCGGTAACCTGGAGGAGGGGCGCTATTGGCGCGCCCGGACACGTACGCGCAACCAGGAAGGTGCCCGCACCGTGGAAACCGCAGCTCCGACCGCCGTGATCGTCGCCATCGACGGTCCCTCCGGCACGGGCAAGTCCAGCACTTCCAAGGCCGTGGCCGCCAAGCTCGGGCTGCGCTACCTGGACACCGGTGCCCAGTACCGGGCCATCACCTGGTGGATGATCACCAACGGCATCGACATCGACGACCCGCAGGCGATCGCCCTCGCGGCGGGCAAGCCGGTCATCGTGTCCGGCACCGACCCGTCCGCCCCGACCATCACCGTCGACGGCCAGGACGCCTCCGGCCCGATCCGGACCCAGGAGGTCACCTCCAAGGTCAGCGCCGTGAGCGCCGTCCCCGAGGTGCGCACCCTGATCACCGAGCTCCAGCGCTCCATCGCCGCCGAGGCGGCCGACGAGGCCGACGGCATCGTCGTCGAGGGCCGGGACATCGGCACCACCGTGCTGCCCGACGCCGACCTGAAGATCTTCCTCACCGCTTCCGCCGAGGCCCGCGCGGCCCGCCGCAGCGGCGAACTGCGGGGCAAGGAGGCCGCCGACCTCGCGGCCACCAAGGAAGCGCTGATCAAGCGCGACGCCGCCGACTCCGGCCGCAAGACCTCACCGCTGGCCAAGGCCGGCGACGCGGTCGAGGTGGACACCACCGAGCTCACGCTCGACAGGGTCATCGAGTGCGTCGTGACGCTGGTGGAAGAGAAGCGGGGCCGCGCGTGAGCGATACGCCCTCCCTCAAGGGTGCGGCGGTCGGCCGGAGGATCGGCATCGGGCTCATGTACGGCCTCTGGAAGCCGCGCGTGCTGGGGGCCTGGAAGGTCCCCGCCACCGGCCCCGTCATCCTGGCCGTGAACCACTCGCACATCATCGACGGCCCCATGCTGATGGGGACCGCGCCCCGGCCGCTGCACTTCCTGATCAAGAAGGAGGCGTACGTCGGTCCGCTCGGCCCCTTCCTCGAAGGGATCGGGCAGGTCAAGGTGGACCGCTCCGGCACCGACCGGAGCGCCGTCAGCCGGGCGCTGGGGGTGCTGGAGAACGGCGGGGCCCTGGGGATCTTCCCCGAGGGAACCCGGGGCGAAGGCGACTTCGCCTCGCTGCGCGCGGGCCTCGCGTACTTCGCGGTCCGTGCCGGTGCGCCCATAGTGCCGGTCGCCGTCTTCGCGGACACCGAGCGGCGCGGCCGGGTCGTCAAGGCCCTGCCGCCGCTGAAGAGCAGGGTCGACATCGTCTTCGGCGATGCCTTCGACGCCGGGGACGGCAGTGGCCGCCGTACCCGTACCGCGCTGGACCAGGCCACCGTACGCATCCAGGACCGGCTGACCGCCCACCTGGCCGACGCCAAGCGCCTCACCGGGCGCTGAGCGAGACTTGACCTAGTAGTGGAACCGCGCTGCGCGGGCCCCACCGATCACCACGAACGACGAGGAACGGACTTCATGAACGACCAGCAAGACCACGGAGCACTTGGCGATGCCGAGTACGCGGAGTTCATGGAGCTCGCCGCGGAAGAGGGCTTCGACGTCGAGGACGTCGAGGGTGCCCTCCAGGAAGCCGGCCACGGCCCGCTGCCCGTCCTCGCCGTCGTCGGCCGCCCGAACGTCGGCAAGTCGACCCTGGTGAACCGGATCATCGGCCGCCGCGAGGCGGTCGTCGAGGACAAGCCCGGCGTCACCCGCGACCGCGTCACCTACGAGGCCGAGTGGGCCGGCCGCCGGTTCAAGGTCGTCGACACCGGCGGCTGGGAGCAGGACGTCCTCGGCATCGACGCCTCCGTCGCCGCCCAGGCCGAGTACGCCATCGAGGCCTGCGACGCGGTCGTCTTCGTGGTGGACGCCAAGGTCGGCGCCACCGACACCGACGAGGCCGTCGTCCGCCTGCTGCGCAAGGCCGGCAAGCCCGTCGTCCTGTGCGCCAACAAGGTCGACGGCCAGAGCGGCGAGTCCGACGCGGCCTCGCTGTGGTCCCTGGGCCTCGGCTACCCGCACCCGGTCTCCTCCCTGCACGGCCGCGGCACCGGCGACATGCTCGACGCCGTCCTGGAGGCCCTGCCCGAGGCCCCCGAGCAGACCTTCGGCACCGCCATCGGCGGCCCGCGCCGGATCGCGCTCATCGGCCGCCCGAACGTCGGCAAGTCCTCCCTCCTGAACAAGGTGGCCAAGGAGGACCGCGTCGTCGTCAACGAGATGGCCGGCACCACCCGCGACCCGGTCGACGAGCTGATCCAGCTCGGCGGGGTCGTCTGGAAGTTCATCGACACCGCGGGCATCCGCAAGAAGGTCCACCTCCAGCAGGGCGCCGACTACTACGCCTCGCTGCGTACGGCCGCCGCCGTGGAGAAGGCGGAGGTCGCGGTCATCCTGATCGACACGACCGAGAACATCTCCGTCCAGGACCAGCGCATCATCACCATGGCCGTCGAGGCGGGCCGCGCGATCGTGATCGCGTACAACAAGTGGGACGACCTCGACGAGGAGCGCCGCTACTACCTCGAGCGCGAGATCGAGACCGAGATGCAGCAGGTCGCCTGGGCTCCCCGGGTGAACGTCTCGGCGCTCACCGGCCGCCACATGGAGAAGCTGGTCCCGGCCATCGAGACCGCGCTCGCCGGCTGGGAGACGCGCATCCCGACCGGCCGTCTGAACGCCTTCCTCGGCGAGGTCGTCGCCGCCCACCCGCACCCGATCCGGGGCGGCAAGCAGCCGCGCATCCTGTTCGGTACACAGGCGGGCAGCAAGCCGCCGCGGTTCGTCCTCTTCGCCTCGGGCTTCCTGGAGCACGGCTACCGCCGCTTCATCGAGCGCCGCCTGCGCGAGGAGTTCGGCTTCGAGGGGACCCCGATCCACATCTCGGTCCGCGTCCGCGAGAAGCGCGGTGCGCAGCACAAGCGCAAGATGTAGTGCGACGTCGGTAGGGCCGCCGGGGCTAGTAGCCCCGGCGCGGAGCGGGCGGCAGGGCCGCCGGGATGTGCTGCATCCCGGTCTGGTGCTGGCGCCCGTTCGCGTATCCGGCGCCGGCGTACGAGTACTGCGGCTGCGGGGCCGGCGAGGGCTGCCAGGCGTCCGCCTGCTGCCCGGCGTGCTGTCCCGTCGACTGCCATGAGGAACCGTTCCAGCCGCTCCCGTAGGAGCTCGTGGAGCCCGCCGCGGAGCCGCTGCCGTACGCGCCCGCGCCGCTGCCGTACGCGCCGCTGTAGGAGCCCCCGTACGAGAACGCCGTGAAGCCGAGGTCCTCCTCGCCCGTGCGGTCGCCGGGCAGGGCCCGGAAGGCGCGCAGGTACTCCGAGTACAGCGTGTCGTAGATGGGCGTGTGCGAGGCGGCGGGAGAGCTCCCCAGCTCCCGTACGGGGCGCATCGGGGGGACGCTGCTCGGATAGGACGGGGCGCGGGAGACATCGTAGGAATGCACGTATCAGCCAACGAAACCGGCGGCCCACGGATGCGGGGTGGCGGGACGGAAAACGCAGATCGCCGGGGGTGCGCGGGACGGACCGCGCACCCCCGGCGCACGCCGCCCGGCCCCCTCTGCGGGGGTCGGACGGCCGTTTCGGGGACGGAAGACGGAGCGGCGGGCGGGAGCCCGGGGAGGGCCGCAGAGCCGGGGCCTCAGGCGCCCGGGGTGCCCGCCAGCGGCATCGAGGCGGCGACCAGCTTGCCGTTGCGGGCGGCCTTGTCCAGGGCGTCGCGCAGCAGGTCCTCGCGGGGCTGCTGGCCGATGGTGCCGACGGGGGCGGCGTAGACCAGGACGCGCTGCGTCTTGTTGACGGCGGCCCGCCAGCCGTCGGTGACCGACAGCGGCCGGTGCGCCTGCCACCAGGCGATCTGGCCGGGCTGGAGCACCGAGTGCAGCTGGCCCGCGGCGAGCAGGATCGACCAGCCGGTCAGGGCCTGCGGGACCTCTTCGGTGTCGGTCATGGGGATGAAGCCCTGCTCGATGAGGAGCGGGAGGAAGTCGTCGCCGGGACCGGTGGTGCCGGGGCGCGCGATGGGCGCGGTCGGCTCCACCACGAGGGCGGGGTGCAGCTCCCCGTTGATCAGGATCAGGCCGCTGGTGATGCCGAGGACGGCCTGGCCGCCGGGCACGGACTGCGGCACGTCGCCGGCGGGGGAGGCCGCCGGGGCGGGGCTGTCGCCCGTGATGGAGCGGACGGCGCCCTGGAGGTCCGCCTCGGGGACGGAGACGACCTGCGAGGGGATGCAGCCGGCGTGGGCGAAGGCCAGGACGGCCGTCTCGTCGCCGACGAACAGCACGGTGCTGGTCTGCTCGCGCTCGGAGTCGCCGGGGGTGCGGCAGGAAGTGCAGTCGTAGCTGCCGGGGGATCCGTCACCTGCGAGCAGCCGCTCGGCTTCCTCGTCGCCGATCTCGGCACGTACCTCATCACTGACTTCGAGCATGCGCGGCACGGGGTGGCTCCTCGGACTAGGCGTGCGGGGCCGGGGGTTCCGGCTCGCCGGGCTCAACGGGGGAGTGGCGGCCGGGGTCACGCCGTTTGAGGGAACGGAATCGAACCGGACCCCCGAAGGAGTGAACGGTCCGACCGGGCCGTTGTTTTCGTGCCAACTCTTTTTTGGTTGTGCGCAGTTGATGGCCGGTGCTGGTCGTTTGCGCGGTGGGCCGAGCGGGTGGGGGCGCGGAGGGCGCGGTGTGGCGAGCGCGGGGGGTGGTACGGGGCTGCGTAGCGTGACGCGATGCGCAACTTCGGGGTTCCGGGTGGGGTGGGCGCGGCGGCGCTGGCGCTCCTCTTGCTCGCATCGGCGGCGGCGGTCGCGGCGCCGCCCCCGCCCAGGCCGGGGGCGCCCGGCCGGTCGGTGGACTGCGGGCCCGGCGGGCAGTGGCCCTGGGACTGCGTGGCCGACTGCGAGAGCGGGGGCCGCTGGGCGGTGAACACGGGCAACGGCTTCTACGGCGGACTGCAGTTCTGGCAGCCGACGTGGGAGGAGCACGGGGGGCTGGCCTTCGCGCCGAGGGCGGACCTCGCCACGCGGGAGCAGCAGATCCGGGTGGGGGAGGAGCTGCTGGGGAGCCAGGGCTGGGAGGCGTGGCCCGTGTGCGCGAAGCGGTACGGGCTGGCGGGGCGGATGCACGTGGTGCGGAAGGGGGACACGCTGGTCGGGATCGCGCGGCGGCACCGGGTGCGGGGTGGGTGGCAGGCGCTCTATGCGGTGAACCGGGTGGTGGTCGGGCCGCGGCCGGAAGTGCTGCGGATCGGCGTGATGCTGGTGCTGCCGGCGGTGCGGACGGATCCGCCGGCGCAGGCGCCGCAGTCCCCGCCGGCATCGCAGGCCCCGTCGGCGCCGCAGTCCCCGCCTGCATCCCAGCCCCCGTCGGCGCCGCAGTCCCCGCCGCCCGGGGCCGTTGCGAGCCCGGCCGCGTCGGCCGTGCCGGGCGTGCTGCCCCCGGGGGCGTCGGCTGTGCCGCGCCGGGGGGACCTGTCCGTGAGTCCCGGTCCGGTGGGGGGATCGAGGGTGTAGGCGGTGGGCTGGTGCGGGTGGGTTGGCCCTGCGGGGCTGGGTCCCCTACCCGCCCTTCCACCGTTCCCCGGGCTCCGCCCGGACCCGTTGCCGGGTGCGGCGCCGTTGCCGGGGGCCGGCCCCCGGACCCCCGCTCCTCAAACGCCGGAGGGGCTGGATTTCGGCCCGCGCGAGCTGGAATGGACCGGAGGGGCTCCGCGGGGCTGGGGTGTCAGGCCGGGTGGCCGAGGGCTGGGTCGTGGTCGGGGGTGGGCTGGGCCGGGATGCGGGGGGCGGTCGGTTCGGGGCCCGGCTGGGCGGGGAGGCGGATCTGGGCCGGCTCGGGGTCCGCGCACTCCATCGTGCGGGGGAGCTTCAGGGCCATCGCCGCGCCCGCCAGGAGCAGCGCCGCGCTCACCAGCAGCGTGACGTGCAGCCCGTGGACGAAGGAGTGCCGGGCGGCCGTGAACAGGGACTCGCCCGCCGGGCCGCCGAGCCGCGTCGCGATCTGGTAGGCCTCGCCCAGCGAGTGCGAGGCCCCGGCGGAGTCGGCCGCCGACACCCCCGGAACCGCTGCCAGGCCCGGCGCGTAGGCCGCGTTCATCACGCTGCCCAGCAGGGCGATGCCCATGCCCGCACCGAGCTGGTAGGAGGTCTCCCCGATCGAGGCGGCGCCGCCCGCCGTCGCGGCCGGAGCCTCGCTCAGCATGGACTCGTAGGCCGCGAAGAGGGTGGTCTGGAGGCCGAAGCCGAGCAGGACGAAGCCGGCCGTCAGCAGGACCGGGCGGTCGTGCTGACCCATGAGGGTCAGGAGCAGGACCGCGCCGGCGGTCAGGACGAAGCCCAGCGAGACCATCCTGCGCGGGCCGGTCCGGGCCAGCGTGTAGGAGCCGGTCGCGCCCGCCGCCATCGCGGCGAAGGTGAGCGGGAGCAGGCGCAGCCCGGTCTCCAGCGGGCTCAGGTGCAGCACGAGCTGGAGGTACTGGACGGCGATCAGTTCCAGGCCGACCAGCGCCAGCATGGCCAGCACGATGCAGCCCACGGAGGTGGTGAAGGCCGGCCGGGAGAACATCCGCATGTCGATCAGCGGGTGCGCGCGGCGCTTCTGGCGCCGTACGAAGAGCACGAGCAGCGCCGCCCCGATCAGCAGCGGGACCAGTGCCTGCGGGTCGGTGAGGTGGCGCTCGGCGCCGAGCCGCTTGATCCCGAGGACCGAGCCGAGCACGCCGCCGGCGGCCATGAGCGCGCCGAGCACGTCCCAGGGCCCGTCGGAGGTGCCCTTGGACTCGGGCAGCAGCCACCGTCCCAGCGGCAGGATCATGACCATGAGCGGGATGTTGATCAGGAAGACCGAGCCCCACCAGAAGTGCTGGACCAGGAAGCCGCCGAGGACGGGGCCGCTGGCCGCGCCCACGGCGGCGACGGCGGTCCAGATGCCGATGGCGAGGGCCCGCTCGCGCCGGTCGGGGAAGACCTGGCGCAGGATCGACAGGGTGGCGGGCATGATCATCGCGCCGCCGACGCCCAGCAGGGCACGGGCCGCGATCAGGACCTGGGCGTTGTCGGCGAGGGCGGCCAGGGCCGAGGCCGCGCCGAAGAGCCCGTAGCCGAGGAGCAGGACGCGGCGGCGGCCCACGCGGTCACCGAGGGTGCCGAAGAGGATGAGGAGGGCGGCGCAGACCAGCGGGTAGGCGTCGACGATCCAGAGCAGCTCCATCGGGCCGGGCCGCAGGTCTTCGGAGACGGAGGGAACGGCGACGTGCAGGATCGTCGCGTCGAGCGCGACGAGCACCAGGCTCACGCAGAGGACCGCCAGTACGGCCCAGCGGTTGGCCCCGCCGGAGGCCGCGCCGAGTCGCCGCAGTCGCTGCCGGGGGGAAGGGGTCCTGTCGCCGGTCGTGTTCGTCCCCGACATGCATGTACCTCCCAGGTGATCCCTCGCACTCGGCGGACCAGCGTCTTCTCGGAGCCACGGGTGGGGAGGGTGGCGTCCTACGGGGTCCGGCGTCGACACGCGAGTGAAGGGTCAGCGTACGCGAGTTCGGCTGTCCGACACGTGGTCAAGCTCTCATCCCGCCGCCGGCTGCGATGTGGTGTGCGCCACTCGTTCCACCTCGGCCCCTCCTGCCCGGGCGCGCCTGCCCCCGACCTCGATAATCATGCCCGTGAAGGATCTTGGATTTCGTCGGGCCGCGCCCGCTCTGGCCGTGTTCGTGGCGGTTCGGCTGCTGGGGCTGGCCGTGCTCACGGTGTGGGGGGCGGCGGCCGGCAGTAGCGCGCACACCTTGCTCTCGGCCCGCTGGGACTCCCTCTGGTACGCCCGGATCGCCACCGAGGGGTACGGGTACGAGGTGGCGCTCCCGAACGGCGACGTCCACTCCAACCTGGCCTTCTTCCCGCTGCTGCCCTGGCTGGAGCGGCTGGTGTCGGCCGTCACCGGGCTCGGCCACGGATCCGCGGGCCTGGTGGTGTCGGCGCTCGCCGGGCTCGCCGCGGCCTGGGGGATCTTCGCGGTCGCCGAACTCCTCCACGGCCGCCGGGCCGGGGTGTTCGCCGTCGCGGTCTGGGCCGCGCTGCCCGTCGGGATCGTCCAGTCGATGGCGTACAGCGAGTCGCTGTTCACCGCGCTGGCCGCCTGGAGCCTCTACGGGATCCTGCGCGGGCACTGGCTCACGGCCGGCCTGCTCGCGGCCGGGGCGGGGCTGACCCGCCCGGTCGGAGCCGCCGTGGTCGCGGCGGTGTGGGTGGGCGCCGCCCTGGCCCTGCGCGGCGGGGAACGCTCCTGGCGGCCGGTGGCGGGGGCGCTGCTGGCCCCGCTCGGAGCGGCGGCGTACGTGCTGTGGGTGGGCGCGCGCACCGGCGGCGGCCTGACCGGGTACCTGGACGTACAGGGCGGCTGGGGAAACGGCTTCGACGGCGGCTGGGCGTTCGCCCGGTTCATCGGGGCGCGACTGGCCTCGCCGGCCTTCGCCGCCGGGATCGGGCTGATCGCCGGGGTCGCACTGGTGCTGTGGCTGTACGCGCTCTGCGTGCGGCGGCGCCAGCCGCTGCCGCTGCTGGTGTACGCCGGGATCGTGGTGGCGCTGGCCCTGTGCGCCTCCGGGTACTTCGGCTCCAAGCCCCGGCTGCTGCTCCCCGCCTTCCCGCTGGTGTTCCCGCCGGCGGTGGCGCTGGCCCGGTGGCGGACGGGCCGGGCGGCCGCGGTGCTGGGTGCGGCGGCCGTCGCCGCGGCCGCGTACGGGGCCTTCTGGCTGAACGGCTCGGGGCCTCCGTAGGCCCGGGATCACGGAATGGATCGTTCCGTTCCATCTTCGGGCAAAGTAATTGACCGGGACTGATAAATGCGGCCTAAGTATGCGAGGAAAAGACCGGAGGAAGGGGCCTCCGTCACTCCAACCAAAGGATGAATACCGGGAATTAAGTCCCGCGTGAGACCAAGTCCACATCACATGGTCATCACAAAGCGCGTGATTCGACCGGGGTGCCCATCGGCGCGCGGTAACGTCGATTGAGTGCGTACCGACCAAATCCTGCCCAGACTGGAGCGGGTGTTCGCCCGGCTGGACCGGGAACCAGAGCGACCGGCTCATCTGCAAACACCGCGGATGAGCCGGCACCGCGTCGTGCTCCTCGGAGCGACCCTCGGCTTCTACCTGGCAATCGTCGTCGCGGTGCTGACCACTTCCTGGCTCGTCCGCCTCGACTGGCAGATCATGTTCTTCCGGCCGTACGAGCAGTGGCCGCAGCTCCACGCCTTCCTCGACTACCTCGTCGTCCTGGGCCAGCGCGGCCCCACCGCGGTCATGGTCGCCGCCTGGCTCGGCTGGCGGTCCTGGCGGCAGCACACCCTCCGCCCGCTGATCACCCTCGGCGTGGCGCTGCTGCTGCTCAACATCACCGTGGGCGCCGTCAAGCTCGGACTGGGCCGGCTCGGTCCGCACTACGCCACCGAGATCGGCTCGGCGGAGCTCTTCGCCGGCGGAGATATATTTCCTTCGGGCCACACCGCCAACGCCGTGGTGACCTGGGGAATCCTGGCCTACCTGGCGTCCACGGTGGTCACCCGCCGGGTGCTGTCCCTGGTGTCCGCCGTGGTCTCCCTGAGCGTCGGCGCCACCACCGTCTACCTCGGCACCCACTGGGTCAGCGACGTCCTGCTCGGCTGGCTCGCCGGCCTGCTCGTGCTGCTGGCGCTGCCGTGGTTCGAGCCGTTCATCGCGCTGGCCGAGGCCTACGTCTTCGACGTGCGGGCCCGGCTGCGCAGCCTCGTGGAGGCCGGGCAGGTGCCCGAGGCCCTCACCGGAGTGCTCGTCCCACTGCTCTCGGCCGGCGGCAAGTGGCAGCTCCAGCGGGCCGCCGCCGAGCCGTCCGAGCGGCCGTCGGGGGAGCCCGTGCCGCCGGCGGCGCCCGTACTTCCCGTGCCGCTGGTGCAGCCCGCGGTCGTCCTGCGGCAGCCCGAGCCGGCCGAGCCCCCGCAGGTTCCGGTCCCGGCGTCGGCCGCCGCTTCCGCTTCCGCCCAGGCTGCTGCGGGCCACCAGCCCGCCGCCCGGCCCGCCGTCCACCTCTCCGGCCGTCCGCACCTGATCCGTTCGGAGCGGACCCCGCTCACCCCGGCAGGCAGCCGCCGGCCGGCCCACGCCGACCGCGCCCCCGTGCGCGGCGCGGCGCCCCGCCCGGCCACCGGCGGCTGAGCCGGACCCCGGGCGGTACGCACCCCTTCCGCTCGCGCATCCACGGCGGGCCCCGGTCGACGACCGGGGCCCGCCGTGGCGCGTCCGGGGCACGGCGGCCGCGAAAGGCCCGGAACGTCAGCGGCGCGCCCGGACGTTCCTCCATACCGGGTCACGCTTGTGTCACGGATTGTCGACAGTCCTCCACGGCGGAGTTTGTCTGGACCTTTTATTTCCCGTCCCGCGACACGCCCGGGGGGAATTCTGTTTCGAATTCCCCCGCAACTCCCCGGAATTGTGGCCGGGGCGTGCTCCGGTCCCCCTCCGCTTCCTTACAAACCCTTCACTTCTCCGGCTGGTTCACGAGCGGTTCCAGAGACCTGCCGAGCCGATCTCGCGCGGCCCGGATCCGGTCCGTCAGTTCGGCCGGTTCGATGACCTCGAACTCACACCCGATCATCATGATGTGAATGACGAGGACATCGAGGTTGACCGCCCCGGTGCGCAGGATGCAGCTCTGCTCGTCGAGCGGCTCCAGGGTCCCGTCGGCCGGTCCGACGATCCGCGCCGCCTCCTGCTCGGGCACCCGCAGCCGGACCACCGCGCGGGTCGCGTACACCCGTTGGGAGATGCCCCGGGAGACGTACGCGGCGAGGTCCTCGGCGGGCGGCGGGCGCGGGGTGAAGCGCGGTCCGTGCGGGGGCCTGAGCTCGATCCGGTCCACCCGGAAGGTCCGCCAGCCCTCCCGGTCCAGATCCCAGGCAACGAGGTACCAGCGGCGCTCGCTGCACACCAGCCGGTGCGGTTCGACGGTCCTGCGGGTGACGGTGCCCCCGTGGTCCCGGTATCCGAAGCGCAGCCGCTCGGCGTCACGGCAGACGCCGGCCAGCTCGGTGAGCACGGAGGAGTCGACCGTGGAGCCGCGCGCCCTGCGGAACATGGGCACGGTGAACTCGTTCAGCGCGGACACCCGGGCCCGCAGCCGCGAGGGCAGTACCTGCTCCAGCTTCGCCAGCGCCCGTACGGAGGCCTCGCCGATGCCCTCCACGCCGTTCCCGGCGGCGGTCCGCAGCCCCACGGCCACGGCGACGGCCTCGTCGTCGTCGAGCAGCAGCGGCGGCAGCTCGGCCCCGGCCCCCAACTGGTACCCGCCGCCGGTGCCCGGACTGGCGTTCACGGGGTAACCGAGCTCCCGCAGCCGGTCCACGTCCCGGCGCACGGTCCGCGGGGTCACGCCGAGCCGGCCCGCCAGATCGGCCCCGGTCCATTCCCGGTGGGCCTGCAACAGGGACAACAGGCGCAGCAGTCGCGCGGAGGTATCAAGCATGTCCGCAGTCTGCCCGCAGGACCGGGGATCGCAGGACCGGGCCACACGACAGGGAGGCCGTGCGGCAGGACGGGGGTCACACCCGCAGCGGGTGGACCGCGGACCGGCGGACCGACAAACTTGCGGCGCTAGGTTTTGTGATCCGGCCTGCCAGGAGGCGCAGTGTCCTTCGTTCCCACCGACCCGCTCGGGCTCGACGAACTCCTCACGCCCGAGGACCTCGCGATCCGGGACACCGTCCGCGGCTGGGCCGCCGACCGGGTCCTGCCGCACATCGCCGAGTGGTACGAGAACGGCGAGCTGCCCGGGATCCGGGAGATCGCCAAGGAGCTCGGCGCCCTCGGCGCCCTCGGGATGTCGCTCCAGGGCTACGGCTGCGCGGGCGCCAGCGCCGTCCAGTACGGGCTCGCCTGCCTGGAACTGGAGGCCGCCGACTCCGGGATCCGCTCGCTGGTCTCCGTACAGGGCTCCCTGGCGATGTACGCGATCTGGAAGTACGGCTCCGAGGAGCAGAAGCAGCGGTGGCTGCCCGGCATGGCCGCCGGCGAACTCATCGGCTGCTTCGGGCTGACCGAGCCCGACGTCGGTTCGGACCCCGGCGCGATGCGCACCCACGCCAAGCGGGACGGCTCGGACTGGGTCCTGAACGGCCGCAAGATGTGGATCACCAACGGCTCGGTGGCCGCCGTGGCCGTCGTCTGGGCGCAGACCGAGGAGGGGATCCGCGGTTTCGCCGTCCCCACGGACAGCGCCGGCTTCTCCGCCCCGGAGATCAAGCACAAGTGGTCCCTGCGCGCCTCGGTGACCAGCGAGCTGATCCTGGACGACGTACGGCTGCCCGCCGACGCGGTGCTTCCGGGGGTCACCGGGCTCAAGGGGCCGCTCGGCTGTCTCAGCCACGCGCGGTACGGGATCGTCTGGGGATCCATGGGTGCGGCGCGCGCCAGCTTCGAGTCGGCGCTGGACTACGCGAAGACGCGCGAGCAGTTCGGCAGGCCCATCGGAGGCTTCCAGCTCACGCAGGCCAAGCTCGCGGACATGGCGCTGGAGCTCCACAAGGGGATCCTGCTCGCCCACCACCTGGGCCGCCGGATGGACGCGGGGACCCTGCGGCCGGAGCAGATCAGCTTCGGCAAGCTCAACAACGTCCGCGAGGCCATCGAGATCTGTCGCACCGCGCGGACGATCCTCGGTGCCAACGGGATCTCCCTCGAATACCCCGTCATGCGGCACGCCACCAACCTCGAATCGGTCCTCACCTACGAGGGCACCGTCGAGATGCACCAGCTCGTGCTGGGCAAGGCGCTCACCGGGCTCGACGCCTTCCGCTAGGCCGGGTACGGCCACTGGATGCCGGGAGGGCCGGAAGGAACCGGAGGCGGCCGGTGAGGGCCTTGCTCAGCTCTGGTTGAAGAAGTCGCGCGAGCGGCCGCCGGGCTCGCCGCTCACGATCTGGGTGTCGGCCGGGGTCAGCAGGAAGACCCTGGTCGCCACCCGCTCGATCGAACCGCGCAGACCGAAGGTCAGACCGGCCGCGAAGTCGACCACGCGCTTCGCGTCGCCCGGGTCCATCGAGGACAGGTTCACGATGACCGGGACACCGTCACGGAACAGCTCGCCGATGCCGCGGGCGTCGCGGAAACCGTCCGGGGTGACCGTCGCGATGCGGCGGCCCTGATCGACGGCGGACTCCGACGCCACCTTGACGCGCGGGTCCGTGACCCACTGCTCGCCGGGGCCGACCACCGAACCCCCCTGCGGGGCCTCCGCGTAGTCGTCGTCGTAGTAACGCTCGTCGTCGCTGTCCTCTACGAGACCCAGCCAGGCACTCGCCTTGCGCACCGAACCCATGGACGCCTCCTTTCATCGCGGTCAGTTCTGTCTTCTCTTCCGCGTCCCTATCGTCGTCCATGATGCTGACAACGCGCCAAGTGGATAGTCGCCGCGCAGGGGTTTCGTGACGGTACTGGTGCAGAACATCCGTTGCACGGTCAAGGATCCCAGCGGGTACCGCTGCTGTCTGAGTGAAAATACGACCAGTACGGCCGTACGGGTGAGCGATGGGGACGTACGGGTGACGGACGGTGTCGCTACGATGCCCGTCGAGCACGCGTATGACACACGGGGGAATCGTTTTGTTCGGCATCGTCAGACCATGCACGCACCGCCTCGGGGAACGGTTCAAGACGGAGTGGATGGCCCATCTCTGCGGGCTGTGCCTGGCACTTCGGGGGGACCACGGCCAGTTCGCGAGGATCGTGACCAACTACGACGGGCTGCTCGTCTCCGTTCTGACGGAGGCTCAGTCCGGACCCGCCCCGGGCTCCCGGCGCACCGCCGGGCCCTGTCCACTGCGCGGGATGCGCACCGCCGCCGTGGCCAACGGCGAGGGGGCGCGGCTCGCCGCCGCCGTCTCGCTCGTGCTGGCCTCCGCGAAGGTGCGCGACCACGTGGCCGACCGGGACGGCCTGTTGGCCCGCGCCCCGATCGCCCTCGCGGCGCGCCGGGTGGCCCGAGGCTGGGACCGGGCGGGTGCCCGTACCGGGGCCTCGCTCGGCTTCGACACGGCCGTGCTCGTCGACGCCGTGGACCGGCAGACGGGCATCGAGACCCTGGCCGGAGCCGGCACGCCGGTGCTCGTGGTGACCGAGCCGACCGAGACCGCCACGGCCGCCGCCTTCGCCCATACCGCGACCCTCGCCGGGCGGCCAGGCAACGCCCCCGCGCTCGCCGAGGCCGGACGCTACTTCGGGCGGCTCGCGCACCTGCTGGACGCCGTCGAGGACCAGGCGGCGGACGCGGCGGCGGGCGCCTGGAACCCGCTGACCGCCACCGGGACCCCCATCGCCGAGGCCCGCAGGCTGTGCGACGACGCCCTGCGGGGCATCCGGCTGGCGCTGCGGGAGGTGGAGTTCGCCGACGCGGGCCTCGCCCACCGGCTGCTCGTGCACGAGCTGCGCACCTCGGTGGACCGGGCCTTCGGGACCGCGGGCTGCGCCCACACGGCGACGGCCCCGGCCCCCGAGGGCTCCTTCGGGCCGCCTCCGGTGGACTTCGGCCCGCCGCCGGCGCCCCCGAGCAAGCCGCGCCGCGGCCTGCTGGCGGGCTGCGCGGTGGCCCTGGGGCTGTTCTGCACCTGCCAGCTGTGCTGCACGGACCACGAGGGCCCGTGGTCCCGCAAGAAGAGGGACGCGTGGTGCGACAACTGCGACTGCGGTCCGAACTGTGACTGCAGCTGCGACGGCTGCTGCTGCTGCGACGGCTGCGGCTGCGACTGCTGACGCGGTCCCCGGCGCCCTTTCCCGTGTGCCGCCTTTGGTGGGCCTGTGCGCCGTATGTCCGATGTACGCGCCCTGCCTTTGTCCCGACTGTGCAACAGCTGTGCACGGCGGCTCTTCGGTCGGAACCTTGCCGTCCGGGGCGAATTCAGGCCGTTTCGGATCGTCTGTCCGGGTCGCCGTCGACGTGGAGCGGGCTTTTGGGGGCCTTTGGGGTCGCCGGTGGCTGAATTACGGTCTTGCCTGGCACCTCTGGCGGCAGAAAACATTCGATAGCATTTACGAGGTTTGTCAGGGGCACGGCGAACGGTGATTCGTCCGTCCTGCCTCTGAGCACCCATACAGGCCCTGGACACCGCACCTGAATTCCGGGCCTTCGATCCCTTCCGGGAGGACAACTAAGTGACAGTCAAGCGCATCTTCCGTTCCAGGCTCTTCGCGGCTGCCGTCGGTCTGACCGCCGTGGCCACGCTCGCGGGTCCCGCGGCCGCGGCCGAGGCCCCGAGCGGTGCCAGCGTCAACGCCGACCGCCTCGCCGCGGCCGAGGCCGCGGTCCTGCGCGCCGATGTCGCTGGTACCGCGTGGGGTGCCGACGAGACGGGGACCCTCGTGGTGACCGCCGACTCCACCGTGTCGGAGGCCAACATCGCGAAGATCAAGAAGGAGGCCGGGTCGAACGGCTCGGCCGTGCGCATCGAGCGGACCCACGGAAAGCTCTCGCAGCTGACCACGGGCGGTCAGGCGATCTACACCACGACGAAGCGCTGCTCCCTCGGCTTCAACGTGCGCCGGGGCACCCTCTACTACGCGCTGACCGCCGGTCACTGCACCCAGGGTGCGGGTACCTGGTACGCGAACACGAGCGGCGTGGTCATCGGCGCGACGGCGGGCTCCAGCTTCCCGGGCAACGACTACGGGATCGTCCGTTACGACAACAAGGGCCTGTCGCACTCCGGTGCGGTCTACGGCCAGGACATCAAGGACGCGATCAACCCCACCGTCGGCATGAGCGTGAAGCGGACCGGTTCCACCACCGGTACCCGCTACGGCAAGGTGACCGGTCTCAACAAGGCGGTCAACTACGGCAACGGCAACATCGTCTACGGTCTGACCCAGACCAACGCCTGCGCCGAGCCCGGCGACAGCGGCGGCCCGTTCTACACCGGCACCCACGCCCTCGGCCTGACCTCCGGCGGCAGCGGTGACTGCAAGTCGGGCGGTGTCACGTACTTCCAGCCCGTCCGGGAAGTGCTCACCCGTTACAACGTGACCGTGTTCTAAGCCACACGCACCCGCTTTACCTTTTCACCTGATTCACCCGCTTCACCCTGGACCTCCTCCCGTCTTCCGGGAGGAGGTCCAGTGCGTTCGTGTCCATTTGCCGGCCTTCCGGTTTCCCGCGGGGCCGGCGTGGAAGGGTTGAGCGGCATGAGCGCTGACGCAGAAGATCCGGCCGCGGCCTGGGAGCGGTGGCACGAGCATCGGGTGGTCACCGTGTCCGCCCCCTACGGGCCGCTCGCACTGACCGGCACCCACTGGCTCGCCGACTACCCGGAAGGTCGAATTCCGGCCGTTCCGGGACACTGGCGGGCCACCACCGCAGGAGTGACCCTGACCGCCGGTCCCGAGGACGGGATCGCCCTGGACGACGCACCCCTCACCGGCGCCGCCGTCCTCGCCGCCGACGAGGCCCCGCCCTCGCACTCCCGGCTCCGCGCGGGGGAGGTGCGGCTCGTCGTGATCCGGCGCGAAGGGGAATGGGCGGTACGGGTGTTCGACCCGGCCGCACCGGGCCGGGCGGCCTTCGCCGGGATCGAGGTCACCCCGTACGACCCAGCGTACGCGGTGCCGGGACGGTTCATCCCGTACGGGGAGGACCGGACGGTCCAGGTCGAGAACGTCGACGGACGCGCGCGCGGGCTCGGCCTGGGCGGTGAGCTGGGCTTCGACTTCGCCGGCGCCCGGCACGCGCTGCGGGTCGCGGTGGACGAGGGGGACGGCAGTCTCTGGGCGGTCGTCGGGGATGCCACCGGCGGCCGTTCCAGCTACCGGTTCCGCTTCCTCAGGCCCGGAATCCCGGCCGCCGACGGCTCGATCACCGTGGACCTCAACCGGGTCCAGCTGCCTCCCTGCGCCTTCGCGGACCACTTCGTCTGCCCCTTCCCTCCGCCCGGCAACACCCTGCCCTTCGGGATCGAGGCGGGCGAGCGGCGGCTGAAAGGCGCCCTTGCTAGCGGTATCTGACACCAGGAGACTCCCGTCAGCGTCTCTCGGGGCTTGTCAGGGGCACGTCGAGCGGCATCCCGTCCGCCGCGCCCCCGGCCGCCCTCCACGGGCTCCGGCACCACCCCACCCCGCCGGGCCTCCGACCCCCACTCGGGAGGACGACAAGTGACGATCAAGCGCATCATCCGTTCCAGGTTCTTCGCCGTGGCCACCGGCATGGCCGCCGTGGCCGCGCTCGCGGCCCCCACGGCCGCGCACGCCGACGGCGGCTTCAGCGCCGACCGGCTCGCCTCCGCCGGCGCCTCGGTCCTGCGTGCCGACGTCGCCGGCACCGCCTGGCACACCGACTCCGCCACCGGCACCCTCGTGGTCACCGCCGACTCCACCGTCTCGGCGGCGAGCATCGCCAAGATCCGCAGCGAGGCCGGAGCGAACGCGGCCGCCCTGCGCATCGAGCGCACACCGGGCAAGCTGACGAAGCTGGTGTCCGGCGGAGACGCCATCTACGCGACCGGCTGGCGCTGTTCCGCCGGTTTCAACGTGCGCAGCGGCAGCACCTACTACATCCTCACCGCCGGACACTGCACCGACGGCGCGGGCACCTGGTGGACCAACTCCGCCCGTACCACCGCCATCGGCCCGACGGTGGGCTCCAGCTTCCCGAACAACGACTACGGACTCATCCGCTACGACAACGCCTCCCTGGCTCACCCCGGCGCCGTCGGCAGCCAGGACATCACCAGCGCCATCAACGCCACCACCGGTCTGGCCGTCACCCGCCGCGGCTCCACCACCGGCATCCACAGCGGCTCGGTGACCGGGCTCAACGCCACCGTGAACTACGGCGGCGGCGACGTCGTCTACGGCATGATCCGGACCAACGTCTGCGCCGAGCCCGGCGACAGCGGCGGTCCGCTCTACTCGGGCACCCGCGCGGTCGGCCTCACCTCCGGCGGCAGCGGCAACTGCTCTTCGGGCGGCACCACGTTCTTCCAGCCCGTCGTCGAGGCGCTCAACGCGTACGGCGTGAGCGTGTACTAGGCCCTGCCCCGGGCCGCGGCACGGACCCGTGCGCCCCCGCCGGACCCCTGGACGTCCTCCCGCCTTCTGGGAGGATGTCCAGGGCGTTCGTGTCCACGGGGGGAGCGGGTTTCCGCATGAAGCGAATCGGCGTGACCGGACACCGGTCGATCCCGGACGAGCTGCTCGGCCATGTGGAGGAGGGCCTGCGGTCCGTACTGGGGGGCCACGAAGGGCCGTTGGAGGCCCTCTCCAGCCTCGCCGAGGGAGCGGACCAGCTGTTCGCCGCCATCGCGCTGGAATACGGCGCGGACCTCACCGTGGTCATCCCCAGCGGGGACTACGAGGAGGGTTTCGAGGGCCCCGGATCGCTGGACCGGTACCTGGGGCTCAAGCGCCGGGCCGCCCAGGAGGTCCGGATGGACTTCGCCCGCTCCACCGACGAGGCCTACTACGCGGCCGGAACCTACATCGCCGATTCCTGCGACCGCCTCGTCGCCGTCTGGGACGGCCTGCCCGCCCGCGGGCACGGCGGCACCGCCGAGATCGTCGCCTACGCCCGCGCCCTCGGGAAGCCCGTCACCGTGATCTGGCGGGAGGGCGTGACCCGGGACTGAGGCCACGCCCGTACGCGGGTCAACTGCTGTGCCGGGCCAGCCAGTCCGTGTGCTGCGGGGACACGTACCGCTCGGTCTCGTAGACCGCCGTCGGCCACTGCGTCTCGGTGATCGTCGTCTGCATCACGACCATCATCGCGGAGAGGTCCTGCTCGATCAGCGTGTGCGCCTCTATGAGCGGATGGTGGCGCCGCACCTCGTTCCAGGCGATGCCGGCCGTCGCCGCCGCGCTCAGCAGCCCGGTCAGCGCCGGCCCCGGACCCGAACCGAAGGCCCCGAAGAGGGCGAACAGCAGCGCCAGCAGGGTCAGCAGCACGATCGACCACGACCACAGGGCCGTCGCCCGCCGGGACACCTCGGTCTTGCGCTGGTACCAGTTGCGCTGCTCGATCAGCCGGTCGCGGACGTAGGTCTCCCTGCGGACCTGGTAGTCCAGCCCCCGCAGCCGGAACATCGCCCCGGTGATCTCCCCGCCCTCCGGCACCAGCCCGGCGGTCCGCGGATCCTCCCAGCCCATCTTCCGCAGCTCGTTCAGCCCCGCCTCCAGCCGGGTCCGGTACGTCTCCTCGACGCCCGGGACCTCGCTGCCGAAGGGGGCGCCGTGGACGGCGTACCGCCAGGCCAGCGATTTGATGAACTCCGCGGCGCTGCGGTTGAGCTGCCACTGCGGGCGGGCCCGGCGCCGGGTGGCCCGTACGCCCACGCCCAGCACCCCGGCGTACGCGAGCACGCTGAGGAGCCCGGACAGGTACGCGGAGCCGAGCTTCGGCCCCTCGGGCAGGGCGGCGATCACGGCGGCCACGACGAGCAGCATCAGCTGGGCGCGGGTGGCCTGGGTGGACTCCCGCTGCCGGGAGATCGCCGCCTGGTCGGTGTGGTGGAAGAGGGCCGGCAGGTCCTCGTTGCGAAAGGTCATGCTGTCACTCACAGCGAACCCCCCAGTCTGCTGTTCGTCCATGGATCGGGGAGGTGCGGGGGCGGCTCCCGGCGGGAGCCGCCCCCGCGGATCACACCGCCAGCGGCTCCAGGTCCCGGTGGACCCGGCGCTCGTCGCGGGCGTACCGCGTCAGCCCGTGGTCCTCGCCGAGGAGCCGGGTCAGCTCGGTCACCGTCTCGGCGCGGACCCGGTTCGCCTCCTCCTTGCGGCCCATCATGTCCAGGCTGACCGCCATGTTGGAGGCGCTCGCCAGGGTCTCCGGGTGGTGCACGCCCAGCGCCTCGCGCAGCCGCATCACCGCGAGCCGTTCCAGCTCCAGGGCGCCCTCCGGATCGCCCAGGTCGGCCCGGGCGTTGGCCAGGTTGAGGTTGGCGAAGATGGTGTGCGGGTGGTTGTCGCCCAGCACCTCGCTCATGTGCCGGATGGTCTGGCGCAGCATCGGATCGGCGGTCTCCGCCGCCCCCGTGCCCCAGTGGAACACCGCGAGGTTGTTGACCGCGGCCAGGGTGTACGGGTGCCGCTCGCCCGGCACCTTGACGTACTCGTCCACCACCTCCTGGGCCAGGTCCCGCGCCCCGCCCGGGTCCCCCGTCGCGAACAGGTCCGCGGCCAGGTTCAGTTCGCAGGCCAGCAGGTCCGGGTTGACCGAGGTGTACTTGGCCCGGTACCGGTTGCGGGTCGCGGTCGTCAGCCGCAGCGCGTCCTCCACGTCGCCCGCCCTGCGCAGCGAGACCGCCAGGTTCTTGGCCGCCGACAGGGTGCCGGGGAAGGCCCGGCCCAGGGTCCGCTTGTAGATCTCGTACGTCCGGCTCAGCAGCTGCACCGAGTCGTCGTACCGGCCCACCTCGCGCAGGTCGCGCGCCAGGTTCTGCGCCGAGGACAGGGTGTACGGGTGGTCCGTGCCCAGCACCTCGGTGCGCCGGTCGAAGACCTCCTGGTCGATCTCCCTGGCCCGGGCGTACTGCCCGATCATGCGCAGGTTCAGCGCCAGGTTGTTCGCGGCGGCCAGGGTCCGCGGGTGGGCCTCGTGGAAGATCTGCCCGAAGCCCTCGTGCGCGGCGTTCGCCAGCTCCATCGCCTCGCCGTAGCGGCCGAGGGCGCCCAGGTCCATGGCCAGACCGCTGGTGGTCATGTAGGTGTGCGGGTGCGAGACGCCCAGCGCCGCCTGCTGGCGCTCCAGGGTGCCCTCGTCCAGTTCCATCGCCTCCACGAACCGGCCCTGCGAGCGCAGGATGTTGGAGAGGTGGAAGCGCAGGTACAGGTACTGGAGGTCGTCGCCGCCCAGGGTCTCGCGCCAGGTCTCGCGCAGCTCCTCGCCCAGCGCGTACGCGGCCTTGAAGTCCCCGCGCTTCCAGAGGTAGCGGACGCGGTCGATCAGCAGCCGGCGGGTTTCCGGCTCCTTGCAGAACCGGGCCTCCGACGGGGTCAGGTGCGGCCAGATGGTGTTGAACCGCGGCCAGGTCTCCGGGTTGTCTATCGGCTCGTCGTCGTCCGGCCGGGCACCCGCCAGGATCCGGTGCACCGCGTGCCGGGCCTCGCGCTGCTCCTCCTCGGAGAGCTGCGCCCGGATCACCGCCTGCACCAGTCGGTGGACCTGGATGCTGTTGCTGACCTGGTCGACCTTGGCGAGCGCGAAGCGGCCGATCTCCCGGATGACGCGGCCCAGGACCAGCTTCTCCTGGAGGGAGGAGTCGTACGGCTTGAGGGCGTCGATCATCTCCTTGCTGTAGAGCAGGTTCGCCGAGATCGGCTCGGGTGCGAAGAAGGCGCACAGCTGGAGCAGCCGCACGGCCGCGGGGGAGCGGGACTGGAGCCGCTCTATGGAGACGTTCCAGGTGGCGGCCACCGGCTCCGGGTAGCCGGGCGGCTGGTTCAGCGCCAGTACCCGGGCGGCCTGCTGGGCCAGCTGCTCGATGTACGCGGACACCGGGGTCGCGGTCTCCGCGATCCAGGCGCCCGCCTGCTCGACGGCCAGCGGCAGGTCGCCGACCGCGATGGCCACCTGCTCGGCGTCCTCCTTGCTGAGGCCGGGGGCCCGGCGCTGGAGGTGCTCGATGGACTCCTCGCGCAGGAACACGTCCACCGGGAGGGCGTCGCCGTACTGGGACCAGGACTGGTTGCGGGAGGTGACCAGCACGTGCCCCGGGCCGCCCGGCGGGAAGTACCGCTTGAGCGTCTCGGGATCGTCGGCGTTGTCGAAGACCAGCAGCCAGCGCGAGGAGGGGACCCCGCGCCGCAGCAGGTCGATCGCCTCCTGGGAGGCGGCCGACATGTCCTCGCCGGTCTGCGCGCCGAGGCGTACGGCCAGTTCCGCGAGGGCGGCCACCACGTCGTCGGTCTGCTCGGCGGAGATCCACCAGACCAGGTCGTAGTCGGCCATGAACCGGTGCACGTACTCCAGCGCCACCTGGGTCTTGCCGACGCCGCCGAGCCCGAACAGGGTCTGCGGCTGTGGCAGCACCACGGATATGCCGCCGCCGAGCTGGTCGCGCATCCGCTCCAGCACGATGGAGCGGCCGGTGAAACCGGGGTTGCGGGGCGGCGCGTTCCAGATCTTCGGGACCGTCCCCGGGAAGCGGGGTCCGGGCGCGGAGGCGCTGGCGACGGTGTCGGGCAGCGCCATCGGCCGTTCCACCGCGCGCAGCAGCGCGGTCGTGGCGTGCACCTCGTCGAGGCGGAACAGGTCCACCGGGTTGCGGTCGATGTACGGGGTGGACAGGCGCACGTCGCCCACCCGCAGCGGCACCAGCTGGCGCCGGCCTCCCGTTGGGTCCTCGGCGGCGGCCCGCTCCCACACGTCCACCGCGCGGGCGGACTTGAGGTAGGCGCTGGAGAGCAGCACCACGGTCCGCGCGGCGGTGTCGACGCTGATCCCCGTACCGCCCAGGGTGTCCCCGCCGGCGGCGGCCGGGGTCCGTTCGGCGGAGACGTCGCGGGGGACGACCCGGAAGCCGGCCCGGGTGAGCACCGATTCGATCCAGTCGGCCCACATGCGGTTCTCGGCGACGTACGAGAGGAAGAGGTCCGCGGGCAGGGCGGGGCGGCGCCGGGTGAAGGCGTCGCGGATGCGCAGGCGCACCTCCTCGCCGATGGCCGGCATCGAGGTGACGTCGCCCTCGGTGACGACGGTGGTGAGCCGTTCGAAGGCGGAGAGCAGGGAGTTGGTGAGCCCGGCCTCGTCCCCGAAGGTGGCCAGGGTCTCCTCGTAGGCGTAGTAGGGGCGGTACGGGATCTCCACCGCGCCCCAGTAGGAGGTGAGGTCGTCCCCGATCAGGCCGTTGGGGAAGCGGTCGAACTTGATCCGGGCCAGGGCGCGGCCGGCGTCGGCCTTCTCCTTCTCGCCCTCGTCGATGCGCATCGGGACCGGGTAGATCTTGATGCCGCGGTCGTTGAAGCGTTCGTCGATCTGCCGGGCCACGGAGGCCGCGCCGTCGATGGACTGGTCGGACAGGGTGAAGCAGTCGACCAGGACGTCGGGCAGGTGGACCGTGCAGATGTCGGCTATGTCGGAGAGGCCGGTGCGGCTGTCGATCAGGACGTAGTCGTAGTTCCGCTTCATGTCCGCCCGTAAGGCGTCGAAGAAGAGCCCGCCGCCGAGCCGGTCGTAGAAGTTGTCCCAGTCGAAGGTGGAGACGGTCGCCGAGTACTCGCGGTTCTGCCGGCCCGCCGAGACGAAGTCGAGGGTCCCGCCGTCGGGGAACTCCCAGCCGAGGGTCTCGGGGGTCAGCGAGACGGCGTGCGGCTGGATCCGCGCGTAGTCCTTGTGCCAGTCGTCGGCGCGCTGCACCGGGCTGGTGGCCGCCCACGCGTACTCGCTGATCAGGTCGATGACACCGGTGGTGGCGCCGAGGGTGGAGGGGTCCAGGAAGGGGTGGAAGAAGCGGTGCAGGCCGGGGGCCTCCAGGTCCCAGTCCACGGCGAGGACCCGCTTGCCGTTGGCCGCGAGGATCCAGGCGGTGTTGGCCAGCGCCATCGTGCGGCCCGTGCCGCCCTTGTACGAGTAGAAGGTGACGATGCGCCCCTCGCGGTGCTCGTCACGGCTGCTGTGCTGGCTGTCACGACTCGATGTCATCCGCGTCCCCCCGGTCGTTGTCGTTGGTGTCTGTGGGCCCGCCGTACCCGTCGCCCGTATCGCCCACGGTGGGCGGGAAGGGGGCGGGCGGTGGGGCCGGCGGCCCGTTCATCCCCATCGGACCGAGCAGCCGGGGCCGTTCGGTGCCGGCCGCGGGGCTGCCGGCCGGCGGATAGACCTGGGCGTGTCTGAGGAACTGCTGGGCGGCGGCTTCCACCACCTGCGGCAGGATCTGCCCGAGCGTCTCCATGTTGGCCACGCCGTTGGCGGCGGCCCGGCAAGCGGCCCGGCCCTGGCTCATCTTGACGGGCATGGTGTCCTCCAGCCGGTGGGCCAACTCGCCCTCCTTCGCGCGGCTCTGGTGGTCGTACCGGTTCCACGGCACCACCACGTTGATCCACGGCCGGGACTCCTGGTCGAAGGCGGCCAGGCGCTGGCGGCGCTGTTCGTCCTCCACCGCCCACCGGTCCACGATGAGGATCTCGGGGCGGGTCGGCGGCTGTTTGGAGTCGAAGTGCCCGGCCTCGTCGTCGAACGAGCCCACCGTCGTCTGGTAGTTGAGGTTGCGGACCAGGTCCTCGGCCACGTAGGCGATGGGCCGCTGGGAGACCGGGTGGTACGGGTTCCAGTCCAGCGCGCTGTCCCCGTAGTACTCGGGGCTGCGGCCCTCGGGCAGATCGTGCCGGGAAGCGGCGGCCACGGTGACGTGCAGGGTGCGGGTGGTGCTGCTGGGGGTGCCGTTCGCGGAGCCGAAGGCGCTGGGCACCAGCCGGTAGTCGAGCGGCCGGATGGGATCGAGCCGGACGGTCTCGGCGACCCGGACGATCCGTTTGGCGAGTTCGTACACGGCGCTCTCGTACTGCTCGGCGTAGCCCCGCAGTTTGATCAGTCCGTAGAGTCCGTCGGTGACGTAGCGCTCGCCGAAGGTGTTGTGGTTGAACTGCAACCGCTCGGCTGGAAGCGGTAGTTGGGAGGGCGGCACCGGCACCCATAACGCGGGCACGATGGCTTCGGCCGGCTGGTTGCTGAGCGCCACGTGGTGAATGGTGCGCTGCGCGAAGGCGAACCACTCCTTCCCGCACATCTCGCTGGCGAAGTAGCGCGGCGAGAACAGGGGGACGAAGACCCGGCAGGTGGCGAGCGCCGCCCCGAGCCGTTCCGACCAGCCCTCACCGCTGCGTATCTCCCGGTCCATGAAGCCGGCCTCGGCTCCCGCGGGCAGATTCGTCAGCGCCATGACATGGCTGCAGAGGTCGCGGAAAAGCCGCTCCACCCACATGTCCGGGTCCGGTCCTCCCGCTCCGAACCTCGGTGTATGCGCATAACTGAGAAAAAAGTACGGCTGCACTGATGCGGGCACACGACCCCCGTCCCGAAGATGCGAGCGAAGAAACATCATTCCGGAGCTGCTCCGCCACATCCCCTCATCGTTCAGTCAATCAGCGTCTGTTTTCGGTCATCCATTCAAGCGCGTGATCGACGGCATGCGGAAGGGCGAAGAGCATGGTCGATGCTCCGCCGATCCGCCCCCGGTGAATCCGGTCTTCCGGGAACTCCCTGCCGATCTCGGCGAAATCGCTGTCATCCAGCGCGATGTCCTCGTACGCGGTCCACCCTTCCCCCTCGGGCCCTCCGGGCTGCCGCCCCGGAAGTCCCGGATGGTTCACCTTCACCACACACTCGTACATGCGCAAGGGGGGCTGCGGAATTCGATACTCCGCGAGATGGAATGCGGTGCAGACGGAAAATCCCACATTGATCATGAGTACCTTCCATCCCGTGCCGCACATCTTTCCCAGGGGTGATTCCTCGCCCAAATGGCTGGTCAGCGGATGCTCCGCACACATTCCCCGGGCCCCTTCGCCGACGGCGGCGAAAGAGGTCTGCGGATGCCCGCTGCGCGCCGCTCCCGGGGCGGTGCGCACCGCTTCCGCGAGGACCCCCATCCCGTGGCTCGGGGTGCGCGCCTGGTCGAAGGCGGGCATCCGCGCGCGGAACTCCCGTACGCCCTCCTCGGAGAGGCCCGCGATCCGCGCCAGGTGCGCGGTGGAGGTCTTGGAGTTCTGCGGGGTGAAGGCCGGCGCGGCGAGGGTGCCGCGCGGGCCGACGGCGGCGAGGAGGGCGCTCAGCAGCTCCCCGGCGCGCAGGCCGGTGCCGCCGAGCGCGGCGTGCACCAGGAGGCGCATGCCGGGGCGGACACCGAGCGCGCGGAGGGGGCCGACGAGTCCGGCGGGGCCGCCGGTGCCGGGGCGGGGGAGCCGGCCGGCTTCCCCGGGGCCCGGCGGGCCGCTCACGCGTCGACCGCCTTCAGCTCCCAGCGCAGCTGCTCCACGAGCCGCTTCCCGGTGCTCGTCAGCTCCGCCGCCCCCGACAGCTGGTCCAGCGCCCGGTTGATCCGGTCCAGCCCGCTCGGCTCCGCGGCGGCGGTCGCCCGCCGGTAGGCCTCCACTGCCACCCGCTCGTGGACGTCGGCCAGCAGCCGGGACACCGGGACCGGGCTCTCCCGCCACGGCGAGGGGTGCTGCCACTCCCCGTCCAGCGCGTACAGGTCGGCCACCTCCGTCAGCGCCTGGAGCCCGGCCCGCCGCCGCCCGGTCAGCAGCGCGAGCGCGGTCTCCGCCACCCCGGCCGCGTACGGCACTCCGAGCGCGCCCGGACCGTGCCGCCCGGCCTCGCCCCAGCCGCGGGCCCGGGGACCGCCCGCGAGCGGGGTCAGGGTGGTCAGCCCGGTGGCGGCCGCCCGCGCGAACTCGGGCACCGAGGCGTGCAGCAGCGCCCATGCTGCGTCGAGGCGCTCCCGCCACTCCCCGGCCTCCGCGGCGCCGAGCCGCAGCCGGGGCGGGCGGGCGAAGCAGTTGCGGTGCGGGTCCAGGTCCTCCAGCGCCACGGGGGCCGCGTCCGGCCCCGGGGACCAGGTGCGTACGGGCTGCCAGCGCGCGTCGCCCGCCGCGGGCCCGAAGCGGTGCTCGGGGCGGCCCTCCTCGCGTACGGCGTACCACCCGTCGGCGGCGTGCAGCGTGGCCCGGCCGTCGGTGCCGGGCTCGCCCAGGCGCAGCAGGCCGAGCGTCGGCAGGTACACCTCGCCGTCCCGGTAGACGACCTCGGCGGGCAGGTCGAGCCCGCCGCGCAGGACGGCGGCGGCGGCCAGCGCGGTCAGCCGGCGGGCCGCCTGCGGGGCATCGGGGCGGCCCTGGGCGGCGGGGTCGAGGCAGGCCATGACCCAGGTCCGGGTGAAGGGGTGGGCCAGTACGGCGTCCACCGCGTCCGCGCCGGCCTGCCCGGCCCGCTCCACGGCGCCCAGCACCCTCCAGGCCCGCTCCCACTCGGAATCACCCGTGCGGCGGTCGTTCAAGAGGGCGAGCAGGTCCCTGGTCAGCTGCGCCTGGGAGCCGGCCAGCTCGGCCGGGTCGGACAGTTCCGGCGCGCTCGCGCGGGCACTCGTACGGCCCTCCACGCCGTCGACGAGCTCGCGCAGGTCGGTGCAGTAGACGGAGGGGTTGTCGAAGTCCCCGGCGGCTCCCGCTCCCGCGTCCCCGGCCGCTCCCGCCCCCGCTTCCGCGCCCGGGCCATCGGCCGGACCGGCCTGGTAGCGGTGCGTGTAGAGCCCGCCTCCGCACGAACGTACGACGGGGCACCGGCGGCACGTAGCGCTGACGCCGGCCAGGCCCAGCTGCCGGGCGCGGACCCCGGGATGGGCCGCGACCAGGTCGAAGGCGTGGTCGAAGACGTTGAACCCGGTGGCTGCGGCTCCCTCGAAGGCGCTCTTCAGGGAGTCGACTTGCTCCAGGTTCCCGTCGGTTTCCACGACCACGAGATCGGTGGGCGCGAGGCCGAGGGACTCGGTGAGGCTGGGGCCGCCGGCCAGGGTGGAGAACAGCGAGTCGAAGAGCCGTACGGGGACCGGGCGCCCGAGGTGCTCCCAGTGGTCGAAGACCCGCAGCAGCCAGCGCGCGTAGGTGTCGGGGGCCCCGTCGGGGCGGACCGGGGGCGTCTGCCAGGTGGCGTGCGGGAGGAGGAAGTCCACGCGCGGAGGGGCCAGTTCGACCAGGGCGTCGAGCACGGCCACGGGGTCGTTGGCCACGTCGATGGTGCAGAGCAGGCCCTGGTAGAGGTGGCGGTAGGGCTCGGTGCGCAGCAGGTCCACGGCGGCCAGGACCAGGGGATGGCTCGTGCGTCCGTCGGCGAAGCGCCGGTGGCGGTCGTTGGCCGCGCGGTCCCCGTCGAGGGAGACGCTGACGCTGACGCCGAACTCCGCGAAGAGGTCCAGATAACGGGGGCTGAGCTGCAGGCCGTTGGTGTGCATGCGCAGGTCGAGGGCGGCGATGCCGTCGAGGGCGCGGGTGAATTCCTCGCACACGAGCCGGAGGCGGGCGGGGCCCGCGAGAAGCGGTTCCCCTCCGTGAAGGATGACCGTGACGGAGGGGAGTGCGTGTGTCCTTGCGTGTTCGGCGAGCCGCGACGCCGTCTGTGAAATCACCTCGGGGGAGATCACTTTGGGCCGGGCGCGCCAGCTCTGATCTGCGTGTTCGTAGACATAGCAATGATCACAAGCAAGATCGCATCTGCTGTGAACTTTCAGGACGATCTCGCGAAAAGCGATCAGGCCGGTCATTCCACCAGTCTAGAGCGCTGACTTCCTTGTCAGAGCGCGGAGTTGAAGATGGGCGTCTGAACCTTTCGGCCGGATTCCGTCGGGAGGACGCGACCCAGGGTCGCGGCCGCGCGCGCGCCGCGGACATCGATCCGGTCGAGCGGGACGCGGGTGGCCGTGACGGTGCTGGCCGGGTGGGTTGCGGAGGTGTTCATGACGCCGTCCTCGGGGAGGTCATGGGGAATGGGAGGAGGACATTGGCGAGGAGAGCCAGTGTCTGGCGCGGACTTTACCTGGCCCGGTGTCCTTCGGCTCGCTAAACCTGGACGCGGGTTCTCACAATGTGACCTCTCGGCCGAACGAATGTGACGAACGATCACGCGCCCGTGGCATGGGTGAACGAATGCGACGGGCCCGCGCTCCGGCCGTTTACCCGAAGGCAAGATCCATTTCCCGTTTCCGGGCCTTCCCGCCCCCCTCCTACGCGGGCTGCTGCTCGTTCACCGGAGGCGCGGGCACCTCCCTGAGCAGCCAGGTCAGTACGTCGGGCAGGGCGCGCAGCGCCGCGAAGTGCGCGGCGGCCGGGTCGATGTTCGTGGTGGCGCCCGGGATGCGGCCGGCCAGCCAGCGGGAGTGGCCCACGGGGGAGAAGACGTCGAGCTCGCCGTGCCAGATCAGCACCGGGCACCGGATGTCCGCCGGGTCGAAGCCCCAGGGGCCGCTGAAGGAGATGGCGTCGTCGATCCAGCCGTAGGCGGAGGTGCGGACCCCCTCGCGGTAATTGCGCAGCAGCATGGCCCGCAGCCCCGCGTCCGCGACGATCATGCGGTCGCTGTCGGTGAGCTCGCGGCGCAGCTCGTCCAGGAGCCGGCCGGGGTCCTCGGCGATCCCGGCGGCGCGCGGGATCAGCCGGGCGGCGAGCTCCTCGGGGTCCCGGCCGGCCGTGGAGTGCTCCCGGATGTTCGAGGGGGACATGCCCTCGAACCAGTCGAGGTTCTCCGCGTCCCGGGGGGCCAGGGAGACCAGCGCGGCGGTCCGGGTGACCCGGTCGGGGAGCAGGGCGGCGCAGGCCAGCGCGCCGGGGGCGCCGCCGGAGCGGCCGGCCACGGCGAAGGTGTCCAGGCCCAGGGAGTCGGCGATCGCGGCCACCTCCGCGGCCACGTCGGCGACGGTGCGGCCCGGATGGCGGTCGGAGCCCCCGTAGCCGGGGCGGTCGTAGGCGATGAGCTGCATCCGGCGCTGGTAGAGGACCATGCCCCGGGGGGCGGGGCCCAGGCGGCTTCCGGGCATGCCGTGGAGCAGGAAAACGGGTTTTCCGTGCGGGTCGCCCCAGCGCTCCACCGTCAGATTCCGTCCGTCCGCGACGCGCACCTGACTGCGCACGCGCTCCCTCCCTCACGGTCGACGCGACTCGTCATCGTGATTGTGCTCGCTGGGGGAGGAGCGCGGTAGGGCGCACTTCGCCCGAAATTCTTGTGAAAGTTTTCACAAGCGCACAGGGGTCTTAGGTCCCGGGAGATACATGCAGGTCAGAGGGGTGGCGGGAGGGGTGTGAACGGGCGTGAACGGCCCTTCGACCCGCCGGGAAAGGGCTTTTTCGGCGGCCCGGCTTCCGCTTTTGGGTGTCGAATTGAGTCATCAGGAAAGCGGTTCAGGTTGAGTCGAAATGAAGGAGTTCCTGCCATGCAGGCGAACGAGATGGTGGATGGACTGGTCCAGGGGGCGCTCAAGGCGCTCGACCAGTTCTCGTCGTTCAAC